>CAYTJG010000131.1:0-15630 GCA_964437865.1 uncultured Bifidobacteriaceae bacterium | reverse complement strand
CACAAACGCAAGCCCAATTCACGGACTTTTTCGATGGGCATCGCCTCCAAATGCATTTCCTCCTCGAATAAGTGGTCCTTCCCATTATAAGCGTCCGCTTCGATTAAAACTGGCTTGATCAATACGGAATTGCTTCCCAGAGTCAGCCTCAACGGAATTCCGTTCGACTCGCCCGGGCATTCCATTACCCAGGTCTGAAACAATCCATTCTTGGTATCCCAAAATCCTTCAATCGCTTTCTTCCATCCAGAAAGATTCGTCATTGTGATGAGGTTAAATAGTCCATTCGTTTCGCCCAGATCGCGCGCAAATGCCTGAGCATTAGTGCTACCGTGAGAGGAGATTGGCGCGCCAGGAGTGGGCTTTCCACCGGGGCGCCATAGAATCCAAATTGCGGCGCCGGCAATTAAACAGAAAACAGCCAGGAACAGAATCCTCCTTTGTTTCATAAAAGGGGAATAATTTGGCGACGGGTTAAAGATCCGGACGTGAGCCAGCGCCGATTTGTGGCCAGGACCGCATAGCGGAGCTCATCGCGTTAATGGCGGATGGCTCCAGATGATTATTGGGCTGACTCATCAATAACAACCTCTCGACAAAAACGACAAGTTTTGGTGGATAAAATAACCGGATATTGGCTCACAAGCGATTGCCCACAGTGCGGACACAGCACCTGGTATCGCCGCTCACCACTATAAGCCAATATGCCAACTACCGGAAAAAAGCCGAACACTCCAGCCAAAACAATGTAAAGGCCGGTCTCTTTATCAACCACGTGCCAATGACAAACATCACAAACGCAAAAAAAGAGTAGCGGGCCAACAGCAAGCAAAGCCGGTCCGAAAAAAGCGAAACGGCCAAATCTTGTCATTGACTTAACTCGCTTCTCTAGCAATTCCGGTGTCATGTGAATCAAGTCCGCCTAACTTTTATTGAATGACTGGCTGTGCATGAAGTTTTGCACAGGTGGCTTTTGCAGTCCGATTGCTGCCATGGATTTATGAAAGCGCACCGTCGAATTTCTGTCAAAGATTTTCGACGAAATTAAAATCTCAAGATTTGACTCGTGCCCTTTCCGTCCGACCGCAACCGCCGCGCTTCCGCCGGGTCCAGTCGAGGACGCTGAGGCCAGCGTCACAAAGGCCGACTCGGAAAAGTTCCAGAGGAACCGAAGAGCATAGCCCGCATTTTCAAATGCGGGTTTCGGTCGCGGGAGACGGCCCCGTCCCGACGGGACGGTTGAAAGGGGGGGCGGTTGGGTGGGGAAAATCCGGTCAGCCGCCCCGATGGGGCTGAGGGTGTGCGTGGGCCGAAACCCGCATTTAAAAATGCGGGCTATTATCGGTCGCCGCTCCGCGGCTTGGGAAGCGCAGCCCTTCGGGTGTGGCCCCATGCGGATAGGGGGGGCGAGGCGTGGTGTCAACCACGCCGCCTTTCGCTCGCGATCCCCGGGGGCTGCAAAACGCACGCTATGTTCGCGGCGGGTTCGGAGGCCGAATCTGCTTGTTTAAAATCCCGGAACTTGGAACCCTCGCATTCCCTATAGAGTTTTCGTAGCGTTATCGTGAATAAACCCGTTGATCCTTTCGCGCGCGGCGCAAATTTCATGCGCCGCGCCGCCGTGTGTTGCGGGCTGGCCGCCCTGGTGGCCGGCAGCGGCGCCATCGGCCTGCGGGGGGATACGCCGGCCGCGCGGGAGACCGATCTTGCCCAGTTGGCCACCGCAGTCGCCGGTACCCACTGCGTGGCCCAACCCATCGACCTCACTGGCGTTGTCCTGTGGGTGAACGGGGCGCACGACGAACTGGTGTTGCAGGCCGGCACGAATGTGTTGCCGGTGAAAATGGATTTAGCGGCCCTGCCGGGCTTGGTTCCGGGCCGGCAGGTCCGGCTGAGCGGCAGCGGCACGGCGGGTCTGGGCTGCCTCAACGAGGCGCTGGTGGACAACGACGGGCTGCATTCCGTAACCGAGAAATCGGGCACCATTTCCCTCAGCCGCGGCCGGCATGCCCTCCGGGTGGATTGGTTTAACGGTCCGGCGGATGCCGCACTGACCGTGGAGTATGCTGGCCCGGGGATGCCCCGCCAGCCGATTCCCGCCGGCGTCCTGTTCCGGACGAATGCGCCGGCGGAAACGGGGGGGGTGAATTTGCCGGGCTTGAGTTTTCGCGGTTACCAGGGCCAATGGGAGTGGCTGCCGACCTGGCGGAACGCCATCCCCTTCAACGAAGGCACAGTTACCAATTTCAATATTGCCGTGCGCACCCGAGCCGAAAACGCGGGCCTGGAGTTTTCCGGCTATCTCAGCATCGAGCGGGCGGGCCAATATACCTTTTGGACCACCTCGGATGACGGCAGCCGGCTGTACTTGGGCGACACACCGTTGCGGCTGGAAATGCTGGGCGACGCGCTCCTGCCGACGGCGGAAAGGATCCAACCGGGACAAAAACTGGTGCCGGGCCGGGATTGTTTTTGGGCGGAAGCCGAGGGCACAGTCACCGGTGTGCATGTGGATTCGCAGCGCGGCTGGCAAATGGAACTGGCCGCCAGCACCGGGCGATTGTTTGTGGAATCCGACCTGGCCACGCTGACGCCGCCGATGCTGTTTAGCCGGCTGCGCGTGACCGGCTTGTGCCGCAGTGTCGTGGAGCCCGGCCACGGCAGTGTCGCGGGGCGGCTGTTGGTATCCGAGGCCGGCCAAATCCAGGAACTCGCACCGCCGCCGGCGGCCACCAACGCGACGGCCACAACCGTGGCTGAATTGCGGCGTCTCGGCGCCAGTGGCCATCGTACGGGCTGCTGGTTGTGTCTGCGCGGGACCGTGCTGGCCACCGGTGCCAGCCCGGGCTTGTTTGCGTTTCAGGACGCCACCGGCGGCACCGTCGTGCAAATGGATACCCCGGCCATTGCGCTGCAGCCCGGCCAGGAAATCCAAGTCAGCGGCTCGGGTGTGCTGGACCGGAATCTGCTCCTGGTTTGCAATGCCCCCTTGGTGGAAAATGACGGTGTGCATGCCGTCCGGGAACGGTCGGGGGCGATGTTTCTCACGGCCGGCAGACACCCGCTCCATCTTTCCTGGTTCAACCGCACCCAGGCTGCGGCCTTGGAAGTTTTCTACCAGGGACCCGGCGTGCCGCGCCAGGAAATCCCCGACCGGGCCCTGGTTCATCCGGAGTTTGATTCCTCGGGCCGGCTGGTTTGGGCGCCGGGTCTGACCTACGAGAATTATGAAGGCGATTGGCGGCACGTGCCCGGCCTGGCCCGCCTTAATCCCGTGAGCCTGGGCACGGGCAAGAACTTCACGCTGCACGCCGCGGCCCGCGCCATAAAGACCGGGCTGGAATTCAGCGGCTTCTTCGACGTGCCGCGAAATGGCCAATACTTTTTCACGCTGTCTTCCCACGATGGCAGCCAGTTGTTTCTCGACGAATCGGCGCCCCACGTGGAGGTCCTGGGCAGCCACCCACTGCCGGCCTCGTTGCCGGTGGCCTCGCGCCAGATTCTTGAGTCGCATCAAAGCTCACCCTGGTCGCAGACCGAGGGCACGGTCAATTTCGCCAGCGAACGCGACGGCGCGCTCTTTCTAGAAGTGGGTTCCGGTTACGGCCCCATCAGTGTGGAGGTGGTGGACGCCACCGGCGCCTCGCCCCTGCTGCTGCTCGGCAGCCGCGTGAAAGTGCTCGGGTTCTGTCAGGCCACCCAAACGCCCGGCGGCCAGTCCGTGGCGGGCGCCATGGTTACGCCTGGCATTGCGCAGATTGAAATCCAGGAACTCTCCCCGGCGCAATGGAACCGCTACCCGCGGCAATCGATCCGCCAGCTCGCCGCCAGCAACGACGCCGCGGCCGACGAGTTGATTGCCCATGTGCGCGGTTGGATCAGCGAGCCCGCGGCGGCTGGCCCGGCCCGGCTCCGCGATGATTCCGGCACGATTGATTTGCAGTGGGCAGCGCCGCTGGCTGGCTACGGCACCAATGCGATCGAGGTGCTGGGCCGCTTGAACCGGTCGGAGACCAACCTGGTGCTCACCTGCGCCGTCGGCCGCGTTGCGCCCGGCCAGTTGGCGGACGCCCCCAACCGGCCGCCGCTGCTGACTTCCGTCCGGCAGGTCAAGCAATTGTCGCGCGAGCAGGCGCAGCGCGGTTACCCGGTGAAACTGCGCGGGGTCATCACCCTGGTCCGCGGCAACCAGACCGGTTTCATCATTCAGGACGACACCTCGGCCATCGATGTCTGGTGGACGCCCTACGCCAACACGTCGCTGCCGCGCGTGGGCGATTACTGGGAGGTGGAGGGCGAAACCTTTGCCGAGTTTTCGCCCAACATCCGCACGCACCACGCCACGCGGCTCGGAGTCGGCACCCTGCCCGAGCCGATCCATCCGGCCTGGGACCAGTTGCTCAACGGCAGCCTGGACACATTGTATGTCGAGTTGCAGGGCATCGTGACCGCCGTGGAATCCGATGCGGTCATGCTGCTCACGCGCGACGGCAAAATCCGCGTGTTGCTGTCTCCCGTGACGCCCGAATTATTGAAGCACACCGAGAATGCCCTCGTCCGCATCCGCGGCTGCGTGGTGCCGGTGCGCGACCAGAACTCGCAGGAGGTGCGCGTGGGCCAGATCCGCCTTTCGAATGTCTCGCTGAACCTGGACGAACCGGCGCCGGCTGATCCGTTCGCCACCAGCCTGAAGCACGCGTCCGAACTGCTCCAGTTTGATGCCCGGGCGGGCTCATTGCAACGGGTCAAGCTGGCGGGGCAGATCATGCATGCGGGGGACGGGGAGATTTTCCTGCGCGACGGTGACACTACCGTGCGCGTGCTGCCGCAGAGAAGAACCGCGGTGAGTGCGGGGGACCTCACGGAGGTGGTGGGTTTTCCCGAACTGGGCGGACCGTCCCCGGTCTTGCGCGAGGCGGTGCTGCGGCCCACGGGTGAGGCGCCGTTGCCGGCGCCCGTGGTGTTGCCGGGGGACGCATTATTCAGCAAGGGGCACGACGGCTGGTTGATTTCCGTGCCGGCGCGGTTGATTGGGCTCACGGGCAACGAGACGGAGCGGTTGCTGGAGTTGCAGAGCGGCAGCCGCGAATTTCTGGCGCGGCTGGCTAACCGGCAGGGCGCGCTGCCGCGCTTGATTCCCGGCAGCCAATTGGAATTGACCGGCGTCTATGCCGAGCAGGCGGGCCGGCCGGACCAGGCGTTCACCTCTTTTGAGCTGCTGCTCAACTCGCCGGCGGCCGTGACGGTGCTGGAGCTGCCGCCGTGGTGGACGCTGCGGCGCGCGCTGATTTTCGCCGGGGGTCTCGCCGCCACTATCCTGGCCGCGCTGGTTTGGATCCAGTTGCTGCGGCGGCGGGTGGAAGAGCGCACCGCGCAACTGGCGGTGGAAATCCGGCGGCGCGAACAAGTACAGCGGCAAAGCGATCTCGAACGCGAACGCACGCGCATTGCCAAGGACATGCACGACCACCTGGGCACCAGCGTCACCCGGGTGAGCCTGCTGGCCGAGCTTACGAAAAACGACGCGCTGGATGCGGGCAAGACGGCGGCGCACGCCGAAAAAATCTCCGAAACCGCGCTGGAATTGGGGCGCACCCTGGATGAAATCGTCTGGGCGGTGAATCCCAAGAACGATTCGCTTGATCGGTTTTGCGATTATGTGGCCGTTCAGGCCCAGGAATTATTTCAATTGACCGACGTGCTCTGCCGCGTGGATTTGCCGCCGGAGATGCCGCGCCATCCCTTGTCCGCCGAATTGCGGCACAACCTGTTTCTGGCGGCGAAGGAGGCTTTGAACAATGTCGTGCGGCACGCCCAGGCGAAGGAAGTCTGGGTACGGTTCCAATTGCAGGCAGACCGTTTCCAGATTTGCATTGTGGATGACGGGGTGGGCTTTGACCCGGAAGCGACCTCCGGCCGGCGCAACGGTTTGCAGAACATGCAGCGGCGGCTCGAGGAGACAGGCGGTCGCTTTGCCCTGACCAGCCAGCCGGGACGCGGCACCCGGGTGACGCTCGAATTCGGCCTAGCCCAAACTTCCGAAAGCGCCGGCGCCCAAACGGTCGGCGGCCATCCCGCGGAAAGTTCGCTTGCGTCCCACTCCCCCGGCTCATAAGGTCGCGGCGTGCGTGTAAAAGTTTCCATTGTCGAAGACGACCAGCAGATCCGTGACGGAATGGCGTTCCTCATCAACAGCAGCGAGGGCGCCGTCTGTATCAGCACCCACGCCAACGGCGAAGAAGCGTTGCGGCAGATCCCGGCGCTGGGGCCCGATGTCATCCTGATGGACATCAATCTGCCGCAGATGTCGGGCATCGACTGCACGCGCAAATTGAAGTCCTTGCTGCCCGGGGCGCAGGTCCTGATCCTGACGATGTATGAGGATAGCGAGCTGGTGTTTGACTCGATCATGGCCGGTGCGAGCGGTTATCTGGTGAAGCGGACGCCGCCGGCGAAGATTCTGGAGGCCATCCAGGAAATCCATACCGGGGCTTCGCCGATGTCCGGCCGCATCGCGCGCAAGATGGTGGAACATTTCCGGAACCTGAAACATTCGGCGCCGGAATTGGAGAATTTATCCAAGCGTGAACAGGAAGTCCTCGAACTGCTGGCCAAGGGCTATCGCTACAAGGAAATCGCCGACGCTCTCGGCCTGGGTTTTGACACCGTGCGCAGCCATCTGCGCAGCATTTACGACAAGCTACACGTGCATTCCCGCACCGAGGCGGTGGCCAAATACTTGAAGACGCCCGAGTCCGAACGCGCGCGCCGGGGTTAGCCCGGCCGGGCGGGCTTTCGCAGATCGCCATCGGTTCCAGCCACCGCTCCCCAATCCGCCTTTTTCGCGGGGGCGGCACTATTTCGGGCTAGCCCGTTTCCCCATTTGTTGCCGGACTGTCACCTGTCATCCCAAAATGATACCCAAAAGGGCTATACAAGCCTCTTACGTTTATCCCTAGAGTGTTAATGACATCAATTTTTTAACCTATGATTCGAAACCCCAACTATAAGACATGCCTTTGCCTGGTGCTGGCCGCCACGGTGCTCTGCGCCACCAACAGCCTCCGGGCCGCCAGCGGCACGTGGACCGCGGACAGCGACGGCAACTGGAGCGACACCAACGACTGGGCCGGCTACATGGTAGCGGACGGTACCGGCAACACGGCCGACTTTAGCACGGTGGTCATGACCGCCGACCATACCGTCACCCTGGACGCGGCACACACGATCAGCACCTTGAATTTTGGCGACGCCAACACCACGCCGGAATTCAATTGGACGCTGACCGGCACCAACTTGCTGACCCTCGGAACAGCACCGCTGTTCAACATCGTCGATGACACGGCCACGATCGCCGTGCCGCTGGCCGGCACCACTGGTTTGACCAAGAGCGGCAGCGGCACGCTGACGTTTCTGGGCGCGAACTCCTACTCAGGCGCCACCCTGATCACCAATGGCGTGGTTAATTACAATGGCTCCAGCCACGGCGCCAGCTCGGGCATCTTTAACGTCGGCGGCGTGAACGGCCGGGCAGTGGTGAACATCGACACGACCGGCGGCATCACCAACACGGGTTCCTACTACGGCATCGGCGGCACGCAGCCCGACACGACCGACACCGGCGTGGGGGTGCTCCACATCCTGGCGGGCACCTTTGCCACCGGTAACAACAACAACTACACGGAAGTGGGTACGGGCGGGTTGAATGGCGGCGGCAGTTACGGCTGTATCACGCTCCAGGCTGGTGGCACTTATAGCACGCTGGGAAATTCCGGCGCGCGGTTCGGCGCCGGTGGCGTGGGCGTCCTTTATCAGACCGGCGGCACGCTGAATAGCACCCGGTGGTTTGCGCTGGGCAGCCAGGCCGGCGGCGGTGGCACGGCCAATGCGGGCGGCGTCGGTGAGGCCATCATCCTTGGCGGTACCGCCACGGTGGCTTCCGGCTACCGCATCCTCCTTTCTGACAAATCGGGCGGCCGGGGCACGTTGGACCTCGGCACCGAAGCCGGTGGCACCGCCGTCGTCTCCGCACTGAATACCAGCACCACTTCCGGCGGCATCGACTTTGTTGATTCCGGCGGCACCAATGCCCAGGGTACGCTCAATCTCAACAGCGGCACGCTGCGGATGGCCGGCACCATGTACCACAACAACTCGGCGGGGGTTGCGGAAGTCAACTGGAACGGCGCCACCTACCAGGCCAATGGCAACAACTACAATATCTTCAACGTCGCCAACGCTTTCATCGTGAATGTGTTCAACGGCGGCGTGGTGATCGATGACCAGGCCAATACCAACACCTGCGCGGCCCCATTGCTGGCGCCCGGCGGCAACGGTTTGTATCCAGCCGGCGGCACGCTCGCGGTGACCGGTGGCGGCAGCGGCTATATCGGCATCCCGGTGGTCACCGTGACCAACACCGGTTTCGGCAGCAACGTCATGGCGGTCGCCAACCTCTCCGGCGGTTCCATCACCAGCGTGGCCATCACCTCGCCGGGAGAAAACCTGTCCGTGGGCGACGTGCTGGGCTTCGTGTTCACTGGCGGCGGCGCCACCACGCCGGCCAGCCCGTTCATTTATACTTTGACCGCCAGCGACCTCGCCACCAATACCGCCGGTGGCCTGACCAAGCTCGGCGCCGGCATGCTGGTCTTGACGGTCAGCAACAGTTATCAGGGCAACACGGTGGTCAGCGCCGGAACGCTGGACGTGCAGGCGGACGGCGGTCTGGGCGGTGGCAGCGTCTCGGTGGCCAACGGCGCCACCTTGATCCTGGAAGACGGCATTACCAACAGCTACGTCAGCGACACGGGTTATTTCATTCTGGGCGGCACGGCCACGGCCGACCTCAACTATACCGGCACCAACGCCGTTTACGCGCTGTCGCTGGATGGCGGCGTCACCTATGTGACCCCTGGCACCTGGGGCGCGTCGGGCTCCGCGGCGAATAACCAAGACAGCCATTTCACCGGCAGTGGCGTCCTCAGCGTGGCTTCCAGCCCCAGCGTGACAGTGGCGGTGACTTCGTCGCTCGATCCTTCCATCTTCAGCCAATCGGTCACCCTCACGGCCACCGTTACCGGCAACCACGGCACCGCCACCGGCACGGTGACTTTCAAGGACGGCACGACCGTGCTGGGCACCGCCACGTTGAGCGGCGGTAAGGGCACCCTGACGACGAGCGCTTTGGTTGATGGCTCCCACTCGATCACCGCGGTGTATGGCGGCAATGCCAACTATGGCCAGACCACCTCTCTCCCCTTGACGCAAACGGTTACCGTGGACAGCGACTTCTGGACGGGCTCCATCAGCGGTACCTGGGATATCAACGGCACCAAGAACTGGCGCACCCTGGCCGGCTCCGGCTCGGGCACTTATCTGGACGGCGACAATGTGCAGATGGATGACACCGCCACCGGCGGCACGGCTGTGGAACTGGATACGACGGTGAATCCGGCAAGCTTCGTGGTGACCAATGACGTGCTGAACTATTCGATCAGCGGTACCGGCACCATTGCCGGCACGACCGGCTTGAACAAGCTGGGAACGGGTAGTTTGACGCTGAATGTGGCGTCCGCCTACACCGGCACCACCACGGTGAGCAACGGCGTGGTGACGTATGGGCCCGGCAGTTCGGTGACGGGTAACGGGTCCTTGATCGTGGGCGCCGACGTGGTGCCGGCCGTGCTGAACATCAACACCACGAACACCCTGAATTTCAATGGCGTGGACAGCATCGGCGGCGTGGTGGGCGATACCGGCGATGCCGGGGCGGGAGCCATCCGGCAAACGGCCGGCACGTTTAATTGCAGCGCCTCGAGCGACCTTTATCTGGAAATCGGCACGGGCGGCAGCGCTGCCTATGGCGATTATGAACTCATCGGCGGCACGCTGAACAACGCGAATTCGAGCGGCATCCGCGTGGGCTGCGCCGGCACCGGCATTTTCAACCAATCCGGCGGCGTTCTGAACTGCGCCCGTTATTTTGCGGTGGGCAGTCAAAGCGGCAGCGCCAATGTGGGCGGCACCGGCGTGGCCACGTTCACGGGCGGGGCGGCAACCATCTCGTCCTCCTACCGCATCATCGTGGGCGACAAACCCTCCTCGGTGGGCGTGTTCAATCTCGGCACGGCCGCCGGCGGCACGGCCGCGGTCACCAACCTC
Organism: uncultured Bifidobacteriaceae bacterium; assembly: GCA_964437865.1. GTDB lineage: Bacteria > Verrucomicrobiota > Verrucomicrobiia > Limisphaerales > UBA11358 > UBA11358. The sequence continues at coordinate 5,466 of CAYTJG010000131.1, read as the reverse complement.
TATAACAGCGGCGGCATCGGCTTCCTCCTGGTGGGCGACACCTCGGCCACTTCGGGCACGCTCAACCTTAACCGCGGCTTGCTCCAGCTCGGCGCGGCCATCTACCGGAATGAGAATTCCATGGGCGTGGGCCTCGTGGATTGGAATGGCGCCACCCTGCAAGCCGGCGCCGATGATATCAGCCTGATCACCAATACGCCCAGTTCCCTGACCGCCGACCTCGTGGCGGAAATCTACAACGGCGGCGCGGTGGTGGATTCGGGGACGAATACCTGCTCGCTGGACGTGGATCTCGTGGCGCCCACGGGTAACGGCATCTACCCGGCGAACGGCACCTTGCCCGTGACTGACTCGGGCACGGGTTACATTGGCGCGCCGGTGGTGACCATCGGCGGCGGTTCCGGCACGGGCGCCCTGGCGGTGGCCAATATGACCAACGGCGGCATCGCCAGTCTCACCCTCACCTGCCCCGGACAGGGCTACGTGGTTGGGGACGTGCTGTCCTTCACCTATACGGGCGGCGGCGCCAGTGTGGCGGCGAACAGCTCCAGTTACACCTTGCAGGCGGGTGATTTGAAAGCCAATGCCACCGGCGGCTTGGTGAAACTGGGCTCAGGCCTGTTGGCCCTGACCACCGCCAACAATACTTATCTCGGCGCCACCGTGATCAGTAATGGCACCCTGGCGGTGAACGGCAGCCTCATCGGCGGCGGCGCGGTCAACGTGGCTGGCGGCGTGCTCGGCGGCGCCGGCTTGGTGGCCGGACCGGTCACGGTCCAGTCCGGTGCCACTTTGGCGGCCGACCTCGGCGCGGTGGGCGCGTTCAATCTCGACAACAACGTCACCCTGTTGCCGGGCGCCGTGTGCAGCCTCAAACTGAACGAAGGCGCGGGCACCAATGACATTATTCAGGGCGTGAACGAGTTCACGTTCGGCGGCACCCTGGTGTTGACGAATCTGTCCGGCACGCTGGCGGCGGGAAACAGTTTCAAGCTGTTCAGCGCCACCAATTACACCGGTTCGTTCTCGGCCATCGTCCCGGCCATCCCGGGAACCGGCCTCGCTTGGGACACCACGCAATTGACCGCCAATGGCACACTGAACGTGGTCGTCGGCTCGAGTCCCAGCTCCAATTCCACCAACCTCACGTTTAGCGTGACGGGGGCGAACCTGGTGATCTTCTGGCCCGCCGATCACACCGGCTGGCGGTTGCAATCCCAGACCAATGCCCCGAGCGTGGGCTTGGGCACCAACTGGGTGGACTGGATTGGTTCCACCGGGACGAATCAATTGACGATTCCCCTTGATCCGGCCAACGGAAGCGTGTTCTTCCGGCTGAAGCAGTAAAATTCCGTCGTTGCTACCGACGTGCGTTAAAAACAAGCTGGCTGAGCGGGCGGTGCCCGGTCAGCCAGCTTAATTTACCGGGTGTGTTGCAGGAACCAGACGTACAGCTCCGGGTTGGCGTAGGTCTGCGTCCAGCAATCGTGCTGGGCCTCGGGATAGACGGTGAGCTTGACGTCCCGCACGCCGAACCGGTTCTTGAGGTAATCCACCATGCGCTGGGATTCCGCCAGCGGCACCACCGGATCCTTGGCGCCGTGAAAGGCCCAGACTGGCAGGCTTGCCAGCGCTGCCTGCTGATCGAGATTGCTGACCAAGGGCGTGATCAAATCGCCGCCGCCGCAGATCGGCGCCAGGGCCGCGAAACGCTCCGGATGCCGCAGCCCCAAACTCCAGGCGCCGAAGCCCCCCATGCTCAGCCCCGTGAGATAAACCCGGTGGCGATCCACCGGATACCTGGCCTCCACTTCGTCCAGCAGCGCCAGCAACAGCTCATCGGACCACTTGTCGCCGGGGGCGCATTGCGGTGAGACCACGATGAAGGGGAAGTCCGGTGTGGTGGTGTCGATCTTGGGCGGTCCATGTTTGGCCACTAACCAGGCGTCGGTGCCGCGCTCGCCCACGCCGTGCAAGAACAGGATCAACGGCCACTGCTTGTGCGGGTCGGTCCCATAACCCGCCGGCAGAAACAGGAGGTAGCCGGCCCGCAACGTTTCCTGGTGTTCAAAGACCCGGGCGGTTTGTCCCGGCTGGGCGGCGGGCGCTGGCTTGAGCGCGCTGCAGGCGGTGAACCCGAGCAGCAGGCCGATAAAGAGAAAGGCGGTTTTCATTTTCATGGGTGATGACAGCAGCCGGCCGCGCGAGCTCGCGGCGGAGCCGGTTTACATGACTTTGAACTTGGGCAGATCCTGCGAATCCACCAGCCCCACCGGCTCGCCCTTGGCGTTGACCACGATCAAATCGTCGATGTTGCGCTCGTTGAAAATCTTGAGCGCCTCCACCGTGAGCGCGTCGGTGTGCACGGCAATCGGGTGTCGCGTCATGACGTCCTTCAGCGGGCGGGTGAGAATCTGCTCGTCGGTGGACATGCGCCGGCGGAAATCGCCGTCGGTAAACACGCCTACGAGTTTGTGGCGCGCATTGACGATGGCGAGGCTGCCGGACTTGGCGCTGGTCATCACCAGCAACGCTTCCTTGACCAGCATGTCCTCGCGGGCGATGGCGTTGCGGTCGCCGGTGCGCATGATGTCGGACACGTGCAGCAGCATGGCGCGGCCGATGGCGCCGCAGGGATGGTAGCGGGCGAAATCGCTCTTCTTGAAGCCGCGGGCCTGCAACACCACCATGGCCAGGGCATCGCCCATCACCAGCATGGCCGTGGTGCTCGAGGTGGGCGCCAGGTTGAACGGGCAGGCCTCCTTGGGCACCCGCACTTTCAGCACCACGTCGCTGTGCTGCGCCAGGGAGGACTTGGGGTTGCCGGTCAGGCAGATGATCTTCACCCGAAACCGCTTCAACGCCGGCAATAAATTCAGCAGCTCATCGGATTCGCCGGAATAACTCAGCGCCAGGACCACGTCGCCGTCGTTCACAAGGCCCAGGTCGCCGTGCAGGGCGTCCACGCTGTTGAGCACCACGGCGGTGGAGCCGGTGCTGGTGCAGGTGGCGGCGATTTTGGACCCCACGTTGCCCGACTTGCCGATGCCCACCACGATGATCTTGCCGTGCCGGCTGAGCGTTTCCACGATCGTTTTCACGGCGGCGTCAAACGCGCCGTCCAGTTGCGCACGGACGGCTTTCAGGGCGGCGAGTTCAATATCGAAGACATTTCGGGCTTGGGCAATATGCGTCACAAACGGCAGCTTGCCCGCATCCGCCACGGATTTCAATCGTGAACCAGCGGCGGCAAGGGGCGCGGGAAATTCAAAGCACCTCGGCACCGGCCGTGTATTGCTGCGTGACGCGTTCCAGCCGTTTGTTATCTGCCCGGATGCGGGCGGCCAAGGTGCGGGCGGTCGCCTGCAAGAACGGCGTGGCCAGGGCCGGCGCCTCGCGGGTCAGCCGCTCAAACGCCAACGCGGTGATCTTCAGCAGCGTGCTATCCACGTTGGCCACCACATCCGCCGAGCGCGGGCCGTGATCGAACAAGGCCAGGTCGCCGAAGAAATCGCCCGGGCTGAAGGTGGCCAGAATGGTTTCCCGGCCGTTGCTGACGGTACGGGCGCGCAGCTCGCCGGCGAGCAGGAGAAACATCGAGTCGCCGGCGTCACCCTGGCTGATCAGCACGGCCCACTGCCTGACTTCCTGCCATTCCAGGTAATCCGCCAGGTGGGCCAACTGGGCGTCCTTCAGGTCAGCCAGGATCTTGATGCGCCGCAACGCCCCGGGCTTGAGCCCCACGCGGGCGGGCGAATCGGGAACGGAATTGAACCTGAGGGTAAATTGGTCCTTGAGCTCGGGTAGCTCGGCGGCGCGGGTCCAGTGGCCGGTGTCGCGCGCATAGACCCACGTCTCGGGCAGCACCCGCTCGTCGCGAATCCACTCGCCCAGCCCCGCCAGATTGACCGGGCCGTAATGGGAATCATCCACTCCCCAGATGAAATAATTGGCAACTTCAGTTTCCATGGCGCTCCTTTCAGTGCTGGCACTTTCGCAAGGAAGCGCCGGCTTGTCAATCCGTGTTGGGATACGAGCCGAGGATTTTGACGAAGTTGCAATGGCGGCCGAGGCGCTGGATGGCCTGGGCCAGGCGCGCATCCTGAAAATGTCCGGCGCAATCGATGAAGAAAAAGTATTCCCACGCCTTGCGTTTGCTCGGGCGGGATTCGATCTTGGTCATGTTGATGCCGAATTTGCGGAAGGCGGCGATGGCCTCGTGCAGGGCGCCGGCCCGGTCCGCCACGCTCAGCATCAGGCTGGTGCGGTCGTCGCCGGAAGGCGGGCTGCACTGGCGTCCCAGCACGATGAACCGGGTCACGTTGACGGTGCTGTCCTGGATGTCGCGGACGAGGATCTTGAGTCCATACTTTTCGGCGGCCAGCACGCCGCCCAGGGCGGCGGCGTATTTTTCGCGCGCCGCCAGTTCGGCCGACCGGGCGTTGGAGGAGGTCTCCACGAGTTCCACGGTGGGGAGGTGTTTGGCCAGCCAGCCCCGGCATTGCGCGAGGGATTGCGGATGCACGTACAGCTTCCGGATCTTACCCAGGGGCGAGTTGCTCATGAGGCACTGCTGAATTTGCAGCACCACCTGCGAGACAATCTTCAAATCGCTGTCGGCGAACATATCCAGCGTGTGCGTGACCACGCCCTCGGTGGAATTCTCCACGGGCACCACGCCGTAATCCGCGGCCCGCTTGCTCACTTCCATGAAGACATCGGCGATGGTTTTCTGGGCGGAATAATTGAGGCTGGTCCCGAATCTTTCGATGGCCGCCTGGTGGGTAAACGTGGCTTCGGGCCCGAAATAGGCGATGGTCATCGTCTTCTCCAGCGCCAGGGCGCTGGACATGATCTCGCGGTAGATGGCCCGGAGTTGGTCTTCCGTGATGGGGCCGCGGTTGAGCCGGCAGACGCGCTGGAAGACGGCCTTTTCCCGGTGCGGCGCATAGATCTCCTCGCCGGCCTTCAGCTTGATCTCACCAATGGACAGCACGTGCCGTGTGCGTTCGTTGAGAAGCCGCACAATACGGGCATCCAGTCGGTCGATCGCCTGACGATGTTCGGAGAGGCTCATGAACGAGAAGCATGGCCAAGAAAACCCGAAGAATCAAACCTGTTTCACCGGCCGGTCCGCGGCCTGGTGTGAGACAGAATTCTTCTTGGTTCAACCGCGCAGCGGTTGTTTTCGGGTAGGGCGCGTCTCTCCGAGCGCGCCGCGCCTGCCAACCCACGTGCGCAAGGCCACCCAAAGCATCGCCCTGAAATCAGGCTCTGCCCGCTCCGCTCCGCGTCAGCAACGCCGCCTTTCGCTCGTGGTCGCCGAGGTCTGCGAAACGTCACGCTACGTTCGCGGCGCGCTCGGAGAGACGCGCCCCACCCGCGCTGGTATAAACGCCAGCCCTTAGCACAGACACGGCGCCGGTTTAATCGAGGCTGGGACCCGAATCGACCCGCACCGGTCCT
>CAYTJG010000130.1:0-15693 GCA_964437865.1 uncultured Bifidobacteriaceae bacterium | reverse complement strand
CCGGCAAAGCCGGAGGCTTGGCAAAGGGGGAGCGGCTCAAAGCCGCACGGCCCTTCGGGCGGTGCGCCATGCGTTTATTGCAGAATCACACGTCGCATTTGGCACCACTGCCGCAGTCTTCGCCCCGAATGGCGCAAGTCACCCACCCCACCCAGCCACACGCCATCACAGTCAGTGAAACTTGAGTTCGTGTTTGGGAAGTCCCTTGCAGGCCAATGAGTTCCAAAACAGGCCCGCTTATATTGGTGATTTCGAGTCAGGTGCCTTTAACCACTCAGCCACCCTTCCAGCCTCTGTTCCCGCAGATTTTGTGACGTTTCGAAACCACTGCCACAAATTTCCACCGACATTGCGGTGACCGTTGGCGTTGTGGTACCTCAACCGATTTACCCACCAATCATCTGCGCGGATGAGAACCTACCGCTACGCCCGGATTATTCAAGCACGAATCCGGCTCTGGCGGGGCCGCGTTCCAGCCGGGGGGAAAGCGATTGGCACCGGCCGAGGTCGTAAAGGTCAGTGCGATTTCACGGGGTGATCTGCATTCCCCGCTGATTTGGCCGTTCCCCCCCGGATTTCCTTCGCGCCCTCGGCGGTCAGACACAAATACCAATCCGCCGGCATCCCTTCGTACGTGGCAAAGCTGCCCTGAGAGGGAGGTGAACGGCTCACCTTGAAAACAGCCGTGCCTGCGTCAACTTCGTCAAACATCCCCACGCAAACCATGTCCAGGCCGGCCTGCGCCGCGTCGTAAAACTGTTTCCATAAAAAACCCCCGCCAAACCGTGGAATCCCGAAGATCCCCGGTGCAAGTCGCTGCAGATTATCCCAACCGACCCAGAAGTTCAGTTAAATTCGCCAGACAACGGCGCCAATTTCGTGTAGAATCGAAAAATGTGGCTATTTATGAATGCTACAATTGAAAACCAGAACGCCTGGCAAACCGGGTCGTTGCCAACCACTCAGCAAGTGCCGGGTGAGGCAATGGACGCCGACCAGGCCCTTGACGGAGGAAGTGCTGACGTATGAATGGAGCGAAATATGGCAAAGGTGACCGTCCCCGAAATAATTGGGGGCAAAAATGGTATGATGGTTATACCGGCATCACCTGGAGTCGGGCGCAAAAGCCGACGACGACTTTGAGTCTGATCGATCGAAAGAGTCCGCCTGGATCACTTCAAAAAAACCCGGCCAATCAGCGCCGCGGTTAGAGCAATTCCTCGCCGGGAACCGCTCCATCGGTCGCCGGTGGAGCGCTGGCGGTAGTGTTGTCTCTTAACGCCTCCGTCTGCAGAAGACAGCGGGCAAAATCTCAGGGGTAAGCCGCTTTCATTCGATCGCGTTCCTCGGTCGTAATGGGCAGAACGGCTCCATGGCGGAAATGGAAGGGAAAAACAAAGTTCTCGCCAGCCGTGAATTGCCCGCGGCCCAAGTCCTGGCTGACAAACGGATGGTAGCCAGTGCCTTTGCTGTAACAATCCAGCATCAAACACCAAGTGGGGTGCTCTCCCGAACCCGCCGGCTTCAGCAGAAAACATTCAGGCCCTTCATAGCCAACCAAATTGGCCAGTGAAAACTGCGATACCTCCTGCCATGGCCCCAGCAGTCTTTTGCCGGTTTCCATCCGGATGGCTTTGGATGTCTCATCTTTGGAAAAGCGGTAATAGTCCTGCCCATCCCAGACAATATCCGCATCAATCACATCATGCGGTCTTTCAACGTAGATGAACGGTTTGCTGAAAGTGCGGAAATCTCCGGTCCGGCAGGCCCAAATGCGCTGCTTGGCAAAACCATCGCGGCCGTTGGTGGAGGCCCAAAACACCAGGTAGTCCCCGGTTTCCGTGTCATAAACCGCCTCGGGCGCCCACGTGCAGCCGGCGTCCTCAGCCGCCACCGACACCAGACGCGGCTCGGACCAATGCACCAAATCCGCCGATTCCCAAATCACGATTGACCTGCTACCCGCATGGGTGGCCCGGTGCCAATCCCCATTCAGGTTGATGGATAAATCGGTGGCCACGATGAAAAATTCCTTTCCGTCATGGGCCCGCAGCAGAAACGGATCCCGCACGCCCCGCTCCCCCACTTGGCTGACCAACGCCGGCTTGGCTTGATTCAAAGCCTCCCAATTGCGGCCATCCTGGCTTAGGGCAAAATAAATCTGCTCGGTCATGGGCGTCTGCTCGCCCTTGAAGGTGACAAACAAGAACCCACCCTCCGCTCCGGAGGCGCCCAACGCCATCAGCCACGTCGTCAGCCAGCACAGCAGCTGGCGCAAGTGCGACCACCGCCGCGGCGCCGCCAACCGGGGAGACCCCAGCCCTGATCTCATTTTGGGCAACGGGCTCTGAATTGGGTTCATAAAATTGCGGGCGAGATGCATGCGGCTCATGGAGTACATTTCATGGCAAAACCAGCCGATAGAAAACACTGCCTTCATTGGCGTCCAAAGGAATGATCAAATTGTTGGTCCAGATCGAGCTGGGAACATCCACCCAGTTGGCACTCAACCCGACGCCCAACGGGTTGGTCTGAACCTGCAAGCGCCAACCCGTATGATCGGCCGGCCACGACAAGTTGAGGTTCGCACCGCTCACGCCACCTTGCAACTGGGTCGGCGTGGTCGCCACCACGCTGAGAATGCCGTAGGACAAGTTGGCCGTGCCCCAGGCAAGACCAGTGGGCAGTGCCGGCAGCGAATTGGAACTGAACGAGCCGTTGATGGAACCGGCTTGGAAGAGTTGAAAATTGTCGCCAGCGCCCAAGGTACCCGCGAGGTTGGTGATGACCAGCGCGCCGCCACAGGTCAAAGCGCCGGCGACAACCAACTGGTCATTGGTTTGCGCCGTCTCGCTGATCTCCAATACCGTCGTACTGCCCGGCAGCAAGGATACGCCGTTATTCACAGTCAAGGCCGTCAACCCGCCGCCCGGCGCCAGCGTGCCGCCGGCTTGCACGGTCACCGCCCCGCCGATGACACCGTTGCCCCCCAGCAGACCATTGCTGACCGTCACCGCCCCCAAGCCAATCGCGCCGTTCACAAACAATGATCCGCCGTTAATGGTGGTCGTGCCCCGGTAGGTATTTGCGCCGGACAAGGTAATCGTGGCCCCGCCGCTTTGGACCAGACTCAAGGCATTTCCAGCCGAGCCGTCGGCGATCCGGCCGCTGAAGGTCACCGTGCCGGCGTTGTTGGACACCGTCAGCGTGGCCGCGTGGCCGGTGTTCATCACCAAGCCACTACCCGTCAGTGCGGCAATGGTCGGCGACACCCCGCCCACATCCCAAGTGGTGCCGGAGGCCACATTCACCGTCGTGGTGACGGGCAGGACGTTACCCGTATTGGTCGAAAAACTGTTGTTGGCGTACAGCAACTGTACCTCCGTCTGGCTCAAAGCGCGGTTGAACATGTATACCTCGTCGATCATGCCACTCATCTTTGCAGCGCCATCCCCGCCATCCGGCGAACCGCCGATCCATACTTGATCCGCATCACGGGCCAGCGAGTTGGGCATCAGCGAAGCGACCGAATCCAGATTTCCGTCAACGTAAATGGACTCCATCCCCGCGTTGTCCACCAGCGTCACAAAATGCCAGACGTTATTGTTCAAGGCCGTTTTGCCCGTCAGCCAGCCGCCGGCCCAGCGCACGGCGCCCGCATGCGTGCCCGCCGTGGTGCTGTCATTGTTTAAATAGAAGCTGGTCTGTCCCGCGCTCGCCCAGGCACCGTCGCCCTGATACATGATGACGGCGCCTGCCGTGCTGGTTTTAATCCAGTAGCCAACCGTCCAACTCCCCGAGGCATCGGTATTCAAGACTTTGTTGGTCACCAGGACGAGGTTGTTTAAGGCATTGCCGCCGCTGCCATTCAGGGTCAAGGCATTTCCGCCAAACCGCCCGCCGGTCTGGATGACCGCTCCGCCGTTGGTGCTGATGAGGGTGCCGTTCATCGCCGCACCACCGAGTCCCAGGTTTGTGATGACGGTGCCATTCCCGCTGCCCGCCGCATTGTTGAACGCCAGATGCAACACCGCGTCGTCCGTCAACGGCGACAGCTTCAAGGTGCCGCCATTGACCACCGTGCTGCCGTGATAAGTATTGCTCCCGGCCAGAATAAAGATCCCGGCTCCATTCTTCGTCAAGCTCAGCGTGTTGCCCGCCGAAGCATCGCCCACCGTGCCGCTGAACAACGTGGCACCGCTCGCGTTGGAAACCGTCAGGGTGGTCGCGGCCCCGCTGTTGGTCACGAGCCCGCCGCCGTCCAGACCGCCCAGCGTCTGCGGTATACCCGCCAAATCCAGCGTGCCGGCCGCCCCCACATTCACTGTCGCCGCCGCGGGCAGGATGTTCCGCGGAGAGTTGGTAATGGTATTGAGGTTATACAACGACTGCACCTCCGTCTGGCTCAAGGCGCGGTTGAACATATAAACCTCGTCGATCAAACCGGCCATCTTGGTGGCCCCATCGCCGCCATCCGGCGAGCCCCCGATCCAAATTTGATTCGCGTCACTGGCAAGTGGGTCGGCCATCGTCGAGGCGACGGCATCCACGTTCCCATCCACATAAATGGACTCGGTGCCGGCGCGGTCCACCAACGCCACCAAGTGCCAGGCGTCGTTGTTCAACGCCGCGGTTCCCGTGAGCCAACCGCCCGCCCAGCGCACTGCGCCGGCATGCGAGCCCGCAGTGGTGCCATCGTTGTTTAAATAAAAAGTGGTCTGTCCCGCACTCGACCAGGTGCCATCGCCCTGATACATGACAACCGCGCCCGTCGTGCTGGTCTTGATCCAGAAACACACCGTCCAATTTCCCGCGGCATCCGTGTTCAAGACTTTGTTGCTGACGATCACGAGATTATTGAACGAATTGCTGCCAGTGCCGTTGAGGCTCAATGCATCGCCAAACCGCCCGCCGCCGGCGATGATTGCCGCGCCCGTGGGACTGATGAGTTTGCCGTTCATCGCCGCGCCTCCCGAACCGCTGTTGGTAATGATACTGCCGTTGCCACTACCCGCGGCGTTATTGAACGTAAAATGCAATACCGGCCCGGACAACGATGTGGACTGCAATGCCAGCACCCCCTGGCTGATCGTTGTCAAACCGCTGTAAGCGCTTCCCGGCCCCACAAGCAGGGTGCCGGTGCCAGCCTGGTTCACACTCATCATCCCGCTGCCGTCCGCCACCACGCCAGTCAAATTCACCAAGCCGTCGCCTTGGAACGTAATCGTATCCGAGCCGCCGTCTGAGGTGGTAATGGTCCCACCCACATCCAAGGCGCCCGCATCCACCTGCACCGCAAACCGGCCATTGCCGTACACGCCGATCCCGTCGGCCAGCGAGTTGGTGCCTGCCATATTTTCAATCGCCGGCACCGTGTTATTCCGTCCGTTCATACTGATTTCGGCCACGTTGGCGCCGCCGGAATCGTCCAGTTGCAACGTCGAGCTGCCGTTGCCACTGTCACGCATTTGAATGCCGGAGGCATTGGCCAGGGCGCCAGGGTTCGTAACGCGGACAACCCCGTCGTTGGTCGTGGCGCTGCTGCTGTCAATGCTGACCACGCCGGTGAGGGCGTTCGAAGCGTTGAGGATTAGTGTGCCGCTGCCGCCCTTCACAAAGCCATGACTGCCCGCCAGCGGCACGGAAATCGTGGTCGTGTTTTCGTTCACGGCAATCGCCGGGGCATTGCTGGCGCCGGTGTCGAGCGTGAGCACGCTGGTGCCGGCCACGGTCCAGTCCTGCGAACCGGCAGGATCGCCGAACCTCAACCCGCCGATGCTGCGGGCGCTGTCCAAGGTCACGGTGCGATCCGCGGTCAGATTGATCGTGCTAAAATCGGCGCTGTAATTCACGCCGTTGCCGCCGTTGGCCACCAACCCGTCATTCCAGTTGTTGGTGGTGCTCCAAGTCCCATTCGCATCATTGGTCCAAACCCCGCTGTTATAAGGCGAAACTGGCGACGGCACCGTGGTGTAAAGCGCCGAAATCTGAGCGGCGGTCAACGCGTAGTCGGCGATTTCCACTTCATCCAGTTTGCCAGCGAACAAGGGGTCGGCGGGGAACTGGCTCTTGCCAAGGTAATTCTTGAAGGGGGTGAAAGCCGAGGGGGCGATCGAAAAATTGGTGGCCGTGGCCACGTGCGTCCCGTTCACATAAAGGGTCACAGTATCGCCGTTGAGTGTCACGGCCACGTGCCGCCAGACGCCCGAGGCCAGCCCGTTGGTTTCCAGGATTTGCTCGCCGCTGCCGTTATTGATGGCGAAACGTAGCGTGCCGCTGCCGGAACTCGGCGTGAGGAACAAATAGTGCGACGTATCATCGCCAAAATCAAAAATCCGCTGCCAGCTCGCGCCGCCGTTCCAATAGACCCACGCGGCGAACGTAAAACCGCTGGCCTGGGCGAGGTTGGCGGGGAGTTGCAGGTAGCTGTTTGCCCCATCCAGAACGATCGCCTGCGCCTGGCTGTTGTGTCCGGTGGCAAAAGCCGGCGCTCCCACGGCCAGGGCGTTGTTACCATAGCCGGAGGTGTCCCAAGTGTTGGTGGCGAAAAGATACTGGGCAATCCCACGCGTGTCGTTGTCCGGCATGGCTTGCGCATAGGAAAGGTTGGAAACCAGATTGCTGTAGCTCTCCCCCGCTCCCGTGAGCACTCCGTTGGTCACCACCGACCGGGGATCCTCCACCCAATTGTAAAGCGCGTAACGCTCCACAAAAGGAGTGCTTTCCAGCATGTTGATCATCGCTGAGATGCACGCTTGTTGCTGGGCGTAGGTCGGCACCGGATAGGGATCGTTGTCGGTCCAGTTGGCGCCGTTGTTCCATTCGGTAACCCAAATAGGCCGATGCGTGTTATTCCAGATATCCAAAAGAAAATCATACAGTTGCGTGGCGCAGCCGGCGGCATCGGTCGGGTCGTGAGCCTGGTAATAGTGGATGGCGACAAAGTCCACCCGCAAACCAGCGACGCCGGCGTCCGCAACAAATGGATAAAGCCAACTGCTGCGCCCGCCGTCGGTGGTGGCCGGCGACCCCACGCGCAAGCCCGTGCCCAGTAAATCGCCCCAATCGGCAATCGCCGCGCTGACGGATAGGTCGGCCTGACTTGCGTTGTCCGGTTCGTTGTAACCCAGCACCGTGTTGATGCCCAAGGACTGCCAATTCTGGCTCAGGCTGGGCCAATACTGCGTTTGCCGGATGGCGACGTATTCCAAGTCTTTCGAGGAGCTTTGGTCCAAATTCCAATCATACCACCAGTTCACGTTCAGCTGAGAGATGCCCGGATCACCAGCGATACCTTTCTTGGCGGTCCAGCGCCACGGTGTGACGTAAATGAACTTCACCTGTTTATCCAGCGTTGACGGCAACACGCCCACTTCCAAGTCACCGTCCTGTGCCACGTAGCATTGGCTATAGCTGATCCCGTCGGCCGATTGAGCAATGACCGCCTGGTAGCCGCGTTTCAGGATGAACGAGCTAACACTCCCAATCCCGCTGCCTGTATAGTAAGTCCATTGGCTGCAGGACGTCGCCGCACCGCCGAATTCCGGTTCGCTGAAAACGGTCAGGGGCTGAAACGTCGCGGACTCTGGAATCACGATTGCACCATCTTGGCCATATTGCGCCACGCGCACGTTGCTGCCGGCTGCCGCGCCCACCCCGCTCACGAACACCTGGTTCAAATACGTGGAGGCCACGACAGAGGGTTTGACGCCTGGCAGGAACAGCCACGCGTCCACGGAATTCAAATTGATGGTGCAACCGGCGAGCGGGGTGCTCGCATTAGTCACCCACAATTCGCATCGCCCACTCAAATTCACCGTGGCGTCGGAGAGTGCGGCGTATTTCTGGACGCCGCTGGTGAAGGTCAGCGTGGTTTGCGCCTCCACCGCGAAGGTCAGCCACATCACAGCGATAAAAGCCAGTGTCTTGAACATACTCAATTTCGTTGGCGACTTTGCGGAATTGGCCTCCGGACCTTTCAAAACTCTCACAAGTCATTCTTTCACAATTACTTAACTTGTTCCAATTCAAGCAGGCCGCTGGCGATTGGTGGGGACGACAATACTGGTGCATTAAATAATTTCGGCATTCAATGAATAATGCGTATTTCAGCCCTCAATTTCCGTCAAATTTTTTATCAAAATGCTCCCCCGCCCCCGCTCCCGCATTGGGCTGGCACAATTCAGGTTCTTCACCAGAAACTCCCCCACGTGAGGAGCACACTGATTGGCGGCTCTACCGCACCTGGACCGCTGTCGTCTCGGACGCCAGCCCATTCGCCTCCGCTTCGACCTTGATGATTCCCCACGGGCCGAGCGGGCGCAGAATCGCCAGACAACACCTCTCAAATGTCGGGTGCAAGGGAGCACGAAAGCTCGCCGGCTGGTTCGGACTGCCATTGCCCGGGGCCACCAGTTTCCCTGCTCGGCTGACCGTAAAGCGCACGGGAAGCTCCGCATTCAGCGCGCGCTGGCCGTGGTCATCCACCACTTCAACGGTCACGTAGCTCCCCCGGAGCCTGAATCAGCGAGGCTCTCAGGCCACGGGGAGGCGCCCCCATCAGCCAGAACGGGCGGCAACCCGTAAAAGGTTGCACCTTATTAGTTCACATGTTATGTTTATGGCATGGAAAACAAAGGCAACCAGCGGGCGGAATTTGCCCGCGCGCTCATCAGTGTCGGTCGGATTTGGCGGCGCATCGTCGATCAGGCGCTGGCCAACTCCGGCTTGTCCCAGGCCATGGCCCTGCCGCTGCTCGTGTTGTCCCGCGGCGATCACATTCGCCCCGGGGCGATCGCGGATGAACTCGGGCTGGAAGGGCCGTCCCTGGTCCGGATCATTGACCTGCTGGTGGCGGAGAAACTCGTCACGCGCAAGGAGGATGCCACCGACCGGCGGGCAAAAATCCTTTCGTTGACCGGGAAAGGCCGGCAGCGAGCCCAGGAAATCGAGCAGGTGGTGGACGGCTTGCGCAAAGACTTTTTGAAGAACATCGCCGAGGAACAACTCCGCGCCACAGTGCAGATGCTGGCCACGGTGGAAAGAACACTGCTCGATCTGGAATTGAAGGGGCAGTAAGGTGAACCAATCCGTTTTCACCCATCTTGGCTGGGGTGAAGTGGTCTTCTCGCTGAAGACGTTCTTCGCCTCGATGCTGGCCTTGGGCATCGCCTTTCATTTTGGCTTCTCCAAGCCGTATTGGGCCATGGCCACGGTCTATATCGTATCCCAGCCGCTTGCGGGTGCCGTTGCCTCCAAGGCGCTCTATCGCGTGGTCGGCACGTTTCTTGGCGCCCTCGCAACGCTCGTCTTGGTGCCCAATCTGGTCAACGCGCCGGTGCTGCTGTGCGTGGCCATGGCGGTCTGGGTGGCGGCTTGCCTCTTCGTCAGCCTGCTCGACCGCACGCCGCGCTCGTACCTGTTCATGCTGGCTGGCTACACGGCGGCGATCATTGGCTTTGCCAGCGTCAACGATCCCTCGTCGCTGTTCGACACTGCCGTGTCCCGCGTTCAAGAAATCACGCTCGGCATCCTTTGCGCCGCGGTCGTAAACCGGGTGATTTTGCCGCGCCATGTGGCGCCGGTCCTGACCGAACGAATTGAAACCTGGCTCGGCGATGCCGAACGGTGGGCCCAAGCCGTGCTCGCCGGACACGCCCAGGATAAGAAATCGCGCGCCGAAGCTCGCCGGATGGCAGCGGATACCACCGGCCTGGTGGCGCTGACCGCCTATTTGCCCTACGACACCGCGCTGCTCCAGCACACGCGGGTGCAAATGAACATTCTCGAACAACACATGACTGCCTTGCTTCCGCTGCTCGCGGCCGTGGGGGATCGCATCACGGCGTTGCAGCAAGACCCGGCCGGCATCCCCGTCCCACTGCGTTCGTTGCTGGCGGATATCGCCGCCTGGATTGCCGCCGGCCGTGAAGGCGATGAAGCCGCGGCGGAAGGATTGCGACAGGAAATCACCCGTCTCGAAACAACCGTGGCCGCAAAATCCGACTGGCGCAGCTTGTTGGAACTGAACCTGTGCGTGCGGCTGCGTGACTTGGTGGATGTGTGGGAAGACTGCTTGATCCTGCGTCACGATATCGCCACCGGCCACGATCGCATCCCCAGCCACCTGGAGGCGGCCGCCAAATTCGCGGGCGGACCAGTGCTGCATCTGGACACCAGCCTGGCCTGGATCTCCGGCGTGGCGGCCATCGTGGGCATCCTGATCTGCTGTGCTTTCTGGATTGGCACCGGCTGGAACGAAGGCTGGACGGCGGCGCAACTGACCGCGGTGTTTTGTTGCATTTTTTCCTCGCAGCACAATCCATTGCCGGCCATCAAGACTCACACCTGGTGTTTGATCGGCTCCGTTGGCGTCGCGGCGCTTTATCAATTTGCCATCTTTCCGGCGGTGGACGGCTTCCCGATGTTGGTCCTGGTGTTGGCGCCATTTCTCTTGATTGGCGGCACGTTCATGGCCACGCCAATCTGGGGCTTTCCAGCTTTCGCCTGGGTGGTCAACAGTTGCTTGTTCATGAACCTGGAACCGTCCCTGAATCTGGACTTCCAATTATTTGCGAATAGCAACCTCGCCGCCATCATGGCGGCGGTGATGGGTTTGATCGCGATCACCACCTTCCGCGCCATTGGGGCGGAAGCCGGCGCGACGCGGCTCGTGCGCGCCGTCTGGTCGGACGTGGCCCAACTCACACGGCAACGGGAAACACTGGATGCCTCGGCCTTTGTACGCCGGATGGTGGACCGGCTCGGGCTTATTGTGCCGCGCCTGCTGGCGTTGCCCGCCGGTTCGCACCTGCATGCCGCCGACCTGTTGAGCGATATGCGCGTGGGCCTGAATATCGCGGATTTGCAGCGCGAACGGTCCGGCCTGTCGGCATCCGAAAGTGAAATCGCCGGGGATTTGCTGGCCGGCTTGAGCGCGCATTTCCAAGACAAATTGGCCCGGGCCACCGCCGAACCCGGCGCGGCGCTGCGGGAACAAATTGACGCCGCCATCGCGCACCTGGCGAACCCACTCTTCCGCAGCCCGGCGGGCACCACCCTGCTGCACGCGCTCATCGGCCTGCGGCGATGTCTATTCCCGCAAGCCGGCGATTGGATTCCGGCGGCGCCAGCGAACGAAGGGCCCACCGCATGAGTGGTGAAATAAATGTTTTCGGAGTCTTTGTGCCCGCGCTGCTGGTCTATGCCATCGTGGCTTTTGGTTGCAAGGAAATCGTCTGTCGCGGGTTGCTCGCGCTGGGCGCCTATCGGTTCGTCTGGCACCGGCCGCTGTTCGACACCGCCCTGTTCGTTCTCCTCCTCGGGGGAATCATCCTGGCCGCTCACCGGATCAATTTATGAAAACATTGCCTCTCGCTTGGGTCCGCATTTTTGTGACCACGGCCACGGTCGGCGCCGCGCTAATCGTCGGCTGGTTGCTGTGGGATTATTATCTTAACCAGCCCTGGACGCGCGACGGCCGCGTCTGCGCGGATGTGGTGCGCGTGGCGCCGGACGTGTCCGGCCTGGTGTGCGAAGTACGGGTGCATGACAACCAGCCCGTGCACAAGGGCGACATCCTCTTCCGCGTGGACCAAGCCCGTTTTGAGCTGGCGTTGCAACAAGCCGAAGCGAACCTGGCCAGTGCCGACGCGGCCTGGCAGTTGGCCCGGCGGGAGGCCTCCCGCTATCAGAAGCTTGAAAGTGAAAACACCACCTCGCATTCGGAAAGCGAGCGCTTCATGACTGTGGCCGCCCAAAGCGAGGCCAGCTACCGACTGGCGCTGGCGAACCGCGAACTGGCCCGTTTGAACCTCGAACGGTCCGAAGTCAAAGCGCCCGTGAACGGCACGCTCTCAAATTTCTCGCTGCGCCCGGGCAATTACGTCACCGCCGGACAACCCGTCACCGCGCTGGTGGATGAAGATTCCTATTACGTCGCCGGCTATTTCGAAGAGACCAAACTGCAACGCATCACGGTGGGCGATGCCGTGCGCGTGCGGCTCATGGGGACGGCAGCAGATTTACCGGGACACGTCGCGAGCATCGCGCCGGGCATCGAGGATCGCGAGCGCACCGATTCCAGCCGGTTGCTGGCCAACGTCAATCCCACGTTCAGTTGGGTGCGGCTGGCGCAACGCGTGCCGGTGCGCGTCACGCTCGACCACCCCGCCCATTTGGTTGCCGGCCAAACGGCCACGGTGATGGTCCAACCGGTTCAACCGAGGGGTGCTTTTGCCTTCTTGGACCGCTGAATCGGCTCTTTGATGAGTTTATGGTGCCGGGCGGCGAGACGGCTGGGGCACCGGGTCCGCGTCACCCGATCAAAACCGACGGCTGCCCAGGGATGCTCAACTGTTCTGGCTGGATCGTTTGCCTGGGACCTTCCTCCCGGCTACGAAAATCTTGGCGCCGTTTCATCGATTGGCGGCTGCGGCAAACACCCGCGCTGAATCCTACCGGACTCCCGAGAGGGCTGGAGAAGGTTTTTCGGTATCATCCGGCAGCAAATTCTCATTGAGCCGCTTGCTTTCCGTCAACTGCCCCTGCGCGTCGTATCGCAACTGAATCAGCGAGCCGAACGACCCGTCGGGCCACTTGCCATCCGGCAGGAGTTTTCCCGGATCCGCGCCCAGTGCACGAAGCAGTTGGGGAATTTTTCCGTGATGCCAACAGATCAAGATCACCCGGCCATGCGCATGACTTTCAATTTCATCGGCCAATTCCTGAAACTGCTTGTCCTTGAACTGGCTGTCAATGGTTAGACCAAGCGCGTGGCTGACCGGTTCGAGCGTGAGAATGGGACGATGGCTCTCTTTGGAGTCAGCGGCGGCGAACAGGTAGTTCGGCGGCGACGCCAGCCCTTCAATCGTAAAATTCTTGAAATAATCGACGTAAGCCCGGGCGCGCGCTTCCCCATCGGCGGTCAACCCCCGGCCGGTTTCCGGCTTTTCGGCGTGCCGGATGACGAGCACGACCGTGTTCTTCAACCCGCTGAATGTGCCTGCGGACGCACCCTCGGCGAACAAAGGCAACGCGACAATCAGGGCCAATAAGGCGCAGAAGAACAATTTTAATCTCATGTCTGTGTTTTAACTTCAGTTGGCGTACCGCGGCTTGCTTTTTAGCGCGCCGCGCAGGCGACAAGGATACGACCGTCAAGATTGAGCCGTTCCCGGCACCGGATGTCAACCCCGAACGTCGGCCGGCCACGTGAAACAGCCCATCCTCACAGGCATCTCCGACACTCCTGTTGGGAAATGCTTTTAGCAGAAGGATGCACACTACGCTTCGGATCTTGACTCATTTGACGATGGGTTGGTAAGGACAATGGCGGCAGCCATGGCCGCAACAATAACCGCGCCGCAGATGATACCCAGCGTTAAAAACCATCAGCCCGCCGTCAAAATAAAAGTCGCCGGGCAGGATTCTGGGCGGCGGCCGGCTGTTCGCCTTGGCCCGGTGGAATTTCATCACGCAGGCCCGGCAAATGCAGGCTTTGTCCCGTAGATCCACCTCGACTTGCTTGATCAGTTCGTCAGGAATTTTTACGTTAGCGCACCAGCACGGCCCTTTGTAGGCCGCAGGCGTGCAAAGCTGACAATCATTCGGCTGCCCGCAAAGCGGACACCGACCGGCATCAAAGGCGTTTGCTGCCGGTGGATGCATTTCAGATGGTCGCCGGAATGGGGCGCAAAACCGGCCAGCGCCATTCAGCCGCCCGCACGGCGCCGAACAACAGGGCAGTATACAAGAGGTCGCTGGCCAGGGTGTTCCCGAAATAAGGGATGGCGGCGAGGTAACATTCAATCAGGCCACTGCCCGTTTTGGGGTAGAATGAACCGAAAAGCCAAACCCCAAGATTGGTAATTACAAAGAACAAAAACGCCCCCAACAAAGCCGCGCTGCCAAGGCGCCAGATATTTCGATTTCGCCGCACCCAAAACCCAAGGCAAACGATGAGCGCAAAGCTGCCATAAACAACGGGAATCAACGCATGCAGTCCCAGAATCAGATCGCTCAGGAACATCGCGGCGAGCGGGACGAAAAACGCCACCCGCTTGCTGGCGAACTGCGCGCCGCCAAACAAGGCCAGCGCGGCGATGGGACTAAAGTTAGAGGGATGCGGAATCAAGCGCGAAGCGGCGGCCGCCAGGATCATGCCCGCCAGCATGAGGAATCGAGGTTTGTTCATTTTTTCAAGTTGGGGTGTGTTTATTTTGTTTCAGTTTTTGTCAGGTATCAAATCACAGAACCAAAAGCCATCAGTCCTACGCGGGCCGGAAGGGCAAACGTAGGTCGAACCGGCCTTGGTCGAATGCGTTTGCTCGATCGGGCGATAAACCTTTTCGCCGACCGTGAATCGCACCGGCTGTTTGAAAATCGGTCCGGCGAACGCAAAGGAATGGAACTCGCCGTTTTCGCCGCACGGATCCACACCCGGCGGCAGCGACGCGATAAAGTCCGCGTCAATATTCCGTCCCACCGCACTTTCACCGAGATACGCATCATTGACGCAACAAATCACGGTGCCAAATCCGAGCGTGATGAATTCCCGGATGAGTTCGCGCGAATCTCTTTTCCAGAGTGGAAAAATTCCACGCATGCCGATCTGCGCCAGATTTTCCTCGCGCCAGCGCCGTAGGTCTTCCAGGAAAATGTCACCGAACGCGCAGGACGCCACGCCGCGCGCCTGGTACGCCAGCAGGCAGGTGGACATTTTTTGCTGATACTCCTCATTGGAACTCCGCTGGCTCACGAATACTTTCTCCAGCGGCAGGCCGATGGCGGCGGCCTGTTGTTCGAGCAACTCCACCCGCACGCCGTGCATGGAAACGCGTTGGAAATGCTCGTTGCAGGTGGTCAGCAAGGTCACCACTTCGTAGCGGTCATCCTGCAAAATCCGGTTCAGGGCGAGTGCGGAATCTTTCCCGCCGCTCCAACAAAAGATGATCTTTTCCTTCATAATTTCACCGCCTTGCCAGTCCGCAAAACCATAAGCGTATGGCCGGAATCCTGCCGCCGAAGATGAACGTCGCGTCTTTTCATTACTTTAATTCAGGTCATATACGGAGTTGCTCACGGAAAGAAACCCGGTGCCAGGCGCCACCGCGGAATTCTCACAATCGTTCGTGTAGCACCCGGGCAACGATTGAGAATGGCCGTCGCAGAAGGCGGCGTTGCTACGATTTTGGTGGCGAAACCCCTGTGTGCCGCTGTTGCGCCCCCAGAAATCGGCGTCACCTGGATTCGGCCAGGGTGCCCGCATGAATTTGTCCGCGCCAGCGGAATACTGGCCGTCGCCAAACAAAACGGTCTTGGCCGGATGCAGCACGGCGGTGCTCTTAGCGGGTTCGGTAATATCCTCATCCTGGCCATGGCCGATGTAGCTGGTGTTGTAGTTGTAGCCGGTGTAGGGGTTGTTCGCCCAATCTGCGCTGCCCGCGAACGAAGGGCATTGCTGAATTTGTGTGTTGCCCCGCCCTTCCCAAAGGGTGCCGGGAATCACCGAGGCGTTATCACTGGCGTCGTAGGTGACGGTCAAATCCCAACAGACGTTGGCTGCTTGATGGTCATCCCAATAATAGGCAATGGGATAAACCTCGGCATTGTCACCCACATAAACCCCGGCGGCGATGCCCATCTGCCGCAAGTTGCCCAAACATTGGATCCGTTTCGCCGCCGCCTTGGAAT
>CAYTJG010000129.1:0-15766 GCA_964437865.1 uncultured Bifidobacteriaceae bacterium | reverse complement strand
CATCTGGCGCAGGACGCCTGCCTGACCTTCGAGGTCATTGCCCGGCGGTTGGAAGATCGAGGTGGCGGTTTGGCGCGGGTCAATGGACAGGTGCGGCTGGTGGAGGGGCTCGCCATGCCGCGCGAGGAAGACGAATTCCAACTGCGCTATTACAATTCAAACACCTGCTGGATTCACATTGACCGTTTGCTGGCCATTTTCGGCCTAAACCGGGCCAGTTTGACCGATCCGGAACGCGTGGCGGCCGCAGTCCGCGGCGTAGCTGCCCGCATGCCCACGTACGTGACCATCAAGGAGGTCAAGAAACGCTGGGGCCACGGCCAGGAAGATGTGTTTCCCGTGAGTCAGTTCGAGAAGCTCTGGGTGGACCTGACGGCTTTGCCCGAGGTGAAGACCCGGTTTGCGGTGGTGCCCCGGCTGCGCGGACAGCAACTCAAGGATCAGGCGCAACTGGATGGCTGGCTGCGCGACGGTTCGGCCGCCTATGTGAATCAACTTTGCGCGTGGTAGCGCCGGCTGGGGAACCTATTTGGCAGCGCCCGGAGCGGCCCGCACCACAAATTCCCTGGCGAGCCGGCTGGCTTCCGCGATCTCCGCGGACGACAGCCGCGATTTCAGTTCAGCCTGCAAACGACCGGAATCGGCTTGTCCCTGGGCAGCAGCCAGCGTGAGCCATTTCAAGGCCTCAACTTGGTTGGTGGCAATCCCCACGCCCAACAGGCAGCGCTGGCCGATGTCGAATTGCGCCAGGGGATCGCCTCCCTCGGCGGCCAATTGATACCAGTGCGCCGCTTCCTTCTCATTCCGGTCCACGCCCGAGCCCTGCTCGTAGAGATAGGCGAGATTGTATTGCCCGGCCACGCTGCCTTTTTCCGCGGCGAGCCGGTACAACCGGGCGGCTTCCGTAAGATCCCGCTTGGTCCCCTGCCCCGCCTGGGTCAATTCGCCCAGGGCGGCCAGCGCCTCCGGCGCGTTCTGATCCGCCGCCTGATGGAACCATTTGACCGCCGCTTTCATATCCGTTTTGACGCCGGAGCCTTTCTCGTAAGCCCAGCCCAACTGGATTTGGGCGGCGGCATCCCCCGACTCCGCCTTGGTCTTCAATTCGTCGAGGTTTACCGAGGGTGCCGCCGCGGCCGGCAACTGAACCTGGGTCAACTGCGGGGTTTCGGTCTCATGGCTGAGCAGGGCGAAGAAAATCGCGCCGGTCAACGCCAGGATCCCCAATATTATAAAGAGCAGCTTTTTATTCATGGAACTGGAAATGAAATCAATCGTCATCGGTACCGGTGATGGCCCATTGCGGATAAGGCTTGTCGAAACCCATCTGCGCATGCCAGAGGATTTGGTTCAGCACCGTTTCGGGACATTGATCGGCCTTCTCCAATGGCAAGTGTGATGACGTGTAGGCGTCCCGCCATTGGCGCCGGTCCTTGATTTCGGAGAGCGCCGGGTTCATTTGGTCCAGCGGAATATTATTGGTGACGCAATCATAGGGCGTAAAGTCCGGCTGCTCGGTAAAACAAGCCGCCATGGGGGTGGCCGTGGCATCGAGTTGGTTCATGGGCGGCAGGCCCAACATCAGCTCCATCGTGCGCAGAATGCTGTTCTGGTTGTAATTCACGCTCACCACCGTGTGGCGCTTGGTGTAGGCACTGATGACATAAGCCGTGGTGCGATAGCCGCTGGCGTGATCCCAGCCGGACTGCGGATCATCTTCGCAGGCGAAGATACAGGTGTCTTTCCAATAAGGGCTATGGCTGATCGCCTCCACAATCTGTCCAAACGCGAGGTCATTATCCGCCACCTGCGCCGCCGGCGTGGGTGAACCGGGGTCGGTCCCCGAGGTGTGGTCGTTGGGGAGATCCATCACGATGAGACTCGGCAGATTCGTCTCGGCCACGAATTTTTGAAACTCACTGATGAATTGCGCCGACCGGTAAACATCCGGGATCGACAATTCCCAGCCGACCGTATCGGTCTTCATGTGGGCGGCCAGCGAGTCCAGGCCGGGATAGTTGCTGTAGGTGATCAGACCGGTGCGGTTGACAAAATCACGGTAGGAATCAATAAAATTGATGGGCTGCTGTTTGGAGTGATCGGCCCAGGATTTTACCGCCACCGTGCCCTCGCCGTAGTCACGAAATGTGAGCCCGTGCGCCAATGCATTGTCCCAGATAAATCCGCCAGGTGAATAGGCGACCGCATCAAAGTCATCCAGATCCTGCAAATCGGGATAGCTGCGCGGGAAATCGGCAAAGGACTTTTCCATGTAATCCGTGGCCAGCGCGGTGTCCGCCCATTCGTGGCCGTCGGCGCTCAGGATGCCGCAGCAATACAGATTATCCATCAGCACAAAGTCATGCACAAACTGGTGCTGGTTGGGGGTGACGCGCTCGCCAAAGGTGCAGAGGCTGGCATCGCCGTTGCCTTCCTTGACGTCTCCCAGGATCTGGTCATAAGTCCGGTTTTCCTTGATCAAGTAAATGACATGCTTGATGACCGAGGGTTCGCTGATGCGTTCCGGCACGGGGCGCGCGGGTTCACCCGCGCGCGCAGGTAGGAAAACATTTTCGGCCACGGCCCGCCGATAGTTATGAAACACCACGGCCGTCTCTTGCTTCAATTCCTCCCGGGTGGGGACCGAAATGATCGACAGCGTGCCCAAATGCTGGTGCGAATTGTAACCGTGCTGCAATGGATTGTAATTGGAGTCTGGGAGGGTGCCTTTGATGTTCGCCACGTAGAGTTTTTGGCGCTGATCATCAAACACAATTGCGCCCGGGAACCAACCGGTGGGAATCAGGCCCGTCAATTTGGAATTGCCGGCCTTGCCAGCCGGGAACACGCCCAGGAAACGGGATTTTCCCGGATGGAAGGCGATGACGCCCACGGCATTCTGCGTACCGTTGCAAACGTAAAGCGTACGGGACCGCGAGTCGATCGCCAGGGCGTTGGGCGACGCCCCGAACAAATCCTGCGCCTGCCAACGGACCGGAATGGTTTCCACCACCTGGTCTTGGGCGGTGGCAATGACGCTGATCGTATCGCTGTTGGCGTTGGCCACGCAAAGATACCGGCCATCCGCCGTGAGCTGCAACGCGCAGGAGTGCAAGCCAGTCATGATTTCGCCGATGGTGCGGCCGGCTTCAAGGTCGATCACCGAAACGGAACCTTCGCTGGCCACGCCCCGCTCATCAGTCCGCACCACGGTGCCGCGGCCGGCGAGGCCGGTTCGGCTGGCGGCAGCCGGCCGGCGCCCGGCCCAGTTGCTGACATAAGCTTTGTGTCCCGCGAGCACGACCGTGTACGGCACCGCCCCCACGTCAAACGTGCGCAGCAACTCGCCGCCGGGCAGGGCAAATTCGAACAGCCGGTTCGACAGGCTGCCCACCACATACAAGCGCCTGCCATCCGCGGACACGGCCAAACCGGCGGGTATTTCTTCCGGCCGCCGGGGCGCGTTCGCATTCGGCAACGAGATGGATCCGGCCCCGGTGATCCGGTGATCAGCTCCCACCGCGAACACCTTGACACTCCCTTTGACGTTGGAGAGGTAAAGATGCGAACCGTCGGGCGAGAAGACCAATCCCGTATAGCTTGCCTGTTCATCGTGATCCGGTTTCAAATAGTGCGAGGAAGTTGGCGCCGGCGAAGCCGCCAAGGGTCCGTCGTCCGGCAACTGAATGGTTTGCAGAATGGTGCCCGTCACCGGATCCAACCCCAAGATATCCCGCCGTTTGCCGGAGGTGACCAGCAGTTGTCCATCCGGGCTCAGAGCCAGCACCTGCGGGCGGAGTCCCTTGAGTTCCACCTGTTGGCCGGCGGGCGTAATGACCTGATTCACCGGCAGCACCACACGGTTCGTGCCGTCGCGCCCGACGGCCTCGGACCAATCCAAGGAATCGAACGGTGCCTGCGCCCACGCGGTGGTGGTGGCCAGCAGTGTGGCGGCCACCGCCTTGATAATTGTAGATTTCATTCTTTTTCCACCATGCCGATAGCTTCGTCCAGAATCTGCAGAGCCTGGTCCAGTTCCGCCCGGGTGATGGTGAGCGCCGGCGTCAGGGTGAGCACATTGCCCATGGTGACCTTAAAATTCAAGCCGCGTTTGAGGGATTCATACATGACGCGTTCGGCCGCTGCCACGGCGGGCTGGAACACGCCCTCCGGACCGACTTTGGCCAGCTCGATTCCGAGCAGCAACCCAAGACCACGCACATCCGCCACCAAGGGATGCCGGGCGGCCAATTCCCGCAGTTTCGGCAATGCGTAGGCGCCCAATTCGGCCGCACGCTCGACGAGCCTTTCCTCCTGAATCACCTCGAGCGTGGCCAGTCCGGCGGCACAGGCAACCGGATTTTTCTCATGCGTAAAGTGGCCCAGTGCCATATGGCCCGCCACGTTGAGCGATTCCCGCGTCAACAACGCGGCCAGCGGCAAAATCCCGCCGCCGAGTCCCTTCCCCAGCACGACCATGTCCGGCAGGATGCCAAAATGTTCGAACGCAAAGAACTTGCCGCTCCGGCCCAGGCCAATGGGAATTTCGTCGAGAATCAGCAGGGTGCCATGTTTGTCACACGCGGCGCGGATACGCTGCCAATACTCCGGCGGGGGAATAAACGGCGTGTTGCGCACGGTTTCCGCCACCACGGCGGCCACGTCCCCTTCCTTGGCCAGCACATATTCCAGGTAATTGGCACAGGTGAGGTTGCAAGTGCGGCCACAGCCGAACGGGCAGCGCATCGGCTCCGGCGGCGGCACGTGTTCGCAACCCGGCAGCAACGGACCAATGCCCTGGCGGAAGGCGGCTTCCCCGCCAATGGAAATGGCATCGAGCGAAGCACCGTGAAAGGAATCCCAGAGGGAGACAAACTTGAAACGGCCGGTGGCCACTCGCGCATATTTCAGCGCCATCCCGATGGCCGTGGCACCGCCGGTGGTGAAGGAAACCCGTTTAAGATCTCCGGGCGCCAGTTCCGTGAGTTTGGCCGCCAGCCGCACGGCCGGATCACACGTGTAACGCCGCGGACAAAACGGCAGTTCATCGAGTTGCCGTTTGATGGCGGCAATGACTTTGGGATTCGCAAAGCCCACCTGGTGGACACAGTTGCCATGGAAGTCGAGATACCGGCGGCCTTCCACGTCCTCGATCCACGCTCCTTCGACCCGCCGCAGCGCGTTCAAGCAGGGCGTGGACAAGGATTGGTGCAGGAACAGGCTGGCATCCTTTGCCAACAGGGCCCGGGTTGGCGCGCCCAAGTGCTCGGCTTGCCATTGGTCGCGTTGCGAGGAGAGGTTCAGGTCGCCTTCGGAACGGAAGGCGTCCAGGTTGCCGGCGTCGGCCGACGTATTTTTGCTCATAGAATCAAGGGGATGGCGTGGAGTCCGCCAATGGTTTCCGCCGGAGGGTGGTCTGGTTCCGAACCAAATCCAAGCTCATGCTGAACGTCGCCGATGGCTTTCAATAGGGCGCGGATATCCACTTCAAACAAGTGGCCGATGTTACCAATGCGGAAGGTTTCCGCGGCGCTCAATTTGCCGGGATAAATGATGAATCCCTGGTCGCTGAGGCGCCGATAAAACTCCGGGAATTGGAATTGGGGGCCGGTCGGATAATGAAAGGCGGTGATCAGGCAGCTCTGCAAAGACGGCGGCAGATAAGGCTGGAAACCGAGCCGCTGCATGCCCTCCACCAGCACCGCGTGGTTGAGCTGGTAGCGGCGGTGGCGAGCCGGCACGCCGCCTTCCGCCCAAAACTCCCGCAACGCCTGTTCCAACGCCAGCAGGACATGGGTCGGCGGTGTGAAGCGGAACTGCCCGTTGCGCTCGAAGCCCCGTAATTGGTCGGCCAGATTCAGGCTCAAAGAACGGGCGTGCTTTTCATTGGCGAGGAATGCCTCGCGTCGGCCCAGCACAAAGCAAACCCCGGGCACGCCTTCCAGGCATTTGTTGGCCGAGGAGACCAGGAAATCGATGCCCGCAGACTCGAAGTTGATGGGCACGCCGCCGAAACTGCTCATGGCGTCCAGGATGAACTGGCAGGCGTGCCGGTGTGCCACCGCGCCGATCTGGGCGATCGGGTTCACGAGGCCGGTGGTCGTCTCGCAATGGACGGCGGCGACGTGCGTGAACGACGGATCCGTGGACAGCGTACGCTCCAGGAGGGCGAGGTCCGGCAATTCGTTTTCATTTGAGCGGAGCACGCTGAAGGGAATCTGCAGCAGGCGCAGCATCTGGGTCATGCGCTCGCCGTACGCACCATTGGCGAGCACGCAGACTTTGCCGCCGGGCGGCACGCAGGTGGCGAAGACGGACTCCACCCCATTGGTGCCGCTGCCTTGCAAGAGTACCGCCTCCCAACCGGCGGCCTGCGATAATTCAGCCACCGCCAGCAATTGGTTCCGAATCCAATGCACGCGTTCGGCAAAGTCAAAATGCCAGGAGCCGGCATCGTGGAGCATCGCCTGTTTGACGGTGGCACTGGTGGTCAGTGGGCCGGGGGTGAATAGAAGTTTGTCCTTGGTATTGGTTTCCCGTGATTTCATGTATTCGACACGATATTAGATTCCGTCTGCGAGCGATAAAGTCCGAGGCTAAGGACGGCGGAAAGAATGGTCATGAGCCCCAAGGCATGGAAGCCCAGCGAATAGCCGCCCAGATCGAGGATGCGCCCGAAGAAATAACCGGAAAAAATTCCGGCCAGATAGCCGGCGGCATCCACCAGGCCAGCCACCGTGGCCACGAAGTCCTTGCCGCGAATGCCGAGCGCCAGCACGCCCGCCAACAAACTATAGGGGCCGTACGAAAGAAAGCCGATCAACCCGATCGCCACGACAGCCATCCAAAGCTGCAGATGCACCAGCGTCGGCAACAGGAAAGTCAGCGCGGCCACCAGCATCAAAATTCCTCCCAGCAGCCAGTTCCGCCGCCCCGGAGACAGCCGATCAAGCACCCAGCCCAACAGCAGAATACCCACCGCGCCCATGGCGTCGAACGGCGTGGATAACAAAGCCGCCAACCCCGTTGACAGGTGTCCCCCACCGTCTGTTTTCAGGAAATCCACGGTCCAGACATTGAAGGTTTCACGCGTGATGGTGAGCATAAACGAGAGGGCGCAGACGATCCAAAACTGGGGAATACGGACCACTTCCCAGATTCGGCCGAAACGCCAGGCCGGCTTGGGCCCTTCATTAAGGCTGACGATCTTTTTCTCCCCCGCCAAGACGACCCAGCAAATGCCGATGATCACGAGCAGCACCACTGAAGGCACTCCCATGACGGCCCGCCAGTTATTGCCGGAAAAAGTGGCCACCTGCCCGGCCAGCAGCAAGGAACAAACGCCACCAAAGACGAAGCTCAACGAAAGGAAGGCCATGGCCAGGGCCATATGCCGGGCCGGGAACCAGTCCGGAACCATTTTCACCATGCTCTCCCAGCCGCCGGAACCAAAGAAACGGTTGACCATGTAGCAGATTCCCAGCATGGGAAGCGTCACCGCAAAGGCCGAAAGGCCGCCGAACACGGCCACGCCGGTCAGCAACAGAAAAAAGCAGAGCCGGCCGCCAAATCGGTCAATAATGTTCGGCCCCCAGAATAGCTTGCCACAAGCATAGCTGATGGTCGCATAGCTTTCGATGGCACCCACGTGCGCCTTGTCGGTATCAAAAGCCGACTGGAGCAGCGGCACGGCGACGGCGAAATTCTTGCGGCAAAGGTAAACTCCGATGTAGCCAAGCATGACGCAGCCCAATTGCAAGGCAGCCCGGGAAGTCGCGATCGAAGGCGCCGGACCGGCCGGCCCCGGGGCCAAGCCGAGCGTGGGTACGACGTTGGAGGTAATGGCTGGCGCCAGGCGTTCCGATTCGTTAGTCAATTCCATGAATTAAAATTAAACCGGGTCCGGCTGTTTGTGGCAGCCGGACCCGGCCTTGGAGACTGGCTTACTGGGCGAGGCGGAAGAACGCCTGGGTGCTACCGATGGGGATGCTCAGCGAATTGGTGCCGGAGGTGTTAGCCACATCGGTCCAATCGGCTGGATTCAGGTTGCTGGTCTCTTGCAACTTATAGCCGGAGCCAGCGGCCCAACTCAGATTGAGGTTGCCACCGATCGTGCTAAACACCAGCACACCCTCCGTGGTTATCTGGGACAGGTTTTTGCCCGCCTGGCCGCCAGTATGGATAGCGGATACTTCGTTCGCCGTAATCGCGCGCCGCCAGATGCCAAAATCATCCAGCAAGGCAACCATATGGCCGCTGTGATTGTCGGTGTAAACACCCGTGCCGTCCTGGCCGATGTTCACCGCAAACGTGCTTTGTATCAACGTGGGCACAGGGGCCGAGGTTTGACCATCCGTCAGCGTCAACCCGTCCGTATCGACGGTTCCCGCCACGCCCATGGTATGTTTGCTCACCAAAGCACCGTCCAAGTAACCATAGATGAAGGCACCTTCGCCGTACGGCGCGTGCTGAATGCTCACGGCGACATGATGCCACTTGCCATCTTTCAGCGTTTTGGGCGTATCCGTCTCGCTATACTTATCCGAGCCTTCATTCGGTCCGGTCACATTGATGCGGTAATTGCCGCCGGACTGGCTAAAAATGCCCCAGCCCGGATCGCTGCTGCTGTTCCAATCTTTGTTCGAGATGAAGGGAATATCGTCACTTTGATTGGTGTAGCAGGCCCAGAAGGACACCGAGAAGTCGTTCGTGGCGCCGAACTGCAGGTCGGCCGGATAGCCGAACGTGGCATATTCGTAGTCCGAACTGTCCACCAGCGTCGTAACCTGGAAAGCGCTGCCCAGAATACCGGTGGCAAAGGTCGGGCTCGTATTCGCCGAGGCGCCGTTGTACTGGTAGGTGGCGTTGTTGCCGCGCCCGGAGGTGTCGTTCAAATTCCCGTCGAACGTCAGATGCACCACGAGACTGTTGGTCAGCGGGCCCGCGTAGACCTTGAGTACCGCCACCGAACTGGTCACCGCCCCGTAGCTGTTCACAGCCGCGACCTGATAGTAGCCGACGTTGGCCGTCTCAGAATGACTGATGGTATAATCCGGGTTGCTGGAACTGGCCACCAAGCCGCCGTTGAAATACCAATTGTAGGTCAGCGGTTGTCCCCCCGTGGCGAGACTGGTAAACGTCACCGCGTCGCCGAAGTCCACCACCTCCCCAGCCGGGTTCGTGGTAAAGTTCGGCGTGGTGAGGACGGTCAATGACGCCGGTGAACTGGTGACCGGTCCGCTTGCATTCCTGACCACCACTGTGTAATTGCCGGCATTGGTCGGCGAAACGGCGGCGATCGTGTACGTTTGATTCGTGGCGCCGGCAATATTCACCCCGTTGAATTCCCATTGATAGGTGAAGGGGGCGCCGGACGCTACCACGGTAAAGCTCACAGCGGTGTTCGCATCCACCGTCTGGGAAGCGGGCTCGGTGGTGATCACGGGCAGGCTGATGCTATACAAACCGAAGTCATCCATGCCGAAGTACCAGCTCGAAGTGCCCGCCTGGCCAAACCGGAAACGAACGTGAGCACAGTTGTCGGCCAGCGCGATACGGTGGATTTCAATGCGCTTGCTGTTCAGCGGATCATCATTCTTACGCCCTTGGATGTAGGGGATGAGATTGGTGGAGACCACCGCCCCGATGAAGTTGCTGTACGAGAGCCCCTGCGCCTGATCGTTTCGGGGCGTGCCAAAGGTGGCGAACACATCAATCTGTCCCGTCGCCGAGTTGGTGACCACATCCGAACCATCGCCATCGGTCACCCCATCATCGAGCATGTACAGCACCGGCAGCCAGGTGACGCCTTGGTCAATCGAATATTCCACCGAGCCAATGTTGTCCTGGTTCTGCTCATACAGGCTGTTCCACTTGACATAAACGTTGGTATATCCAGTCAAATCATAATCCCGGGTGAACAATACGTTAACCTGCCCCAGATCGGTGGCTTGCGGCGGTGTGCCGCAGGCATTGCAACGCTGGTCAGAATCCGCGTCGATACAGTTGCCGTGCGCCAAGGAATCCAGCAACACGCCGTTCAGGACGATCGGCGGAATAATCAGGCGGAGCGGCCCGGTGACGGCGCTGAAAACGGGCGTGTAGTTGTAGCCGGAGTTCGGGCTGCTATAGGTGCCATCCTCGCCGGAAGCGATCTCTTCCAGCCGATTGGTATTGACGACCACCCAGTTCAACCAGGCGTCGGACGTGCCGTCCGTCAGATCATAGCCGGGGGTCTGGATCGCTGTATTGTTCGTGACCGACCAGCCATCGGGCAGATTCCAAGTGGCGTTGGTGCCAATCATGGTAACGCCTTCCGTCACCTCCTCGAAGTCTTCGAAATAGATCGGGGCCGGCAGGGTCACGTTCTGATAGTCGGAGACCGTGAACGACCAGGAATACGACTTCTGCCCCTGCAAACCGTCCGTGTAGCTGACGGTCACCGTATGCACAGAGAGCGGATCCAAGATATTGGTGTCGGAATAACTGATGATGAATTCGTTGGTGCTGGTGGTGGTCACCGTCGCCGAAACCGCCGTTCCGTCAAAACTCAAAGCAAAGGTACTCGAATTGATCGTGGTGCTGCCTTCGTTAACCACGGCCTGCACCGTCGGTTCCGGATTGACGCCCACCGCGCCGATTTCCGGGGCACGGGAAACAATATAGGAGTGGCCCGGCGGCACGGTGACCGGGATGCCGTTGGTTGACGGTCCGCCGATGGCTTCCATCTGGCCGGGATTCAGAACTGAATCACGCAGTTGAATGCTGTTGACGAAGCCGACAGAGTTGGTGATGGTGCTGCACAAGGCCGGCAAAGCGCTGTTGGCGATCAAGGCGTACGGCGAATCCAAATTGACGCCCACACTCACCACGCCGATCGGCTCGCCGTTGGTGTAAACCGTCAGCACCCCGTCGTCGTTGTCATAAACGAAGCCCAACCGGTACCAAACCCCGGACGTGATTGGTCCGAACAGCCCGGACGCCAAGCCGGCGCCGCTGGTATTGGTCGCATTGATAAAACCCTTGGCATCCAGAGCCAGATAAGCGGTGATATTGTCCAGCGTGCCATCATCCATTTCGAGCAAGGGCCGGAACGTGCCGCCGTTGGTGTACAGGACGTCCACGATATAAGTATAGTCATTGACCAGCGAGCCGCCGCCGTTGGCGGGAGGCGTGGGCAGATAATAACCGATGCCATTCAAAGCGGTTGACCCACCGGGGAATTCCATCACTTGGGCCGCCGCGCCGCCGATGTTGGGGATGCCCAGGGCGGTGGTGGAGGCGAAAACCGTCAGGTTTGAAGTGGAGCCGGTCGGGCCATCAAGGTAGCTCATGTCGCCGAGGGTGGCGCCGGCGGTCTGTACCAGGTTGCTTTGATTAAAGTCCCATTGTCCCACATTATCCGCCCGGAGGGAGCCGGCGTGGCCACAGGCCCAAGCCAGGGCGGCGGTTAAGATTAGTCGAAGGGTTTTCATGTCGTCTCTAATTTGATGCCATTAGTGAATAGCGGTTTGGTTGGTTATTTTGATAGGCTGGAAAAATCGGAATTAGCGGGAGGAAAGATAGCTGTGCACTGTTTTGTCGGCGGTCGCATCCCCGTTCTGCGCCGCGGTTTGCAGTTTCTTGAACGTGGCTTGCATCGCGCGCGCCAGCACCTGGCGTTGCTCCCCCGTCAGGTTCGTTTCCGTGCTCATTCGCTGAAGCTGCGTGAAGGCCAATGAGGTATCCGCGCCCTCCACGGCGGCCACGCAAGTGGTTGCTTCTTCCTTGGTATCGGCCGGCGCCTTGGCGAACGCCTGCGTCACCGTCGACGCCACCTTGGATTCATCCAACATACCGCTGTTGGCGCCGGACTTTGAACACCCGGTCAAAATTGCGGTTCCGGCCAGGAGATACAGGGAAGTCACGATGAGATTTGTTTTCATAGGGATAAAATTTTTATCAATGGGTTAGAAACCAGGCATGCTGTTGGGCACTTCCCCGGTGTACCAGCGGTAATCCACGCCAACGGTCCGGGGCACCCATTTAATGCGGCTGACATTTCCCGGCACCCACACCGTATTGCATCCCTTGTTATGCCGCCACCAGCCGGAAAGGAGATCCACCCCGGGATACAACGCCTGCAAACTACCCTCCGGGCCCCATTGGTTTAAAATCGTGGTATAACCGGGAAACAAGCCCAAAGTATCATCGGTTCCCTCGTTCTTTTGCTCGGTGGAATCCTGGCAAAAAATGGTGCTGGCCGGGCTAAAATAACCGGAGCGCTTCAGCGGCCCTTTTTTGCCCGCCCCATATTGGGTTCCCGTGGACGTATAAGGAGTGAGCAGAAAATCACACATGCCATAAGTGGAATTCATCCAAAAGTCAGCCGGATAGTAGAGCCCGCTGTCGTGCCATTGATCCACCACGGTTCCATCGGGACAACCGAACAATCTTTGGGCATTGGCGAAATACTGCCGGTAACCCAAGGCCCAATAGGCCAAATCGTTGTCCGGAGGCAGCTCGACGGAGGAACGCGGGTTCAGATACCAGGAACCGCCATTGGGCAGCCATTGCGCCCCCGGAGTGCCATTGCAGAAGAAAGTATCGTTGTTATCATCCGCATACAGGCTGCCCGCCAGGCCGATCTGGCGGAGGTTGCTGATACACTGGGCTGATCTGGCCTTTTCCTTGGCCTTGGCCAGCACCGGCAGCAGCATGGCCGCCAGGATGGCAATAATGGCAATAACAACCAGTAATTCAATCAGCGTGAAGGCAGGACCGTCGGGCTGGCGGCCTTGCGTTGGCTGGTGTAAACGGGTATTTGGAATGTTGCCTCGATTGGGTGCAATCACGCGCCCACTTTGATCTGATTACCGCCGGCCTACAAGAAAACTGGATACCACTTTACCGGCAATCTCCCGCCAGTCATCGCGATTTTCCGACGATTCTTTTAACAAAACTGTAACACCAGCTTCGCGGAATCGCCACGCTTCCTGAATTCCTGCGGCGTGGCCTCAAATTCCCGGCGGAAGGCGGCGATAAAATGACTGCACGTCTTAAAGCCCAACTGGTAACCGATTTCCTTGACGGAATACTGGGGATCGCCCAAAAGATCGCACGCCCGATCCAATAACAGGCGGTTATAAAAGCTCGCGGGGGTCTGACGCGTGGACGCCAAAAACAGCCGGTTCAGGCGCTCTTCGCTGCTGCCAAGGTGCTGGCAGAGGTGTTGCAGGCGAAACTTATCCTTTCGGCACCAGCGCATGAATTCATGCGCCCGGACAAAGTCGCGGCGCGGCAGCCGTGGCGATAAGTCGGCGGGGATTTTTTCGATCGCCGACCGCGGCCACGCGCGCATGGCTTCCACCAGCAACCGGGTGGCCAGCGTTTCAATCACGAGCTTGTGGCCCGGGAGCCCCAGACGCAATTCGCGGGCAATGGCACAACCACATTCGTACAGCGCGCATTCCCCCACTTTGCCCATGAACGCCGGACTACTCGTCTCGTCGGACGCCGGCAGCTTGAATTCCGTGGCCAGCGTCTGCAACACCCGGCGATCCACGGACAAAACCACCGCCTCACAGCGCTTGCCATTCCGCGACCAGTAGCCGCTGGTATGTTCCACGCCATGGTTGCCCACAATGGTTTCCCCGTGTCCGATCACCTGTTTCTGGCCCAACTGCGCCTTGGACAATTCACCTTCCAAGCAAACCACAATGGTATATTCCGAGTAAGTATGCGGTGGCAGATAAAGATCGCCCTCCGGCCGGAAGTTCTGGATGCACATCTGGCCGTCCTGCCGGGTCCAAAATGAACTGGCCGGCTTCGGTTCGACAAAGGATTCGTCGACCCGCGCCGCCGCCAGACCGTTGACCAAGGTTGATGTCAGCATAAACGGTGCTCCGCGTGGCGCCCAGGGCCAGGAGCTCCGACTCATGATCTTAAACCCTGCGCTCTCCTTGATAAGTTACATTATTGTTACAAATTAGCAACAATATGGCAGCCGGGCGGGCGACAAATCACGCGCCAAGCGATGTGAGCAGACCAGACCGACACGAATCAGCAGTCGCCGGCGCCACGGCCCACCCACTGCGCCGCGGCGGCCCGGGCTACCGCCGGCGGCGAATCAAAGCGCGGCCGGAAATCTGCCGCGCCCGGCGATTCCCCGCGGGCGATGCGAGCAGAGATGGTGTCGATGACCGGCATCAAGTCGGCCACAGAATCAATCACGTAATGCGGTTCGCAGGCTGCCAGGCGGGCTTGGGCCGCCGACAACCGGGCGGCTCGTTCAGCGGCTGGCAGGGCTTTCAATTCAGCTTCTGACAAGCCCACTTCGTTGCCCGAGCGAACCACCGATACCACCCAAGCGCCGGCCGCATGACCTTCGGCCACGTCGGTCGGGGTGTCGCCCACCTTCACAAAAGCCCGGGGCGGATAAATACCGAGTTTGCGGGCGGCGTGAAAAATCATCCATGGCGCCGGACGCCCCTGCCCCACATCATCGGGGCAAACCCACAAATCCGGAGCGTAACCACCGCTGACGGCGAGCGGGATCAGACCGCGAATCATTCCACTCACAAAACCGGTGGTGCTGACGACTTTGATATTGCGACGGCGCAGTTCCGTCATCACCTGCGGCACCCCGCGAATGACATCGCAATAATCCTTCAAGAGCTCGCGCTGCAAGGGTTCGAACTCTTGGTAAAGTTCGTCGAGAACCTGGCTTCCCGGTCTGGCCCCGTGCGCTGCCTGCCAACGGGCGGCGATGGCCGGATCGGCCAGCAATTCCTGGATATGATCGCGCTTGTGTGTGCCCATGGGCAGGCGCGCCTCCTCCACGGAAATACTGACGCCGTGCCGGGCGAACAATTCAACGAGGGCTGCCACCGGGCCGCGACAGCCGAAATCGAGCACGGTTCCGGCGATATCGAAAATGACGGCCTGGACGCCGTCGGCGGCTATATTTTGTAGATTCATCTTCAAGTCAGTTAAAACTCCAACGCGCCGTTATTCCCTGCCCCCGGCAAGAGGACACAGGCATTGCTCTGGCGTTTGGCCGGGCGATGCGCGGACAAAAAGAGCCGCCGGTGAATGCGCTGCTTCTGCGGCAAATACTAAAGGATTTGCGCGGAATCGGTAAGATTACCGATGTCCAAATACCGTCTATTTGGATCGCAGCCGCTCCGTTTTTTGGGAACTGAAGATTTTCGAATTGATGGTCCGGCTGCGGACGGCTTATTTTGCCGCTTTCAACTCGATAAACGTCCGGCCTTTTTGCGTTATGAGTTTGCCGGTGGGTTGCCAATTGCCGCGTTGCAGGTCCGCGAACGCGCTGGGAGCGGCAGCGGCTGGCTGTTGCTGAAGAAGATAGTGCAGTTGGGCCTCCGCTTGACGGGTGAGCTGGTGGGCTTGCCAAACGCTGGCCAGCAAGATGCCAAAACTCAGCAGGCACGCCATGGCCGTCGTTGCCAGGGCCAATTTTTGAAAATCCCGTGATTTTCTATGGGCGGCGGCCACCCAGCTTCGGAAATTTTGCGCCTCTCCTGCCAGGGAGGTCTGCAAACAGCCCCTCACCGCCTCGATAATTTCCCGGGTTTCATTGTCTCGGGCCGTGGGAGGCGCCAGTTCAACTGAGTCCAGTTTGTCCACCATCGACGTCGTGTTCGTCATAATCATTTCCTTCGTCTTAATTTGTTACAGTCGTTGACCTCGACTCCCGGAAATGCAGGCAGTTTGAAAGCATCGTGGAGGTCCGGCATCAACTCACAATCTTGACAAGCAGGTC
>CAYTJG010000128.1:0-15878 GCA_964437865.1 uncultured Bifidobacteriaceae bacterium | reverse complement strand
GGCGGAAAACCGCCCAGCAGATACGCCACGCAGGCATAGGTGTCCGGCTCGTTGAAGGTGTTCCAGAGGTAAACCCGGTCCTTGAGCGCCGCGACCAGCTTGCCCACGTAGTCCACAAACTCCGGCACGGTCCCGGCGCGCGTCCAGCCGCCGGCGGCGTTCACCCAGGGCGGATTGGAGAAGTGATGCAGCACCACCATGGGGGTGACGCCGGTCGCGCGCAACCGGTCCAGCAAGTCCACGTAGCGCGCCAGTTCGTGCTGATTCAGCGGCGCGTACGGGGCCGCTTGCAGGCGCGACCATTCGATGCCGAACCGGTAGGCGTTGGTGCCCAGGCGCGCCATCCAGTCGATATCCTCGGCGTAGCGATGATAATGGTCGCACGCCAGGCGGCAGTGGCCGCCATCCTGGGCCGTGAACGAGGTCCATTCATTATCGATGCTCCCCTCCACCTGGGTGGGCGAAGTGGCGGTGCCCCAAAGAAAATTCTCCGGGAACTGCAGGCGTTCTTCTGGTGCCAATGTGGGCATGTTTGCGGCTACAAAATAGCGTGTTCCCCCGTCGACCCGACATAAAAAAACAGTCGCCCGGTGGTCAAAAATCCCCCTGCCATCCTCCCTTGGGCAGCTCAGCCCTGCCCCTTCTTCATGGCCAGGTCCACGGCCTGGAAAAACTTGCGCGCGCCACACTCCATCCAAGCGTGGAACTTCTCCGTAGGCAGCCGCGCGGGCAGCTCGGCCAGCCGGTCTAGATTGAAGCTCCGCTCCGCCAGGCCGATGCCGCATTGCTGCGCGTCAATGGCGTTGACCTGCTGCTCCACATGGTTCTCCACGGGCACAAGCATCAGCGGTTTGCCCAGCCAGGCCGCCTCGCTGACCGATTCAAAACCGGCGGTGCAGACCACGTTGCGGCATTCCGCCATCATGGTCAGGAACTTCTCGCCGTCGAGCCGGTGAAAAGTCAGCGCGGGGGAATGGGCGAATTCCTCCGGGGCGCCGGGCTTGTCGTAGAAGCAGTGGAGCCGCGTTTCCGGGTGGGCATCGCTCCAGCGGATGATCTGCTCGGCATAACCATGGTTGAGCAGGTAGATGAGCGTGAAATCGCCCGCCGGATTGGGGTGCAGGCCAAACAGTTGTTTTCGCAGGATGGGCGGGCCCACGACCATGCGCTTGGCCGGGAGGTCGGGCGCCTCGTAGAGCGAGAGGGCCAGCTTGGTGGCGCGCCCGCCCACGATCCAAGTGTAAATCCGCATGCTCAGCAACTGCTTCCACAGCGCCGGCGTCCGCACGTAGCCCGGATGCTGGAACATGAACTGATGCCCCACCGTGACCACCGGCGGCCGGCGGCGACGCGTGAGCGTGTAAAACGCGGCGACGGGCTCAAAGAAATTGATGATGAGGTCCGGCTGGGCGGCGCGGACCACCTCCTCGAGCTGGCGCACCAGGCGCGCGTAGCGGGGCAGGTTGAAGAGGGCAGCGGCCAGCGTGGCGCCGTTGCTCACGGCCCGGTGGTGCTTATACTTGAACTCCAGCGTCGGCAACTGCCGGACGGGGAGTTTCATCGCCGATTCGAAGTATGCCGGCACGGGCCGGTGCGTGCTCACGCCGAGCGTGACCGCGACGACCTGATGGCCGGCCGCGTCCGCCATTTCCTTCACTGCCATCGCCTGAGTCATGTGGCCGCGACCCTCGCCGAGAACGCAGAACATCATCTTCATGGAAGTGAACCAATTTGATATTGCCGTCGAAATCCTCGATCAGGGCGGTGCAGCTCTCCACCCAGTCCCCGCAATTGAAGTACTTCACGCCGTCGATCGTCTTGATTTCGGCCCGGTGGATGTGGCCGCAAATGACACCGTCGGCGCCTTGTTTGCGGGCCATGTTCGCCAGCGTCGTCTCATACGCGGTGATGAACTTCACGGCCGACTTGGCCTTGAATTTCAAGAAGGCGGCCAGCGACCAGTAACCGAAACCCAGCGCGCGCCGGACCCGGTTGAAATACAGGTTGAAATCCAGGATCCAGTTGTAAAGGTGCGACCCCAGCTTTTCGAGCAGATGGTTGAAATGCGTGAGACCGTCCGCCTGATGGCCGTGAATCACAAGATATTTCTTGCCGTCCGCGGCGGTATGGATGACCTCGCGCGCCAGCGTCACGCTGCCGAAACGCATGCCCATGAAATGCTCGATAAACTCGTCATGGTTGCCCGAGATATAAATCACCTGGGTCTGCTTGCGGCTCTTGCGCAGCAGTTTTTGGATGAGCACATTGTACTCATCGCGCCAGTACCAGCGAAATTTGAGCTCCCAGCCGTCGATGAAGTCGCCCACCACGTAAAGGTATTTGCAGTCGACCACGCGCAGGAAATCGAGCAACTCCGCAACCCGCGCATGCCGGGTGCCCAAATGAATGTCCGAAATCCAAATGGATCGGCAAGCCAGCGGCTCATCGAGCTTTAGATTCAGGACCTGTTGATTCTCTTCCATACTCTGATAGCAACCATACTTTGCTATAAGAGACATTACCGAGCCAATGAAGAACTGCGCTTGTCACCGGATCTTAACCTGAGCGTAACCTCACCGGCAAACAACCGGCAGCCAAGGCCGGTTTACCCGGCTCCAACCGAAGACCACCGGGTGGAACGATCCGGGATATGTTCCATGGTCAGCCGAACAGCGGGGCATTTCCGGTGCCGGGAATTCCCAAGCCGGTGGGAAAGGCAGGCACCTGATTGCCTGCACTTACACCGGCCAGCCCGACACCAAGGACAACGGCACTCAAATGCTGCCCGGCGATGCCGTCAGGAATTGCGCCTGACCGGATGGCAACGGCAACCGCCCCTTGCCATAAACGGGGGTGGCTTGGTTTTTGCGGGCAAATGTGGTCTATTGACTATACAGAACTGTCATCCTAGCCGATAAACCAGAACGACATTATGCCCGCTGACGAGAAGAAACAAAGCAGTCAAACCCTGCTCTCCAAGCTCTTACTGGCGCCGTTCCTCATTGGCGCGATGCTGGTATTGGTGTTGGGGGGGTGGGTTTATGAGGAACAAAAGCAGGCTCTGCGGCGGGACGTTGCCGGCGAATTGGACGGGATTGCCAAGGGAAAGATCGAGCAGATTCTGGCTTGGCGGCACGAACGATTGGGGAACGGCCTTTCGTTGGGCACGCGACCGACTTTTGTGGACTTGGTTAACCGATGGAGTTCAGGCTCCGAGGAAAATCAATTGCTGGAGGCACAGATCCTTGGCGAGCTGAAATCCACCGGCACCTACTATGATTATGCCGACATCGCGCTGGCGGATGCCCAGCAGCAAATTCGCTTCACACTGCACGGGCAGGCGGACGCGGTTTCTAAGGAAGTCGCCCGGGGCATGCAACAGGCCTCGCTCACCCAACAGCCGGTGTTGACCGATCTCTACCGGACACCTTTGGACCACTCCATCGCGATGGATGTCGTGGTCCCGGTGATTTGCCAAATGCCCGAACCGAAGCTGCTCGGCTATGTCCTGCTTCGAATCAATCCGTCCCTGACGCTCTACGGAATCACCCAGACCTGGCCGCATTCGACCCGGACCGGCGAGGTCATCATTGCCCGCCGCGACGGCGACTCGGTTCTCTATTTAAACGACTTGCGGCGCAACGGGGCGGCGGCATTGTCGTTGCGCGTCTCCCTCACCAATCGAGCGTCGCCCACCGTCCAGGCGGTATTGGGACACGAAGGAATCATCGCCGGCAAGGACTACAGCGGTGTGTCGGTGCTGGCGTCCACCCACGCGATTCCCGGCACGTCTTGGTCCCTGATCACCAAGGTTGACAACGACGAAATCGGGGAGCGCTGGCGAACCCTCGGTCTGTTGATCGCGGCGGTGGCACTCTTGATCGCCACGGGCTTGCTGGGCGCCGCCGTTTTCATCCGGCTGCTGCACCACCGCTACCTCAAGCTCCAGCAGGCGTCCCAACTGCTGTGCAAACAGGAAGCACGATTCCAAGCCATTTTCAATAACGCGCCGGATGCCTACCTGATCTTGGAACTGGACGGCGGCCGGATCAGCGCCTGCAATCGGGCCACGGAAGTGATGCTCGCCGGCACCCGCACCCAGATCCTGGGAAAAACTCCCGATCAGTTGTCGCCCGAACGCCAGGCCAACGGATGCCTGTCCAAAGATGCCGCCGCGGATTGGATGGCGGATTCGTGGCTCAGCGGCGGGAATAATTTCGAATGGATTCATCGGAAACTGAATGGAATCGACTTCTGGGCGCACGTGACCGCATCGGTGTTCACCATTGATGACCGGCAGGCGCTCCTGGTTTGCTGGCGGGACATCACCGCCCGCAAAGAGGCTGAAGCCGCGCTGCAAGAAAGCGAACAACGCTTCCGGCTGCTGGTGGAAGGCGTCCGGGACTATGCGATTTTCCAGCTCGACCCCGATGGGCGGGTGCTTACCTGGAACAGCGGAGCGGAGCGGCTCAAGGGGTACCCCGCCGAGGAAATCATCGGCCAGCATTTCTCCAAATTTTATTCAGCGGAAGATATTGCGGCCGGCAAACCAGATCACGAGTTGCAGGCGGCATTGGCGGAGGGACGTCATGAAGACGAGGGCTGGCGGGTCCGCAAAGATGGCTCGCGTTTCTGGGCCAACGCCGTCATCACCACGCTCCGCGACAAAGCCGGACACGTGCGAGGCTTCGCCAAGGTGACCCGCGACATCACTGAGCGCAAACGGGCGGAAAACGAGCTGGCGGACGCCCTCAAACAACGGGAACGAATCCTGGCGTTCAACAAGGGGTTGCTGTCCGCCATCCCGACGCCCGTGTATTACAAGGACCATGATGGACGCTTCCAAGGCTGCAACCGCGCCTACACCAACCTGATGGGCATAACCCCCGAAGAAATGGAGGGCAAAACCTTCGAAGAACTCAGGCCCGGCGAACTGTCACGCATCTATCGCCAGCAGGATCTCGAAGTAATGGCCAGTCAAACCCGCCAGATTTACGAATGCGAGGTGCAGGACAAGAACGGGGAGACCCGACCGATCATTTTTGCCAAGGATGTGTTTCGCGACGAAGAAGGCCAAGTCGCGGGCGTGGTCGGCGCTTTTGTGGACATTACCGAACAAAAGCGCGCGGAAAAGCGGATCGCGGAGCTTTCTTACATGCTGCAGTTGGTGTTGGACAGCATGCCGGCGTTTGTGTTCTGGAAGAGCCGCAACGGAACCTATCTCGGCTGCAACCGAGCCTTTGCCAAAGACGCGGGGCTCAGTTCCGCCGGCAAGATCGTCGGGCTGACCGATTTCGACCTGCCGTGGAACCAGGATCAGGCCAAGCGCTACGAGGCTGACGACCGGGCGGTGATGGAGAGCGGCCAGCCAAAGCTGAATTTCGAGGAAGCCCTGCATACCGCCGACGGGCGTGACATTTGGTTGCGCGCCAGCAAAATTCCGCTCAAGGATGTCGCTGGCAATATCATCGGCGTGCTCGGGGCGTATGAGGACATCACCGAGCGCAAACAGGCCGAAATGGAACTTCGCGACAGCCGGCAGCGAGTGCGTTTGGCGGTGGAAACAACCCAAGTCGGAATCTGGGAATGGAACCTTAAAACCAACTTGGTCCATGGCGACGCTCAAATTTTTCGAATCTATGGGCTGCCCGCTTCCCCGGATGGTCTGGTGCCCATTACCGAATGGCAAAAAGCGGTTTTGCCGGAGGATCTGCCCCAACAAGAAGCCACCTTGCGGGACATGATCCAACGCCAGGGGCAATCCTCCAGCGAGTTTC
Source organism: uncultured Bifidobacteriaceae bacterium (assembly GCA_964437865.1). GTDB lineage: Bacteria > Verrucomicrobiota > Verrucomicrobiia > Limisphaerales > UBA11358 > UBA11358. The sequence goes on along the minus strand of CAYTJG010000128.1, from coordinate 10,101 downwards.
GCATCCGGCGGAAAAATGATGGCGCCATCCGTTATATTCACGCCATGGGCACCGTCCGGCTCAATCAGTCGGGTATTCCCGAGTGGGTGGTCGGCACCAACTTCGATGTCACCGAACGCATTCAATCGGAGGTCGAGCAGCAAAAACTGGTCGTCGAATTGAAACGCTCCAACGCCGACCTCGAACAATTCGCCTATGTCGCGTCGCACGATCTCAAATCGCCGCTGCGGGCCATTGACAGCCTGTCCGCCTGGCTGGAGGAGGATTTGCAACCGGTACTGACGGACGACAGCCGGAAATACCTTGCGCTCATGCGCCAGCGCGTGAGCCGCATGGAACGCTTGCTGGATGACTTGCTGGCGTATTCCCGCGCCGGCCGCGTCAAGGAATCCCTCTCCACAGTGGACGTGGCCAGGCTGGTGCAGGACATTGCCCAGTTCATCAATCTGCCGGCTGGATTTGCCGTGCGGCTGAATGGCCCCGCGCCCGTTTTTGTCACGGCCGCCACCCCCCTGCGCACCGTTCTCCTCAACTTGATCAGCAACGCGGTCAAACACCATGACCGGAAGACCGGGGCCATCGAAGTATCCGTGCAGGAACGCGGGGCGTTCTATCTATTTGTCGTGGCGGATGACGGGCCCGGCATTCCCCCCGAATTTCACGAACGCATTTGGGGCATGTTCCAGACCTTGCGTTCCCGCGATGAGGTGGAAGGCAGCGGCATCGGCCTGGCGTTGGTTCGCCGGTTGGTCACCCACTACGGCGGGCTGGCTTCCGTGGCCTGCCGGCAGCCGCGTGGCTCCATTTTTCAGTTTGCTTGGCCCAAGGAAATTGTCAACCTGTGAGCATGAACCCGCCTTCACCAAGAATACCGATTACCATACTGATCGTTGAGGATGACGAGGTCGATTTAATGACCGTCAAACGCGGACTGGCTCTGCGCAAAATTGCCAACGAAGTGGTCACGGCCAAAGACGGCCTCGAGGCGCTGCAACTCCTGCGGGGCGATGCGGGGCGTCCGCCTTTGTCCAAACCCATCATTATCCTCCTGGATTTGAACATGCCGCGCATGAACGGGTTTGAATTTCTCGAAGCGTTGCGCAAGGACCAGGAACTCCACTCGACCATCGTTTTTGTGTTGACCACCTCAAAGTCGGATGAAGACCGCGCCCGCGCCTATGCGGCCAACATCGCCGGCTACATCGTCAAGACCGATGCCGGGCGCACCTTCTCCAACGCCATGGAAATGTTGGATCTTTACTGGCAGGTGGTCGTCTTGCCTTAGGTTAAACGCCTGTGAACCACCAACCCTCCTCCGCTAAACCAGTCCCCATCAGCGTACTGGTCATTGATGATGACTTGGTCGACCGCATCAACTTGGAACGGATGTTGCGTCGTGCGGAGTCGTCGGGATGGGCTATCGAACTGGAAACGGCCCAGAGCAAGGCCTCAGCCCTCGCCGCCATGCGGGCAAAAAGCTTCGATTGCGTGCTGCTGGACTACCGGTTGCCGGATGGAGATGCCTTGGAAGTCCTCACTGAAATTCACGCCACCGCCGGCTTCTGCCCGCCGGTCATCGTTCAGACCACCTTGAACGACCGTGAAACATCCCTCAAAGCTCTGGCCTTGGGCGCCCAAGACTATCTGGTCAAAGGCCAGTTTGACGACTCCACGCTCATGCGCGCCATCCAGTATGCCATTCAACGTGATCAACTCGTCAAGGAACGCAACCGACTCACCTCGGAACTACAGGAAGCTTTGGCCAAGGTGAAAACCTTGAGCGGCCTGCTCCCCATTTGCTGCTCGTGCAAGAAAATCCGCAACGACCAAGGGTATTGGGATCAAATTGAAACCTACCTCACCAAACACTCCGACGCCTCGTTCTCCCATAGCTTCTGCCCGGAATGTCTGGAAAAATATTTGAAAGAAAACGGCTTGTGAACACCACCGCGCTGATGCATACAGCGCCGCCGGCAGCTCTTCCAGCCTCCCATCCAAAGGCGTCCCCACCAAATCAGCAACCCGCTCTGGGCAAATTCTCCTGGCTGTTTTTACCGTCTCCGCTCACCGTGACAATTGTCCTCAGCTTCTGGAGGATATCTTACCGCCCGGGTTGGGCGCGCTCCGGCCCGATTTCAGACGGCCCGCCCTAGTGCGTCACCAACCGGTAGAACCGCTGGCTGTAGTTGGCCGCGTCAGCATCGTCAAACTCGGTCCAGACGTTGTTGGTCTCGACGTCCGTTTCCCAGATGGAAGTCCAGTTTTGGAGATCGGACGTGGCCTGCACTTCATACCAGTGGCCGGGCACCACCGGAAAGGTGAGCGACGGGGCGCCGGTGGTCGGGTCCGGGGCGGAGATGCAGAAGGCGCCGGGCTCGATGAAGCTGACCTCGGCGGAAAACGGGCTCTCGTCGCCGTTGGTGTCGTAGGCGGTGGCCGCAAAATAATAGGTGGCGCCACATATCAGATTCGAGAGGGTGACGGACGTGGCGTCGCCGGCATCAACCTCATATATATAATTACCACTGTTGGTTCCGTAATAAACGTTATAGCCGGCCACGTTGGCCGACACACTGGGATTCCAATCGAGGACCACGGTTTGGGCAGCGGCATTTTGCGACATCGCCAGACCGGCCAGCACCGAGACGAAAAAACAAACCAAATACTTCATACCAACCTCTACGCAAGCCTGATGCCAAGCGAAAGCGCCGGAAATAAGTGAAATCGCGCGACCCTCGGATCCGGCGGCGATGAAAAACGGATGCTGATTCTAGCAGGCATCCGTCGGCTTAAGAAAGAGGATGGAGGATCGAGGATGGCACCGTCTCAATTGGCCGCGTCGTTTTGCAAATCAGCCCCCGCAGGCGAGGCACACAAATACGAAACCGGGAAGCCCAACTCGATCGCCGCCGGGGAAGGACCGGTCAGGTGCCCACCAGGGGCGCGGGCTTCAGCAGGGCCCACTGCAAACTTAACTGGAGCGTCATCGCGCTAAAGTTCTGGAAATCCACCGGTTTGGCGATGAACGACTCGGCCCCGAGCCGTTTGCAAACCGCGATGGCATCGTCAAATTTCGAGGCGGTCAGCACCACCACTGGAATGGCTTGGGTCCGGGCGTCGGCCTTCACGCGGCGCAGCACCTCCAACCCGTCGATCTTGGGCAGGTTCAGATCCAGCAGGATGACCTGGGGATGGTCATTGATGCGCCGATAGGCGTATTCCCCCGTGCAGAAAAGAAAATCCAAGGCGGCGGCGCCGTCACGCACCACAAAGATCCGGTTGGTCAGGCGCGCGGCCTTGAGAGCCTGTACCACCAGCAACGTATCGTTGTCATTATCCTCCACCAGTAGGATATCCACCATTTCGTCGCTGCGCAGGGGGGTGGCGCCGCTCCGGCCTTCGAGATCGGCAAAAAGTGTGGCCACCGAAATGCCGAGTGCATCGGCCAGTTTCTCGATGCTCTTGAGGGAAACGTTGCGCGATCCGCGCTCGACATCGGAAATATAACTCCGATGAAAACCGGCACGCCGGGCCAGATCCTCCTGGGGAATCTTCAGCCGCACACGCCAACTTTTCACCGAACTGCCCAAACGCTTTTCTATGGCTATTTTTTCCATCGACGCCAGCTACCTAAACTCGGTGTACCATCAGACTGGTATCTAGACCGTACCTTAGAGTCGGCGGCTTTTCAACCGGGTTTAGGAACGGGATACGAAAAATTGTCCTTTTTTTGGCTGCCGTGTCAGACGCAGGACAGCCCCCCAAAAAATAAAGCGAGGGCTTCAGTGAACCAACGGCACGGCTGATTCCTTGGGGGCTGGTTCCACCCACTTGCCGTGTTCCTTGATGAGGTCCACCAGCCGGTCCACAGCCTCCACCTCGGGGATGTTGAACTTGATCGCCTGTTTGCCCACGTAGAGATTGATCTTGTTTGGCGCGCCGCCCACGTAACCGAAGTCCGCATCCGCCATTTCACCGGGGCCGTTCACGATACAGCCCATGATGGCGATCTTGACGCCCTTGAGATGTTCGGTGCGGGCCTTGATGCGCGCGGTGACCGTCTGGAGATTGAACAACGTACGGCCGCAGCTCGGGCAGGCCACGTAATCCGTCTTGAAGCTGCGGCAGCCCGCCGCCTGCAAGATGTTGTACGCCAGGCGCAACGATTGGCCCGCTCCGCTCTCGCCCCGCACCAGGATGGCGTCGCCAATGCCATCGGCCAACAAGGCGCCAATGACCACGCCGGCCTGCAACAGCGCCAGGTTCGGCGCCAGCGGCACCGGCTCGAAGCGGAGACAATCCTTCAGCAAGATGGGATTGTTCCGTCCCAACCGCTTTACTTTGGCCGCCAGGAGCCGGAACGCGGCAATCGCCGGCAACCGGACGCCATCCTTCACGGTGACCAACTGTGTGCCGTTCTCGAGCTTAAAATCCTGGGTGGGATCAATTTCCGCCACCGACAAATCCTCGTAAACCGCTTCCGGTTTCACATCGGCACCGGGCCGGATCTTGGGAGCCACCTTATCGAAGGTCGCCCGCGTGACCACCACGCGAATCAGTTGTGCGCCGCCGCACTTGGCTTGGCGGCCCAAATCAATCTCCGGCGTGGGCCGGCGCTCAAAATGAAAAGGATCGAACGGAAACTCAGTTTCCAGGCCGCCGCCGGCTGTCGTGGTCAATTGGGGCACCAGCGCCAGCAAATCGGTGCACACCGGAATCTCATGCGGCGAATCCTCCGTCAGGGAAACCCGGATGGTATCGCCCAAACCGTCGCACAAGAGCGAGCCGATGCCGATGGCGGACTTGATCCGGCCATCCTCACCCTCGCCCGCTTCGGTCACGCCGAGGTGTATGGGGTAGCTCCAGTCGGGCCCCAATTCGTTCAGGCGCGCCACCAGTAGCCGGTAGCACTCGATCATCACCTTCGGGTTGGACGCCTTCATCGAGAACTTGAAATTGTGGAAGCCGTGCTGGCGGCAGATCCGGGCGAATTCGAGCGCGCTCTCCACCATCCCCAGCGGCGTGTCGCCGTAACGGTTCATGATGCGGTCGCTCAACGAGCCGTGGTTGGTGCCGATGCGCAGGCAGCGGCCCAGCCGCTTGGCTTCCAGGACCAGCGGCGCAAATTTTTCTTCAATGCGCTTCAACTCCGCGGCGTACTGCTCGTCGTTGTATTCCTTGATGGCGAATTTCTTGGAGTCGGCATAGTTGCCGGGATTCACGCGCACCACTTCCACCCATTTGATCGCCTCCATGGCGGCTTCGGGCTTGAAGTGGATGTCCGCCACGATGGGCACGAGGCAGCCCTGCCGGCGCAACTCGGCCACGATGGGCTGCAGATTGGCCGCATCCTTCACCGTGGGCGCCGTGATGCGCACCAACTGGCAACCCACCGCCACCAGTTCCAGCGTCTGCTTCACGCACAGCGCCGTATCCATGGTGTCGCACGTGAGCATCGACTGCTTCACAACGGGATGATTGCCGCCCATCACCAAACCGCCGTGGGCGGGATCACCGATCACCACTTCACGGCTCGGGCGGCGCTCAAAGACAAAGGGAGAATGGCAGTAACGCATGGGAAGTTATTTGGCCGGCGGCGCAAACGTCACCTGGGCATCCGGGTTTGACCAGGCGCTACGGAGCCAGTCGCCCGTGTCGAAAAACATGATGTACACCATGAACATGATGAGCAGGGCGGCGAATCCGGATTGAATCTTGGAAAGGATGGTGGCACTGATGGGGCGGCGCCGCACGGCCTCGATAAGCGAAAGCGTGATGTGCCCGCCGTCGAGCACCGGCAGCGGGAGCAAGTTCAGCAGCGCCAGGTTCACGTTCAGGATCACGCTGAACCACAGGACACGCCGCCAGCCGTCCTCATCTTCAAACAAGTTGCTGTAAACGCGCAGGATCATCACCGCGCCGCCGAGCTGCTGCACGCCGATCTCACCCTTTTTCGCAAACAGCGCGCCGAAAGTATTGAAGATTTGCAGGGCGCTGGTCTGAACCTGTTCCAGGGGGCTGGGATGGACCAGGGCGACGCTGGTATCCCCCACCAGCGACTGGATGCCCAGCAAGGGCCGCGGCTCCGGCGGCTGCGGCGGCGCGGCCAGATGCAACGCGTAGCAGAGTCGCTGAAGCGTCGTGGGCGGATAGGTTTGCACCACCGGCTTTACGGCCAGCAAAGTGCGCTCAAACTCCTGATGATCGCGCCGGAGGGTGAACACCAGCGGCTTGACCACCCCGTTGCTCATGGCTTCCTCGGCGGCAATCACGACGGCGGGGCTGTAGACCTTTTCTCCGTTCAACTTGAGGATTTCATCCCCCGGTTGCAGACCGGCCAAAGCCGCCGGACTGTTGGACGCGATCTCGTAAATGGTGGACTTGCTGGCCGCGGCGATCAGGATTTGCCGCAGGGCCTTGCGTTCAAACCACTTGGTTTGCCGATGGAAAGGCACCACGCTGACGCTGCCGGGCTGGCCGTTACGCAAGTAATTGATGACAATGTTGGTATCGGTGCTGGTAACAATGCGCCAGGTGATGCTGTCGGCGGAAGTGGGCGAGAAATGATGCACCGGATGCCCATCCACCGAGACGATCTCGTCACCGGCCTGCAAGCCCGCCTTGCCGGCCGGACCGTCGGGCTGCACCCAGCCGATGGTCGTGGTGCTATCGGTATCACTGCTGGGCTTGCCCACCTGCCAGACGACCACCGCAAACGCGACGGCCAGCAGGAAACTGAACAGCGGCCCGGCGAACGCCACAATGATCTTATCCAGGGGCGCCACATTCGGCAGCGGCTCGGTGGTGTCCACCTTGCCCTCGATGGCTTCCATGGTGGCCATCTGGGGCAGCGAAACGTAGCCGCCAAAGGGGATGGTGCCCAGGGCGTATTCCACACCCCCGATCTTCTTTTTCCAGATGGGCTTGCCGAACCAGATGGCAAACCGCTCCACCTTCAACCCGCGCCAGCGCGCCGCCAGGAAATGCCCCAGCTCATGGGCGCCGATGATCAGGTTGAAAATCAACACGACTTCCAAGGCGATGAGTATGTAATGCACGATCGTCATTCAAATATCCGGAATACAGTATATCAGAGGTCGAAATAACCGCAATTCTTAGAGTGCCGCCTCCCGCCGCGCCCAGGCATCCGCTTCCAGGATCTGTTCCAGCCGGGGATGCGGCACCGGCCGGTGCGCGGTCATGACCCGCCGAACGAGTTCGGTAATCTGCGGAAAATTGATTCGGCGGTTCACGAACGCTTCGACCGCCACCTCGTTCGCCGCGTTCAACACGGCGGGCAGCGTGCCGGCGGTTTCGCCCGCTTGGCGGGCCAGCGCCACTGACGGAAAACGCTCCAAATCAGGCTCTTCAAACGTCAGCGCCCCGATCTTGGGGAAACTGGTCTGCACCCGCCCGCTGACCGCCCGGTCGGGATACGTGAGGGCGTATTGGATGGGCAGGCACATGTCCGGGGTGGAAAGTTGGGCCAGCAACGCCCCATCCACAAATTCCACCATGGAGTGGACGATGCTCTGCCGGTGCACGAGCACACCCACCCGCGGCATTTCGATATCGAACAGCCAGCGCGCCTCGATCATCTCCAGCCCTTTGTTGAACAGGGTGGCCGAATCCAGGGTGACCTTGCGGCCCATGACCCACGAGGGATGCTTGAGGGCGCACTCCACGGTGATTTCCGGGAATTTTTCCCGCGGCCAGACCTGCGCGTCACGAAACGGGCCGCCGCTGGCGGTCAACCACAGCTTGCGCACCGAGGCCGACGGCTTGCCATCCAGACATTGAAAAATCGCGGAATGTTCGCTGTCCACCGCCAGCACGCGCACGCCATATTTGCGCGCCTCGCTCATCACGATTTCGCCGGCCATGACCAGGATCTCCTTCGATGCCACCGCGATATCCTTGCCGGCGCGGATGGCGGCCAGGGCCGGCTGCAAGCCCGCTGTGCCCACAATGGCAATGAGCACGATGTCCGCCCCCGGCAGGGTGGCCAGTTTCAACAGGCCTTCGTCGCCGCAACAAACCTGGCACCGGGTGCCCAGCGTATTCTGGAGTTCGCGGGCCTTGGCCGGGTTGTTCAGGGACACCACGGCCGGCTGGTGCCGCCGGGTTTGCTCCAGCAAGAGTTCCGCGTTGTTGCCCGCCGCCAGCCCCACCAACCGGATGCGATCCGGCAAATCCTCCGCCACCTTGACGGTGCTGGTGCCAATGGAACCCGTGGAACCCAATAAAACGACGTTTTTCATTTAAGATTTACATTCTGCGCCCGCCGGGCAGCGCCGGCATCCGCCGCGCCTCGGCCCGCCGACCGGAGGGCGGCTGCCCTGGCGCCGGACAAGAGCCAACCAACGAGGCTGCAAGAGGGCGGCTAAACTGCCATATGCTAGCTCTCCAACCATGGATCCGTCAACCTGCCCCTCAACCCCCAGCGCCGCCGGAGCGGTCAGGGCACCAGCACGTGGCGCAGGTAAAGGTACATGATGGGAGCGTTAAAAAGCAGGCTATCCAGCAAATCCAGGATGCCCCCGATCCCCGGCAAAACATGGCCGGAATCCTTGGCCCCGCATTCCCGCTTGAACAGCGACTCGATCAAATCGCCCACCACCGCCGTGGTGCTCAGGACAATACCCAAAACGACGGCGTGACAGTAGTTCATGCCGGCAAGGTGGTGGCCGAGAAAATGCACGAACACCAGGCTGGCGCCGGTGGATACCACCACGGCGCCGGCGAATCCCTCCCACGTCTTGCCGGGGCTGATGCGGGGCACCATCTTGTGCCGGCCAATCAGCGAGCCCACCGCATACGCGCCCATGTCGCTAAACTTCGTCAACAGGATGAAATAAAGCAGGAAATATTTTCCCTCCACCCCGGGGAAAAAATTGATTTTCTGCATGAAGTTCAACAACCAGGGCACATACATGAGCCCCAAGAGCGTCACGGCAATGGCCGTAAGGCCGACCGAGTGGTCGCGGGACATGAGCTGGCGCAGACAAAGACCCAGCACGAAAAGAATGAGAAAGCACGTTTCAAAGTCGTTCACCCGGGCCGGGGAATTGGAAATGCCCAACCAGCCGTGCAGGTGCGCAAAGGTGCCGCACATCAACAGCACACCGCCCACCACGCCGGACACCTTGAAGCAGCCGAGGCCGCGTTTCCCCGCCAGGCCATAAAACTCCATCAACCCCATCATCGCCAGGAAAGTCACCAACACCGCAAAAACACCATCGGCAATAAAGCGGTGGCTGGAAAACATGGCGGCCAGGATAACTGTCCAGAGCACCACGGTGGAAGCGAGCCGACGCAGAAAAATTTGCGTCTTGGAGGACTTGGATGCGGGACTGTCTGGCGCGGCCATGAGCGGGGAAAAATATCAGGCCCCCAAGGGAAAGCCAACGCCGTTTTCAGGGGGGCGATCCGCCCGCGATCACCCGTGGCCGTGATTCCCGGCCATCCACCAGGCGGCCAGGTAGAACGCCGCGGCAAAGACCACGAGGGCCGCCGTGACAAAGAAAATGGCATAAAAGCGCATCTGCTTTTGATGCGCGGACGGACTTCGTTTGGATCTCGACTGGTTCATCGTTACAACATTGCTGCTTGGTTATCCAACTCACCGGCGCCCGCCCGCACCCGGGCTGCGCCGGCCACCCCAAACCGCAGGACTCGGCAGGCGGTCATCATTTTAACCGGATCTCCGACAGGCGGCCGCACTGATTTCGCGCAGTGTTGCACCTGGATTGACGTGCGTGGGTGACGGGACAATACCACCCGATCTTTTGGCCGCACAGTAAAAAATGGCGGTCTTAGGGGCAGGGGGGTGAAAGGGCGTGAGAAAGAATTCTGCTCGTCTCCAAAAAGCCTCAAAGAAATGGGCGCTACGGATCGGGGCTACGTCTATCTGCGATGAGAGTGGGTGTTGTTACCAGCGCGGGCGCGTGCGAAGCCGACGTTCGGCCACCGAGCGCGCCGCGCCTGCCAACCAGCGCCCTCAAGCCAACCCAACGCCCTGCCCGGAAATCACTTCGCCCCCCACACGCTACGCGTCATCAACGCCGCCATTCACTCGTGATCGCGTAGGCCTGAGAGCCG
>CAYTJG010000127.1:0-16019 GCA_964437865.1 uncultured Bifidobacteriaceae bacterium | reverse complement strand
TGTAGCGCAGACATTCTTGTCTGCGGGTTCAGGGGACCTCCCGGTCCCCTGTTCCTTGTCATTTTTCCCGAGTTAGGAACAGTCGACTGGAAAGTCGCCCTTACCCGCCGACAGGAATGTCGGCGTTACGGAGCGGTTTCGGGCGCTTTGGCGCGTCGTGGCCGCAATTGCTTTCGGGGCCGGTTTCCCTTAATATCGGAGCATGATAACGGTTCAAATTCCGCGGTGTTTCGGCGCTGCGCCTGATTTCCTCTTTGCTTAATGGCCAATCCGCAATCCCTCATTCGTCCGCTCGTGCAGAACCTGCACGCCTACGTTCCCGGCGAACAGCCGAAAATCAAGGGACTGGTCAAGCTGAACACCAACGAAAACCCTTATCCGCCCTCGCCGCGCGTGCTCGCTGCCGTCCGGGCGGCCGTGGATGGGCGGCTGCGCCTGTATCCCAATCCCGGGGCGGACAAACTGCGTGCCAAGCTGGCCCGGCTGCACGGTTGCCAGCCGGAGAACATCCTGGTGGGCAATGGTTCGGACGAGGTGCTGGCGCTGGCCGTGCGCGGTTTCGTGGAGCCGTTCCAAGACGCCACGTTTCGGTTCAAGAACTCCAAGCCCTCGCGGTCCGTGGTGCAATACTTCACCCCCAGCTACTCGCTGTATCCCGTGCTGGCGGATATTCACGGCGCGGCCAAGAACGCGCTGGCGCTGAATCCCGATTTTTCGCTGCCGGACGTGGGCGAATTGAAGCGCGGCCGGCACTGGGATTTCAAGGCCGCCCTCACGCTGATCACCACGCCCAATGCCCCCAGCGGACACGGCTACGCCACGACCGATCTGGCCCGGATCTGCCGCGCCCAGGCCGGCGTGGTGCTGTTGGACGAGACCTACGTGGATTTTGCGGAGGAAAATGCGCTGCAATTGGCGCTCGAGCTGCCGCACGTGCTCGTGGCCCGCACTTTTTCCAAGGCCTATTCGCTGTGCTTCCAGCGCGTCGGTTACGTGGTGGGGCATCCCCAGATGATCGCCGCCTTGCACAAGATCCGCGACAGCTACAACGTGAACGGCCTCGGCCAGGTGGCCGCGGAAGCCACGCTGGACGACCTGAAATACTATCGCGCCAATTTTAAGGAGATCATTGCCACGCGCGGCTGGCTTTCCCGCGAGCTGACCAATCTGGAGTTTCGCGTGCTGCCCAGCCAGACGAACTTCATCCTGGCGCGTCCGCCGCAATTCCCCGCCGCGGACTGGCTGCAGAAGCTGCGGGACAAGAAGATCCTCGTGCGCTGGTTCAATCAGCCGGAGGTGAAGGACTATTTGCGGATCACGATTGGCACGCCCGCGGAAGCGGCGGCCCTGGTCACGGCCGCGAAGGCCATTTGCGCCTCCGCGCGCCGCTGAAGGTTTGCAGCGCTGATATTCCGGTCGGGGGGCAACTGAGTTCGGAATGCGTATTGCGGTCAGATTCTGCGAGCGCGTTGGGTGTTCATTTTTCCTTCACCGGCCGGGTAAGCTGCTGCGTCGCCGTGCGTGTGGCGAGGGTTTGCATCTGCCGGATGGCGATTTGATTCAGACGCTTGAGTCGTTCACCCTGTGCGAGGCGCATATGAATGAATTCGGCGTTCATCGCTTCGATATTGGCGAGGACGAGCAGTTGCTCGATGGTGGCGTGGTCGCGCATGTTACCATCCATCTGGGGATTGGTCTCTCGCCACTGTCTTGCCGTTTGGCCGAAGAGCGCCACATTGAGCACGTCAGCCTCGCTGGCGTAGGCGATGGCGGCCTGCGTGGGCGTGACCTCCGGTGGAATGAGGTACGCTTTGATGGCATCCGTGTGGATGCGGTAATTGAGCTTGGCAAGGGTCCGGTTGAGGTTCCAGGTTAGCGAGAGGCGACGATTTTCGTCCTCCTTTAGGCGGCGGAATTCTTTGACTAGATAAATCTTAAACTCAGGGCTGATCCACATGCCGAACTCGAAAGCGATGTCGGGGTGCGCAAAGGTGCCACCATATCGTCCCGCTGTGGCTTTGAGGCCGATGGCTTTGGTTTTCTCGACCCATTCCTTGACGCTATCTTGTAGCTGTGGAGACCGGCCTGACTTTTAATTATGGCGAATTCGCCACAATTAAAACCTGGGTTGAAAACCGATTCCCAGATGCCGAGGAACTCGACGGTATTGCGGTTGCGTAACCAATCCGAGATAAAAAACTCGCCATCCTTCGCCTGGAGCATGTCGGTGAGGGAGATGTAATCGCCGTCCTCAGTGGAGAGGACGGCCACGGATGTTCCGTGGACTTCAAGGGCGGTGGTTAGGTTTTTTTTCATGGCTCGCCGGCGATGAGGCAGCTGAAGCAGATCATATTTTTCCCCTGCTCACACGGATGTTTTGGAGCGTATCCCCCTCACGATGTGCGGAAAAGGAAAAACCTCCACGCTTTGAAGAATGGGGCGCGAGGTAAATTCTTATTTCAACCGCGCAACCGATGTTCTTGGGCGCGACAATCCGTGCGCGTCGCGATCGTGGCGTAGCTGCTTCCAAACTTTGGCAATCACGGCTGTACAGCGACGTCATGGGGCGTAGCGGATCGGGCCGAGAGTAATCTCAGGACGGTACCCCGGGCGGGCGGTGACGCGCTTTCAGTGCTGACGCCGGAATTTGGAAACTGGCGACCGGAAGGTCGCCTTTACCCGCAGACAAGAATGTCTGCACTACGTGCTGGCGCCAGCTCGACGCGCCGATATTCCGGTCTGCGGGTTGGCAGGCGCACGGGACATTCTCCCTTGACTGGAAAGCAGCGCTGGCCGATGGTTTTGGCGTACAGGCACGGGTTTTTTGATTAACCAATTCGGTTTCCTATGCGCAGCAATCTGATCACAGTTTGCGGGGTGATACTCTTCGCCGCGGGCTTTTTGCTGCTCCTTCACCGGTCGATGGCCAGGGAAGTGGATCCGCAAATCCAGGCCGCCGTGCGTCAGGAGTTGGATTCGCTGGCCCATTCTCAGGCGTCGCTTCGGGCGTTGCGTGTGGGTCCCCTGACGGGAACCTATCGGGTGGGGCAGGGTGAGGCGATGACCGGGTATCTGCAATTTGAGGGCCGCTATTCAGAGCAGCCCTGCCGGGTTTTTGTCCTGTGGCGCCAGGCTGACACCAACGCGCCGATTGACAAGATCGAGATTGGCAGCACGGCCAAGGAGTTGCGGGCGATCTGGTCGCGAAACAGCGGGTGAGCGTTCGCCTTAATGGGGCTCCCTTTGATTGGTGCGTTTCTTCTTGGGTATTGCGATATCCGGGATGAAATCAGCTGGTAAATGACAAAATGGACCAAGCTGTGGGTGGCCCCTTTCTTGAAATTCCCAAATATCGCGCTTTTAAATTTTGGCTGAAGTGCCTTTAATAAGACCCATGACATCACACCTCCGATTCCTGCCATTTATCATGGCGATTGCTGCCAGCCTTCTGTTCACCAATCCGGGGCAGGCCGGGGAGATCAGCCCGAAGAAGATGGGCTTGCAGCTGTACAGCCTGCGCAACCAATTCGCCAAGGATGTGCCGGGCACCATGGCCGAAATCAAGAGCTGGGGTGTCAATAATGTGGAACTGGCGGGCACCTACGGCCTCAGCACGGAACAATTCAAGGCTCAACTGGATGCCCACGGATTGCGTCCGATCAGTGCCCATTATGGCTACGACCAGTTTCGCACGAACTTGGATTGGATCATCAGCGATGCGAAGATGCTCGGCTTGAAGTATGTCGGCTGCGCCTGGGTTCCGCATGGTGCCACCTTCGACGAGCCAACCTGCCGCGAGGCGATCGCGACTTTCAATCACGCGGGCCAGGTGCTTGCCGAGCATGGATTGAAATTCTTCTCCCACACGCACGGTTACGAATTTGCACCTTACAAGGACGGCACGTTTTTTGATTTGCTGATGGCGCAGACCGATCCGAAGTATGTTTCCTTCGAGATGGATATTTTTTGGGTGGCGCACGCGGGACAGGACCCGACGCGGTTGATGGAGAAATACGGCAGCCGCTGGAAACTGATGCACTTGAAAGGCATGAAGGAAGGCACCCCGACGGGCTTCTACACCGGTCAGTCAGATCCGAACAACGATACGCCGGTCGGGCAGGGCAAGATCTCCTTCCCGCCGCTCTTCAAGGCCGCCGCCAAGGCGGGCGTGCAATGGTATTTCATCGAGGACGAATCCGACCGTTGCGAACAACAGATTCCGGTGAGTTTGAAGTACATGCGCGATTTGCGCTGGTAATGCATGGGGCGGCAGCACTGACCCCGTTCCGGTAGTTTGAGGTTGGCCCAGCGAAAAAAATGATCCGTTTCGAGAACCATTTTCGCATGGTATGAATGAAGGGGTGGTGGTGTGGCACGGCGGTGGTTGCCGGTGCCCGGCCACACCCCGGATGATCGGCCAAAAGACTACATGAAGCGCCCGGCTTGGATTCTGGCGGCACCCGATGCGGCGGCAGCTTTGGAGCTGAGGGTGCGAGCCGCAGCCCCGAATCAGTTGGCGATGAAAACCAAATATCCTGATTCAGGCGCATTTACGCTGATTGAATTGCTCGTGGTCATTGCGATCATCGCCATCCTGGCGGCCCTGCTGCTGCCGGCTCTCGGCGGTGCCAAATCGGCCGGCAAGCGGATGGCCTGCACGGGCAACGTCCGGCAGGTCAATCTGGCCATCAATCTCTACGCCGCCGAGCACGCGGAGATGGTGAGCTATTTCACCAACGACATTTATTACGCGTACAAGGACTGCCTCGCGCAATATTTGGCCCTGCCGCCGAACGTGGAATCCAATATTGCGGTGTTCCACTGCCCGATGGAATCGGGTTTTTTCCAGGCGGCGTTTGCCCACTATTCCAGCTATGGGTTCAATGGCCTGGACCGCGGCAGCAACGAATTTGGCCTGGCCGGCAGGAAGTTGACCTCGGTGCGCGAGCCGACGAAGACGGCGATGGTGGGGGAGATTGCCGGCGGCATCGCGACCAGCTTTCACAAGCCTTGGCCGCAAGGCCGGCAGCACACCGATGCCCAGAACGTGGCCAGTTTTGTGGACGGCCATGCCAGCTTCATCAAGATGTACTGGAACGGCCAGCCGGGCTTCATGAACTTCCCCTTTCGGTACGAGCCGCCGCCCGCCTACGAATACAAGTGGACGGGGAATTGAAGGGGCGGTTCAGTTACGGGTTGACCAATCGATAAAACATTTGCGGCGCGGCATTGGTGTCGCTGGCGGTGTAAAGGTCGCCCACGATGGCATAGGGCAGGGCCGAAACGCCCCAGCCGGCGGGGTTGCCGAGATTGTTGTTGGTCTGGAGCAAGTAGGCGGCATAGTTGGTGGACCACGAAAGCACGACCCCACCGGGCTGGCTGGCCAGGCTGAGATAAGCGGGGGCACCCGCCTGATAGATGGTGGCGATTTCAGTGGCGGTGAGGGCGCGGTTAAACACGGCCACCTCGGATATCCGTCCCTCAAAGAAACGCCCGCCGAAGACCAGGTTGTCGCCCACGACAAATGGGCTGCCGGTATTCAAGGAATGGTTGCCGGCGGTGGAGGTGGCGACTGATACACCATCCAGATAGATCGGGCGGTCGCCGTTGGCCACAAAGGTGGCCGCCAGAAAATGCCACTGGTTGGTGGGAATGGGAGTGGCATAGACGGTGGAGGACCCGGAGTCCGTGTAGAAGTGAAGGGAATCATCCGTCTGGATCTGAAAATCAAAGTCGTCGCTGCTCTGCGATTGGGCCGTGACTTGAAAGAAGTGACCAGCGGCGGAAGGTTCGGCGGCCAGGTTAACCCAGACAATGACCGAGGCTTCGTTGGTAATCATGCCGTACAGCGTGGTAAGCAGGTAGCTGCTGCTGCCGTCCAACTCCAGTGCCTGATTGGTGGCATCCGCAGGCAGCGGATAGCCCGAGCCAGGCGGCCCGATTTGGGCGTTGCCCTCCAGAGCGCCTTGATAGCCGTTGACGAGGCTGTTGGTCTGATCAACGGGGTCAAACCGCCAGTACCCGACCAAGTTCGGCGTATTGGTGATGAGGCTGACGTAATCGGAGGCGTGAGCGCCGACCGGGAGTCCGACGGCGCAAAGCCCGGCGAATAACCACAACGAGACGGCAACGCGGTGGAGGGAGGAGGGAATATTCATGCGGAAGGAATGGATGAATTTTAGGGATGCAGGCTATGGGAATATCATCTGGTGTTTGAACCAACCCTTGACCTTCTGTAAATTGGCCGGTTATTCGCCGACCAGCCAAGGAGTATATTAGAAAACCTGCTGGAAATGTCAATCAAGATTTTCCCAAGGCCGGGAGGATTGGCCGCATCACCGGGCTGGCGCCCGATGTCGGTTTGCCGGTGGCGTATTGGACGAAATCGCGGCCGCCAGTCCGCGGCTTGGGAGCGCAGCCAAACTTGCCGTGAGCGCTGGACGCATTGGTTGAATGGTTCACAAGCCCGGGGAAGTTGTGCGAGCGGCGCCTTGGGCGGCTTGCGTTTCATCTTTCCTTGCGGCCGGTTTCTGCTAAAAAAGCCCCGTGTACCTGGAGTTCTATGGTCTAAAGACGGCACCGTTCGACATTACGCCGAACCCGCGCTTCCTTTTTCATAGCATCAAACACCGGGAGGCATTCAACCACCTGTTGTACGGCATCCGCGAGCGCAAGGGCTTCGTGCAGCTTACCGGCGAGGTGGGCGCGGGCAAGACCACGCTCTGCCGGGCGCTGCTGGAGCAACTGGATGGGCATTATTCCACGGCCTTGATCCTGAATCCGGTCTTGAATGCGGATGAATTGATGCGGGCCATTGCCATGGAGTTTGGCCTGCAGGTCAAGGGCCTGGACCGCCTGGAGACCATTGCAGCCATCAGCAACTTTCTATTGAAGCAGACGCGGGAGGGCAAGGACACGGTCTTGATCGTGGACGAGGCGCAGGATCTCACGGAGGATTTGCTGGAGCAGGTGCGGTTGATTTCGAACATTGAGACGGACGATCGCAAGTTGTTGCAGATCGTGCTCATGGGGCAGCCGGAGTTGCGCGACCGCCTGAACAGCCACCGGCTGCGGCAGTTGCGGCAGCGCATTACGGTGCGGTACCATTTGATGCCGCTGACGCGCAACGAAGTGGGGCAATACATTCATCATCGGCTCGCGTTGGCGGGTTCCAACGGGGTGCCGACCTTTACGTTGCCGGCCCTCTGGCGGGTGTTTGGCTACAGCAAGGGCATTCCCCGCCTGGTCAATGCCGTGTGCGACAAGGCCCTGTTGGCCGGGTTCGTCGAACACAGCTATCGGATTAACTATCGGATGGTGGGCCGCGCCATCCGCGAGTTGGAAGGAGATATTCACGCATGAGTCTGATCAACGACGCGCTAAAAGAGGCGGGCAAGGCGCCTCCGGGCAAGGCGCCCGGCGGACTGCCGTTCCTGCCGCCCGGGGCCGGTAAACCGCCGCGGTTGCCGGCGTGGTTTCTGCCCGGGCTGGCGTTCCTGCTCATCGTGGCCGCGATTTTCTTTATTGGCTGGGCGGTGGTGAACCATGGCACGCATAGGCGAGGCCCGGCGGCGCGGCCCCTGGCGACCCGGCCGCCGGCGACCGTTGCTCCGGCAGCGGCGACTCCCCGTCCGCCCACGCCCGCACCGGCGCCAGCGGCGGTGGCATCGCCCGCACCCGCGGCAGCCGTGCCCGCGCCGGTCCAACAACCGGTCGTGATCAGACTGCAGGGCATTTTTTATTCTCCCACCACACCCTCCGCGATCCTGAATGGCACGACGGTTCGCACCGGCGATCTCTATCACGGGTACAAGGTGAAGACGATTACCAAGTCCATCGTCACGCTCGTCGGGCCGGACAAGCGGGAATATCAGTTGAAAATGGGAAACTGAACCAATGTCGCTGCGTTCCCTTTTCTCACGGTCCGTGTTGGCGCCGCGCGTGGCGCCGTTTATCATTTTTATCCTGCTAACCGCGTGCCAGGGGAAGTTTGGCGCCGAGTCGGCGTATTGGTTTTACCTGGCCAAGACGGTGGTGGGGCTTTGGTTGCTGTGGGAAATCCGGCCGCTGGTGGCGGAGATGCGCTGGGCGTTTGGCTGGGAGGCGGTCGCGGTGGGGGTGGGCGTGTGCGTGATGTGGATTGGCCTGGATGATTGGTATCCCAAGCTGAGTTTTTCCAAGGCCGGCGTGGAAAATGCGAATCCATTCCTCGTTTTCGGCCAGCATTCGTTGGCGGCCTATTGTTTTTTGGGGGTGCATCTTTTCGGCATGACCGTGGTGGTGCCGCCGCTGGAGGAGGTGTTTTACCGGTCGTTTCTGTACCGGTACATCGCCCGGCAAAGTTTTATGGAGGTGCCGCTCAACCGATTCCTGCCGCTGCCTTTTTTTGTGACCGCCCTATTGTTTGGCTGCGAACATAGTCAGTGGCTGGCCGGCATTCTCTGCGGGATGGCCTATCAATGGCTCGTGCTGCGGAAGAATCGCCTGGGCGACGCCATGGCGGCCCATGCCATCACAAACCTGTTGCTGGGGATCTGGGTGGTCTGGCGGGGAGCGTGGAATTTCTGGTGAATTCCAGCCGGCTTATTTCACCGTGATATCCACGCTGCGGCGTTCCAAGGTGGTGCCTTCCTGCTGGGCCAGGTTGGTGAGCGCCTCCTGATAATTGGCCTGCGCACGGATTTCCGCCGAGCGGGCAGAGGTGAGGTTGTTTTGGAGCTGTAGCACGGTGAAGGTGGTGCTCTTGCCCACCGCATACTTCTTCTGCTCGGCGTCCAAGGCGGCCTCGGCGTAAACGCGGGCTTGCTTGGTGGCGTCCACGCTCTCCCAGGCTGATTGCGCCTGCTTGACCGCGTTGTCGATCTCCACCATCACGTTTTGTTCGAGCTGCTTGAGTTTGAGCAGGTCCTGTTGCTCCACCGCCTTGTCCGACTTCAAGGTGCTGCGCGCCGCGCGGTTGCCCAGCGGGATGGACATTTTTCCGCCGTACGTGTAGTAGGGCCGGTTGCCTTCGTTGAACTGACCGAGCGCGTCGCTGTATTCCTTGCCCGAGCCGTTGAACCCATAGCTGGCGATCAGGTCGAGCTGCGGGAAGAGCTGATTGCGGTCGTATTTCAACTGGATGCCCTGTTGTTCCAGGGTCAACTTAGCCTGGAGCAAATCGGGGCGCGAGGCCATGCCCTTGCTCCAACTGTCCTGCACGTCCAGCAACTGTCGCACCGCCTCCAGCTCCGCCGTGGGGGTCAAGGACAACCCGTGCCAAGTCAGATAATCGTCGGTGATCAGGTTCTTTAAGGTGTTCTCATCGGTTTGCAGGGTGAACTGGGCGGCGATCAGGTTGGCGCGGCTTTGGGCCACTTGGGATTCGTCCTGCTGCACGTCCAGCGGCGCCAGGCTGCCGATGGAGACGCGCTGTTGGTCCTGGTCAAGCTGGGTCTGGGCCAGGTTCAGCGCCTCCTGTTCCACCCCCAGGTTTTCCCGGGCGTAAATGAGTTCGTAATAGGCGTTTTCGACCGCGCTGACGGTGGTGATGAGTTGTTGGCGCAGGCCTTGCAGGGTGTATTTGATCTGGTTCTTGGCGGCCGAAATGGACAATCGCGTGCTGTCGATCCAAAGATTCTTCAACAGCGGCTGGTCCAGGTTGAGGCCGAAATTACCGCTGGTGGTGTCGAAGGGGCTGCCGGTGTACGAGCCGTAGGTTTCGCCCAAGTTGCCGTTCAAGTTGTAGGTCGTTCCCGTGGGCAGGGTGCCGCTGAGCGCCGAACTGAAAGAGTTCTCGTCGGACGCGGAGGGCGGCACGATGAGGCCGCTCGCGTAGCCGCCGCCGGACTCGTTGTACGAGTGGTCGCCGCTGACGCTGTAGGTGGGATCATAACCCGCGTAGGCGGATTCGAGGCTGAGCTTTGATTTGAGCGGCTCGTAGCGCTCCACGCGCACGTCAAAGTTGTGCTGGAGCGCCTCAGCGAGACAATCCTGCAAGGACATGGGGCGGGCCGCCGGGGCATTGGTCTGCGCCACGGCCGCCGACGCCAAGCCGGCCAGCACCAAACACGCACTGATTTTTTTCATGTTGGAAAACCAGACGCCGTGCCCCGCCGCTCGGTAACCGGAAAGTTACTTGGCCGGCGTGCCTTCTGAAATGACCGCATGCTTTTCCAGCAGTTCCAGCACCTTCTCGTGCAGCACTTGCTCGTAAAGCTCGTTCACCCCGTCGCGTTTCTTCAAATCCTTCAGGAACTGGTCGAGCGAGATCTGGTACATCATCGCCAGTTGCTGCGCCTTGCGGAGCACGTCTTCCTGCGCGACGGTCACTTTCTCCTGCTCGGCGATGCGGCCGACCAGGAAGGCCAGCTTCACGCGGTCCTTCGCGCTGCCCGCGGCATACGAGTAAATCTCGTCCTTCTGCTTCTCGATCAGTTCGCGGCCCACGCCGCGTTCCGTGTTTTGGCGCACGAGGTCATAGACCACATTGCGCGTTTCCGCCGCCACCGCCGTTTCCGGCAGGTCAAAATTCACGCGGCCCAGCAGCGCCCGCACCACCTGGTTGCGCACCGCCCGGGACTGCGAGTATTTCAGCTCATTCTCCAGGTCCTTGCGCACATTGGCCTTGAAGGACTCCAGGTTCTCGGCGCCGAACTTCTTCGCAAATTCTTCATCCAGCGCCGGCAACACCTTCTCTTTTACCTCCAAAAGTTCCACTTCGTAAACACCTTTTTTGCCCTGCAACTGCGGGGTCACAAAATCGGCCGGGTACTCCACGTTCACCGTGCGCTTCTCGCCCGCCTGCGCCCCGATCAACTGCGCCGCAAAGCCGGGAATGAACGAGCCATCGGCCGTCTCCACCCAGAAATTCTTCTGCTCGGTCAGCCCCTTGGCCGTGGGCGCCAGTTCCGTGATGGGCTTGCCTTCGCAGGTGCCCGTGTAGTTCACCACCGCCACGTCGCCCTTGGCCAGCGGACGCGTCGCGGTCTGATATTTCACATGCTGGTTGCGGAGCAGGTCCAGGGCATGTTCCAAGTCGCCGTCGGTGACCACCTTGGACTCCAGGACCGCGGGCAGCCCCTTGTATTCCGGCAGTTGAAAATCAGGGGCCGTCTCCACCGTGGCGGTGAACGTCAACGCCTGGCCCCGCTCGAACTGCACTTCCTCGATGTCGGGATATCCGATCACCTGGAGCTTCTGTTCCTCGATGGCCTTCCGGTAATTGTCGCCGATCAATTTGCGTTTGGCTTCGTCCTTGATCTCGGCCGCGTATTTCTTGATCACCATGTCCCGCGGCGCCTTGCCCGGGCGGAAGCCAGGCAGCGAGGCCTGTTTCTGAATGTCCTTGGTGATGGCGTCAAAGGCCGCGTTCACGGCTGCCGCGTCCAGTTCCACCCGTACCAGCTTTTTGCACGGGGCCAAATTTTCAACGGATACGTTCACAATTAAGTATGAGTTAAACGAGTTGTATAGCATACCGAAATTGGACCGATTACGTCAATGTGATTTGCTTCGGCGCCCGTTTTTTGCCAATTATTACTCAAGCTATGCGCATCCTGGTGGTGGAAGATGACGAAAAAATCGCCTCCTTTCTCGTGAAAGGACTCAAGCAGAACAGCTATGCCGTGGACCACCGGGCCGACGGCGAGCAGGCCCTGGCCCTGGCCCAGACGGTGGCCTACGACGCGGCGGTGGTGGATGTCATGTTGCCCAAGCTCGACGGCCTGAGCCTGGTCCAGCAGTTGCGGGCCCGCAAGGTCCGCCTGCCGGTGCTCATCCTCAGCGCCAAGGCCTCGGTGGAGGACCGCGTGCGCGGCCTGCAGGCCGGCGCCGATGACTACCTTGCCAAGCCCTTTGCCTTTTCCGAATTGCTCGCCCGCATCCAAGCCCTGATCCGTCGTGCCACGCAGACGGCGGAGCCGACCCGGCTGACCGCGGGTGACCTGACCCTCGATCTGCTGACGCGCGAGGTGCGGCGCGGCGCGGAGAAGATCGAGTTGCAGCCGCGCGAGTTCGCCCTGTTGGAGTACCTCATGCGTTCGGCCAATCGCGCGGTGACCAAGACCATGATCTTGGAGCACATCTTTGACTACAGCTTTGATCCCCAGACAAACGTCGTGGACGTGCTCGTGCACCGGCTGCGCAACAAGGTCGATCCGGGCAAAACCCTGATTCACACCATGCGAGGAGTAGGCTATGTCCTTCGGGCGGGTTGAAACCATCCGCCGCAGCATCGGCGTCCGGCTGGGATTGCTCTCGGCGCTGATCTTCGCGTTCGGCTGCGTCGCGCTGCTGGCGCTGGCATATTATGTGTTGGCGGCGGCCCTGGGCAGCAAGGATCGCGAGGTGCTGCTGGCGCGCCTGCGGGAATACGCGGCGGTTTACGACAATGGCGGCTTGGCCGACCTGCGCAACGTGATTCAGCAGGAGGAGGGCGGTAAAAAGACGTTCTATGTGCGCGTGGTCAACGCGTGGACCGACGTGCCGCTCAGCGTGCCCGATGAATGGATCACCTTTCACGATCTGCCCGCCGACCTGCCGGGTTACCGGCGGCGCGTGGGCATCTATCGCATTCCCAAGAACGAGGAGCGGGATTTTGTGCTGGCCTCGGCCATTTTGCCGGATAATTCCCTGTTGCAGGTTGGGCGGAGCAGCAACCGCCGCGAGACGGTGTTGGAACCGGTGCGGCGGACTTTTCTGGCGGTGGGTGCGGTGATGATCGTGCTCGGGTTTGCGGCCGGCGCCTTCTTTGCGCATCGCACCATGCGGCCGGTCCGGGAAATCGTGGTCACGGCGCAGGAGATCTTGCGCACCGGCAAATTGGACGCCCGCGTGCCCACGCGCCGGTCGCGCGACGAGTTGGACGATCTGGTGCGGCTCTTCAACACCCTGCTGGAACGCAACGAGACGCTTATTCGCGCCATGCGTGAATCGCTGGACAACGTGGCCCATGACCTGCGCACGCCACTCACGCGGATGCGCGGCACGGCCGAGCTGGCCATGCAGCCGGAGGCCGATCCCGCCGCCGCCCGCGAGGCACTGGCGGATTGCGTGGAGGAATCCGAACGCGTGCTCAGCATGCTCAGCACCCTGATGGACATCAGCGCCGCCGAGGCCGGCACCATGCGCCTGCAACTGGAACCCGTGGACCTGTGCCAGCTGGTCCGCGAAGTGGTCGAGCTTTATGAATACGTGGCGGAGGAGAAGAAGCTTGCCGTGCAGCTGGAACTGCCGGCCGGTTGCAAGTTGACGGTGGACCGCATCCGAATGCGTCAGGCGTTTGCCAACCTGCTCGACAACGCCATCAAGTACACGCCGTCCGAGGGCCGGGTGGCGATTTCCATCCGCGAGGAGGCGGGCCAGGCCACCGTTATTTTTCGCGACACCGGCATGGGCATTGCCCCGGCGGAGCAGAAAAAAATCTGGGACCGACTCTATCGGGGTGATAAGAGCCGTTCTGAGCGTGGCCTGGGTCTGGGGCTGAGTCTGGTCAAAGCCTTTGTCGAAGCGCACGGCGGTCGCGTCACCGTCAACAGTCAGGAGGGGCAGGGATCGGAATTTGCGGTCATTTTGCAGAAATCCCGCGCCGACGCCAACGGTTCGGCTCCAAAGTGAGGGCCGCGGGGCCGGGACGTACCTTATGCCCCCCCAGCCCGTTCACGAACCAAACTTCGCCCTCAACCATTGCTATTCGCGGGAGGAGTTTCTTCCTATACTACGCGGCGTGAACGTATCCAAAAATGAATATGCAAACGCCTGTGACCGCCGATGACACCGATCTAACGCTGGAGGTTTGTGCCGACGACGGCTCCAGAACCGAATTTTACCAGAGCGACCCGGTTTCGGTGGCGCAAGTCCTGGGTTTTCTCGCCGCGCCCCGGCTGTTCAGCCAGCCGTTGTTTGTGCTGGCGTCCGAACGAAGCGTTACCTCCATTCCGGCCCGTAGCGTTGATATGATTCTGGCCCGCATGCCCGGCGCCCCGCCACTCACCCTGCCGCAGGGATGGGTAAGCGCGGTGGAAACCAGCCTGGAGGCGATCCATGGCGACCTGGCCCTGAGCGAGGAGAGCGGACCGGCAGAGGCCGGCGGCCGGTGCGCGTCCCTGGTGGAAATTCACACGCTGGGCGACTGGATGATTCATTTGCGACTGGAGATGTTGGTGCCGTCCACCCGGCAGGAGCATCGCCAGTTTCTCCCGCACTTTTTTGAGCTGCCGGTGATTCCCTTTCATCTGAAGGCCGGCGGCGCCGGCTTCCTCAACCCGCAGAAAATCACGAGGGTCACCGTTTATCCGGCCGGCAACCAATCGCCGGACATTGCCTTGCCCGCCGACCTGCTGCGCTGCGTACGGCGCTGAACGGAGTTTGTGGCCGGGAAGTTCCCGGCCGCTTTACGCGGTCCGGCAGGCTTTCGCCGGGGAGGCCGGGTTGGCTGGGCGGTTCGCGTCCGGCGGGGCGGGGGAGGGGCGGGCCAAGCGCGGCCAGAGAACGTAGAGGCCAAACGCCACGCCGCCCGCGAGGAACAGGGCCAGCATGCCACCGGCGAGTCGGCGCGCGGTGCCCCAGAGCGCCGGGGCGATGATGGCCGTGGCGAGCGCATTGCCGGTGGTTTGGGCGAAGCCCTGGCACGAAGCGGCCAGGCCGCGTCGCTGCGGAAACAGGTCCAGGGCCATGAGTGTGAGGCTGGGCATGGCCAGCGCGCTGCCCAGCACATACAAGGTGAGCGGCAGCACGCTCCACGGCAGCTTCGGCGCGTGGAAGGTGTGAAAAAGCACATTGCCCGTGGCCGCCAGCGCCATGAGGCCGTAAGCCAGCGCCAGCGTGCGGAGGTTGCTCCAGTGCCCGGCGAGCCGCCCGGCCAGCCACGCCCCCAGCAGCAAGCCAACGGTGATAGGGCCAAACAACCAGTAGAACTCCGTCTCCCGTCCGTGCAGGATGTTTTGCACAAACGCCGGCGCGGACACGATGTAAATGAACGAAGCCACGCCGGTGAGCATGAGCGCCAGCACCAAGGTGACGAACCGGGCGGAGAGGCACACCTGCCGATAGCCGCGCAACAGCGAGCCGGCGGCAAACGGATGCCGCTGTTCCACCGGGAGTGTTTCCGGCAGGGCCTGCCAGCAACTCACCCACAGCACGCCCGCAAACAGCGCCAAAAAGGCAAACACCGACCGCCACCCAAACCAGACGTGCAGCCAGCCGCCAATGATCGGGCCCAGCACGGGCGCCACGGCGAACACCACCGCAATCCGGCTCATCAGCCGGCGCGCTTCCGCCCCGTTGAACAGATCCCGCACGATGGCGCGACCAATGATCATGCCGGCGCCGGCGCTGAACCCTTGCAAGGCGCGAAAGGTCATCAGCACGCCAATGTTCCACGCCAGCATGCAACCCACCGAGGCCGCGCAAAAGACGACCAGCATGGCGAGCGTAATCCGCCGCCGGCCAAACGCATCCGAGAGCGCCCCCTGCCACAGGGTCATCACCGCAAAGGGCAGCATATAGGCCGTCAGCGTTTGCTGCACGACCAGTGCGGGAACGCCAAAGTGAAAGCCGATCTCGCGAAACGAAGGCAGGTACGTATCCGTGGAAAACGGCCCCAGGGAGGACAGGGCCGCCAGCAGCAACGCCAGCCCGCGATGGGAATGGCCGGGGCGGGACGGAACAGAAGTGGATGGAGAACTGGCAGCCATGCGGGTTCAAGCCGACGGCCAACTACCGGCGCCCATGCCTCGGCGTTCGCCGGTGTTGCCTGTGGTCCATCGGTCAGCCTCGTGGATCGATGCTGCCCGTGCGGATGACCGCTGGTCGTTTGTTGACATTGTCAATCAATAGATAACACGTTGGTTGATAGCGTCAACAAAAAGCGGGGCTGCAGACGGTGCGGTCCGCGCCCGTCCCGGGCGCTGAGACGTGCGCGCGTGGCGGCCGCTGGCGCATCGAGCGGCGCGTGGTGGGGCGGCCTGGCGTTTTGGAGCGTTTCTGTCGGGTGACGCTTGGTTCGGAATCACGTCGCAGCGGCCGAGACGGCCGCGCGC
>CAYTJG010000126.1:0-16026 GCA_964437865.1 uncultured Bifidobacteriaceae bacterium | reverse complement strand
CCTGCGACGGGATGGCACCCTCTGGTCTTGGGGCAGCAATTGGGCTGGCCAATTGGGTGACGGTACTACCTATAGCAGCCGCGTTCCGGTGCAAGTAGGTGATTCCACTAATTGGACCCGGGTTTGGGCCAATGGGATTCAAACTGTCGGCCAGCAGGCGGACGGTACGCTCTGGTTTTGGGGCTGGGACTACAGTCGCTCTGAAAGTGGCTCCAGCATCCCGGTGCCAACCCGCGTTTCTGCGGATACGAATTGGGTGGATGTCGGGATGGGCGACTGGATGGTTTTCGGCATCAAGTTTGACGGGACGCTCTGGGCGTGGGGGCGTCAGGCGCACATGTACACCGGGGCCTCCACCAATTCAGACTCTTCGCCGGTGCGGGTGGGAACGGAAAGCGATTGGCAGGCTTGTGCTGCGTTTGCCGGTTCGTGTCCGCTCATGCAGAAGCGCGATGGTTCACTTTGGGTGCGGGATGGTTCGGGGCTTCGCGGCGTCGCCAACGTGACGGCCATGGTGAGTGGACTGGTTACGAACAATCACCTGCTCTGTCTGGCGGACAGCGGGACCCTTGGCGGCGGCGACCCGGCATCTGGAATCCCAAAAGTCTTGAAAATCACTTATGAGGTTGGAGGCCTGACCCAGGTCGAAACCTTCACAGAAAACTCGGCCGTGAAGTTGGGCGGGGCGGGGCCGCCTTTGTTCATTGTCTCAGCACTGTACGGTGATCCGAAGTTGGTGAATGACACTGCCTGGCTCTCATCGCAGCCATCCATCAATCACCCCGGGCAGTTTCGACGAATCGAGCTGCCGAAAGGGGTTGTGGCGTTTTGCGGCGGCCACCATCAGTTGGGGGCCGCGTTAACGGCTGATGGCGAAGTCTGGACTTGGGGGGAAACTTTGGGGCAGCAAACATTTCCCATCGCGCCCGTGCGAGGGCTTGCCCGCCTCCTTAATCAGGCCGGCATCCACGTCCAGTGGGCGGACCCTGAACCAGTGGTGCTCAAGGAACCGGCGAGGCTGGAGACTCAGCCGTGATTTCTCGATTGGTTAAATCCCATTTAACTGTTTCCATATTGGCCAGAGCCATTGGCGAGACGACGTGATCCGTTCGGCAATGCCTTTGAAGAAATCCAAAAACGATCCATGAATCCCAAGCGACTTTTGAAGAATCTGCCATCGTGGTGCGGTCTGCTGGCTGTCTGGCTGGTGCTGGCCGGCGCGCTGCCGCTGGGCGCCGCCGTGCCGGTGAATTTGCAGTGCGAATACCGATCCAATCCGCCGGGCATCGATGTGCGGCAGCCCCGCCTGGGCTGGCAGGTGCAAGCGGCCGGGCGTGGCCAGGCGCAGACGGCCTATCAAATCCTGGTGGCCAGCAGCGAGGAACTGCTCCGGCAGGACCACGGGGATTTGTGGGACAGCGGCCGGGTGGCCGGCGCCGATACCGTCAATATCCCTTATGCGGGCAAACCACTGGTGTCCGGCGTGGCCTGTTGCTGGAAGGTGCGGGTTTGGGACCAAACCGGCCAGCCGTCGGCGTGGAGCGAGCCCGCGAGGTGGAGCATGGGGCTGCTGGAGCCGTCGGATTGGCACGGAGCCTGGATCGGACTGGATGGCGGTGAAATGACCGATCCGCTCGACGGGGCAAAATGGATCTGGTTTCCCGAGGGCGATCCGGCGACCCGCGCGCCGGCGGGCAAACGTTATTTCCGCCGCGTCATTGATTTGCCGGCAGCGCAAGCCGTGTCCGCGGCCACCGTGACGCTGATGGCCGACAATGAGTTTGATTTGTTTGTCAATGGCCAGCGCGCCGGCAGTGGCGACGATTGGCAGCGGCCGGGAAAGGTGGCGGTCGGCCCCTTATTGAAACCGGGGCGGAATGTCCTGGCGGTGGAGGCGCGCAACGTTGGCGTGGAGCCAACTCCCGCCGGCTTGATCGCGCGGTTGGAGGTCCAGTTCGCCCAAGGCAAGGACCTGACGCTGGCGACGGACGAAAGTTGGAAGTCCGCCACGAACCCGGGCGAAGGCTGGAACACCCTGGCCGGCAACGATACCGGCTGGGCGCTGGCCAAGCCGCTGGGCGAATATGGCATGCAACCTTGGGGAAAAATTGGCGATGAACGTCGGCGGTTGCCAGCCCGTTATTTGCGGCATGATTTTACGGTGGCCAAGCCGGTGCGGCGGGCCACGGCGTATGTCTGCGGCGTGGGTCTCTTTGAGTTGTACGTGAACGGCCGCAAGCTGAGCGAGGATGTGCTCTCGCCCGCGCTGGCCGAATATGATCAGCGCGCCTTTTACCTGACCTTTGACGCGACCGCGGAGCTTCAGTCGGGCGATAACGCCCTCGGTGTCATCCTCGGCAACGGCCGTTTCTTTGCGCCGCGTGTGCGGGTGCCGGCGGCGGCGGTGAGTTATGGCTACCCGAAACTGCGGTTGCAATTGAACCTTGAATATACCGATGGCACAACGGCTGAAGTCGTCAGCGACCGGAGTTGGAAGGTGACCGCCGACGGGCCGATTCGTGCCAATAATGAATACGACGGCGAGGAATATGATGCGCGACTGGACATGCCCGGCTGGTGCCAACCGAAATTTGATGATTCCCAATGGCAGCCCGTGCAGCTCGTGCAGCCGGCCGCGCCGGTGTTGTCGGCCCAAATCGGCGAGCCGATCCGCGTGGTCGATACGTTCCCGCCCGTGGCCGTGACCAATCCCGCCCCCGGCGTCTATGTTTATGACCTGGGGCAAAACATGGCCGGCTGGTGCCGGCTGAAAGTCAGTGGCCCCCGCGGCACCGTCATCAAACTCCGTCACGCGGAAGGGCTCAGACCGGATGGCATGATCTATACCGACAATATGCGCAGCGCGAAGGCCGAGGACATTTATACGTTGAAAGGGCAGGGGATGGAGACGTATGAGCCGCGCTTCACCTATCACGGTTTTCGCTACGTGGAAGTCACAGGGTTTCCCGGCCAGCCGACCTTGGACGCGATTGAGGGACGGCAGGTGGGTGACGCTGTGCCGGCGGCGGGGCAGTTTGCCTGTTCCAACCCGTTGCTCAATCAACTGGCGCACAACGTCTATTGGACCATCCGGGATAACTACCGCAGCCTGCCCACGGATCTGCCCCGCGATGAACGGGAAGGCTGGATGGGCGACCGGCAGGAGGTGTCCAAAGGTGAAACATATCTCTTCGACGTGGCGCCGCTTTACACCCAGTGGCTTACGGATATCCGGGACGCCCAACATCCCAACGGCAGCGTGCCGGACGTGTGCCCGGCCTATTGGCCCCTCTATCAGGATGGTGTGGTGTGGGCCAGTTCCTATCTTCTCATCCCGCACATGCTTTACGATCAATATGGCGATCTGGGCATTCTGCGGGACCATTATGACGCCATGAAAAAGTGGGCGGATTACATGTCGTCATTTTTGGCGGACGATCTCATGTCCCGCAACACGTATGGGGACTGGTGCTTTCCCCCGCGAACGCCGGCGGAGATGACGGTAATCAATTCGCAGGACCCCAAGTTGACCACCAGCGGCGTTTTGATCAGCACGGCCATTTTCTACCATGATTTGCAACTGATGGCGCGGTCGGCGCGGCTACTGGGAAAGGCCGCGGACGCCGATCGTTTTGAAGCTCTCGCCGCCCGCATGAAAGTGGCTTTCAACCGCCGCTTTCTGGATGCCAAGGCCGGTTCTTACGACAATGGCACGCAAACCGCCTGCGTGTTGCCGCTGGCGTTTGGCCTGGTGCCGGAGGAGGACAAAACGAATGTGTTTGCCCATTTGGTCGGGCAAATCACGGTGGACAGCAGCAATCACCTGGCAACCGGACTGATCGGTGGACATTACTTGATGCGGGTCCTGTCGGATAACGGCCGGGCGGACCTCGCCTACACGTTGGCTACGCAGACGACTTATCCGAGTTGGGGCTACATGATTTCAAAAGGCGCCACCACGGTCTGGGAACTTTGGAATGGCGACACCGCCGACTCCGGGATGAACTCCCGCAACATCGTCATGCTGATTGGCGACCTCAACATCTGGCTGTACGGGTACTTGGGCGGCATTCGGCCCGATCCGGCGGCACCCGGTTTCAAAAAGATCATTATCCATCCCGAAGTGGTCGGCGACCTCGCTTGGGTTAAGGAACACTATGATTCCATTCATGGACGGATCAGCAGCGAATGGCACCAGTCCGACGGGCAATTTGATTTGCAGCTCTCCATTCCCGCCAATACCACGGCCACGGTGTGTGTGCCGGCGGCCGGTCCGGAAACGGTGACCGAGTCGGCCCGGCCCGCGGCCCAGTCGCCAGGTGTCAGTTGGTTGCGCACGGAAGCCGCCGGGGTGGTCTATCAAGTGGGTTCTGGCGACTATCACTTTGCTTCCCGGATGGGGCCCAGATAGCATCGGGCTCGTGATCACCGCGTCCCGAAACGCGAATTTTCTGGTGCCGAACCCCGTGGTCCTGAACGTGGGCAACTCATTGCTCCGCCGGCGCCCGGTGACGCGGCGCGCCCCGGCTGGCGGCTTATGAAAAACTATTTCGTTTATCTGCCGTCGCAGCCGGCTGATTCCATTTGGGGCTGCGTGGCCACGGCGGCCGGCTACACAAACGTGGGGCCGCACCAGACCTATCCGCCCGCGCAGCATCCGTTGGATCACTACTTCAATTGGCGCGAGGGGCGCGTTTTGCAACGCTATCAGATCATTCTGATCTCAGCCGGTTCGGGGGTGTTTGAGTGCGCCGCCCAGCGGGGAACCCAGACCGTGAAACCGGGTACCATCATGATCCTGTTTCCCGGCATCTGGCATCGGTACCAGCCGGCCCCGAAAACCGGCTGGGTGGAGCATTGGATTGAGTGTCACGGTCCGGTGTTTGATGCCGCCGCTCGCGCGGGGCTCATTCAGCCCCGGCATAGCCTCTTGTCTGCGGGGATGACCAGCGAAGTGAGCGACTGCTTCGAGCGGTGTCATAGCTGCGCGCGGGTGGAGGCCATGGCCAATCAGGATTTGCTCTCCACGCTCGGCTTGCACCTGCTGGCGCTGTTGGGCCACCTGCGGCGCGGCGAACGCGGCTTCACCAAGGCCATTGACGAGGTGGTGCAGCGCGCCCACATGCTGATTGCCCTGCGTTGCCAGGAGCCGCTGGATTTGCCGGCCTTGGCGGCGGAACTGGGGGTTGGCTATTCCCATCTGCGGCACAGTTTCATGGCGCGCGTGGGCCTCAGCATGACCCAGCATCACCTGCATACCCGCATCCAAAAAGCCGGAGGCTTGCTCGCTAATACCACCAAGTCCGTCAAGGAAATCGCCGAAATACTCGGCTTCGCCTCCGCACCCCATTTATCCCGGCAATTCAAACAGCGGATGGGCCTTTCGCCGAATAATTGGCGGGCGAAATACTCCGGACAACGCCAAAAAAACGAGACCGGCTCCGTTATGGAACCGCCGGCTTCGGGCCATTGAGCGCGCCCATTTTTTATACGAGAATTGCCATTGGATGTATTGTCCGCCCCCAATATCCCGCTTAGAATCGGCCCATGCACACCTGCCGGATTGGACTGTTTGGTATTGGCTTGGACACCTACTGGCCGCAATTCGACGGCCTGCAGGCGCGGCTCGAAAAATATGTGGCGCAGGTGGCGGGCCGACTGGCTCGACCGGGGATTGAGATCGTGAATCTGGGGCTGATCGATTCCGTGCCCAAGGCGTTTGCGGCCGGGCACCGGTTCCGGCGGGAGGACGTGGATCTGATCTTTGTTTATGTGACCACCTATGCCCTGTCGTCCACGGTGCTGCCGGTGGTGCAACGGGCCAAGGTGCCGGTTATCGTGCTCAATCTGAGCCCGGAACCGGCCATCGATTACGCGCGCTTCAATCAGTTGAAGCAGCGCACGGCCATGACCGGCGAATGGCTGGGCACCTGCAGTGCCTGCGCGGTGCCCGAAATCGCCAACGTCTTCAATCGGGCGCGCATTCCGTTTCACCAGGTCACCGGCATCCTCCACGACGATCCGGTTTGCTGGCAGGAGGTGGATGCGTGGCTGGAGGCGGCCCGGGTGGCCGGGGTGATGGCGCACAATCGGCTTGGTTTGATGGGCCATTATTACGGCGGCATGCTGGATGTGGCGGCGGATCTCACGCAGCATTGCGCCACCTTTGGCGGACACATGGAACTGCTGGAAGTGGATGAGCTGGCGGCATTGCGCCGCGCGGTGACCGCCGCGCAAATCACGGAGCGCGTGTCGGAATTTAACGCAAAATTTGAGATTGGCCCGGATTGCGCGCGGGCCGAATTGGAACGCGCCGCCCGCACTTCCGTGGCCTTGGACCGCTTGGTGGCGGAGCACGACCTGGGTTCGCTGGCCTACTACTACATGGGCACCGGCAATGCCGAGAATGAGGACGCCATCAGTTCCATTATTTTGGGCAATTCCCTGCTGACGGCCCGCGGCGTTCCGGTGGCCGGTGAATATGAGGTCAACAATGCCCAGGCGATGAAAATCCTGGACACCTTCGGCGTTGGCGGATCGTTCACCGAGTATTACGCCATGGACTTCACGGATGACGTGGTGCTGATGGGCCACGACGGCCCGGGGCACATCGCCATTGCCCAAGGCAAAACCAAGGTGCGCCCGCTGGAGGTGTTTCACGGAAAGGTGGGACGCGGCCTCTCGGTGGAGATGTCGGTGAAGCACGGGCCGGTCACGTTGCTGTCCGTGGTGCCGACGGCCGAGGGGCGGCTCAAGTTGCTCGTGGCCGAGGGCGCGTCGGTGCCCGGGCCGATTTTGGAGATTGGCAACACGAACAGCCGCTACCGGTTCAGCCTCGGCGCCCGACGGTTTGTGAATGAATGGAACGTTCACGGCCCGGCGCACCATTGTGCCGTCGGGGTGGGCCACCTGGCCGACCGGATCAAAAAGCTCGGGCTGTTGCTCGGGATCGAGACTGTTTGCGTCTGCTGAGGCAGCCCTGACCACCACGTATTAAAATCATATGAATGTAAAATTACTCGTGGCCTTGGCGCTGTCACTTTGGACGGCGCCGCTGATGGCAGATGATCTGTCGGCGCAATTCGCCAAGCCGCCGGCGGATGCCCGGCCGTGGGTTTACTGGTTTTGGAACAACGGCAATGTCACCAAGGCGGGCATCACCGCCGATCTTGAAGCCATGCAGCGCGCCGGTGTGGGCGGCGTCATCATCATGGACGTGGTGGAGCGTTTTGCGCCGCCGCCCGGCACCGCTGATTTCATGAATCCGGAGTGGCAGGAACTCTTCCGCTTTGCCGTGGCCGAGGCGCATCGGCTGGGCCTGGAAATCAACATGACCAACGGTCCCGGCTGGTGCGGCAGCAGCGGGCCTTGGATCACGCCGGAGTTTTCCATGCAAATGCTGGTGGCAACGAATCTGACCCTGGCCGGGCCGGCTCATTTTACAGGGGTCCTGCCGGCGCCGGACACGGGCAGCCATCGTTCGCGGGATAGTTTTAACAGTTCGGTCAAATTTGATGATTTCTACCGGGACATCGCCGTGCTGGCGTTTCCGGAACCGACCAACGGCGTGGTGGCCCCCGACGCCGTGGTGAACCTGACGGCCAAGTTGGATGACCATGGCGCCTTGGACTGGGAGGTTCCCGCCGGTCGCTGGATCATCGAGCGCATCGGCCACACGACCACGGGATCCTCCACGCGTCCGCCCGTCAAGGGCGGCAACGGCTTGGAGTGCGACAAGTTGAGCCGCGCGGCGATGGACCTTCATTTTACGAACATGATGGGAAAACTCATCGCGGGCGTCGGCGCGCTGGCCGGCCCGACGTTGTCCGCCACGCACATTGACAGTTGGGAGGTGGGCACGCAGAACTGGACGCCGGCCTTCCGCGAGGAGTTTCAGAAGCGCCGGGGTTACGACCCGCTGCCGTTCCTGCCGAATGTTACCGGCCTCGTGATTGCCGGCACCAATGCTGCCGGCACCATCGGCGCCCCGGCGATCGCCCGCCGGTTCCATTGGGACTTTGAGCAGACCGTGGCGGAGTTGTTGGCGGAGAATTATGTCGGCCGGTTGGCGGAACTGGCGCATGAGCATGGCCTGCGCCTGACGCTCGAAGGCTACGATCTGCCGTTTGGCGATGAGGCCACCTATACGCAGCGGGCGGATGAACCGATGAGCGAATTTTGGGCCACGGGTGGCACGCAGAATCAGGCCAAGGCGCGGCAGATGGCCTCGGTGGCCCATATCATGGGCCACACAATTGTCGGCGCGGAATCATTCACGTCCGACGACACGGAACAGTGGAGATTCCATCCTGCGACCATCAAGGCGCTCGGCGATTATGAATTTTCCCAGGGCATCAATCGCTTTGTGATCCATCGCTACGCCCACCAGCCGTATCTGGACCGTTTTCCCGGCTCCACCATGGGGCCGTGGGGCCTGCACTACGAACGCACCCAGACCTGGTGGGAAATGTCCCACGCGTGGCATGAATATCTCGCCCGCTGCCAGTATCTCTTGCGGCAAGGCTTGTTCGTGGCGGACCTTTGCTGCCTGCGCCCGGAATTGCCGGACCAGACCTATTTCACCCCCGCGCCCGAAGTGCCGGTGGGTTACAAATATGATGAATGCAGCGCGGAGGCGCTGATCACCCGGATGAATGTGCAGGCTGGCCGGCTCGTGCTGCCGGATGGCATGAGCTACCGAATGTTGCTGTTGCCGGCCGAACCCGGCTTGATGACGCCCGCCTTGGTGAAGAAAATCAAGGCCTTGGTGGAAGCCGGGGCCACCGTGGTGGGGGCCCGTCCGACTGCTTCCCCGAGCCTCTCCGGCTACCCGGAATGCGATCAGGAAGTGGCCCGGATGGCGGCGGAAATTTGGGGCGACTGTGATGGCAAAACTGTGACCTCGCATGCCTTGGGCAAGGGGCAGGTGATTTGGGGCCAATCGCTGGCCACCGTGTTGGCACAATTGCAGACACCGCCCGACTTTACGGCCAGTGTGAAGTTGAACTGGATTCACCGCCAGCTCGGGGAGACGCATATTTTCTTTTTGGCCAACGAAACGACCGCCGCCGTGGAAGCCCAATGCCATTTTCGGGTGACGGGGCTGCGCCCCGAGTTGTGGAATCCGCAGACGGGCGAAATGTCGCCGCTGGCGACCTATCAGGAAACCGCGACGGGCATCACCCTGCCGTTGCGCCTTGAAGCCACGGGTTCCACCTTCGTGGTCTTCCGCTCGCCCGCCAAACCGTCTGATTCGATCGTTGCTTTTACGCGGGAGGGTCAGCCGGTGGTGCCGGTGAGCAGGCTGCCCGTGATCAAGATTCAGAAAGCCACCTACGGCGTGCCGGGCGACGCGACCCGCACCCGCGACGTACAAGCCAAGGCTCAGGCGCTGATAAACCGTGGTGAAGCCAGCTTTCAGGTGGCCAGGATGGCCGAAGGCGATGATCCCGCTTTTGGCACCGTGAAAACCCTGGTCGTGGAATATACCGCCGACGATCAGCCCTTCACCATTGGCGGCCAGGATCCGGACACGATCAACCTGAACCCGGCCATCGTACTGACGACCGGAGCTGATGGAGCCCGCGGATTGCACGGAGAATATTTTACGAACACTGACCTGAGCGGTGCGCCCACCGTGGTGCGAACGGATGCAGCCGTTAATTTTGCGTGGAACAGCGGTTCACCGGCCGCGGGGATACCGGCGGAGAACTGGTCGGCGCGCTGGACCGGCACCCTGACGGCGCTGGCATCGGGCGAGTATACCTTTTGCCTCTACGCCGATGATGGCTGCCGGTTGTTTATCGACGATCAGCGCGTGATTGAACATTGGAGTCTGGATGGCGGTAAAGAGGCGCACACGGGCAAGATCGAGCTCGTCGCGGGGCGACGCTACCCGGTTCGAGTGGAGTACTTTCAGGGGGGCGGCGACGATAGCATTCACTTGAGCTGGCTGGTGCCGGCGGCTCCCCGCCCGGCGGAAGTCCGTTGCAATGCGGCGGGCCGGCTCGAAATTGTCGCCTCGGAATCGGGGCATTACCAACTGACCAGCGCTGGCGGTCAGACGCGTAGCGCCGAAATCAAGAACGTGCCGGCCCCGCAGGAAATCACCGGCGCCTGGACGGTGAGTTTCCCGCCCAAATGGGGTGCGCCGGACCAAATCACGTTGGATCACCTGGCCTCGTTGAGCGATTCCACCAATCCCGGCGTGCGCTATTTTTCGGGTACGGCCACTTATACCAAGACCTTCGACTGGACGCCGCCGACCCAAGCGGGCAAACAGAAAACGGAGACGTGGCTCGATCTCGGCGAGGTGCAGGTGATGGCGCAGGTGAAGCTAAACGGTCACGACCTGGGGGTGTTATGGCATCCGCCGCTACGCGTGGATACCACCGGAGCCTTGCGGCCGGGACAGAACACGTTGGAGATTCGCGTGGCCAATCTTTGGCTGAACCGCATGATTGGTGACGCGGCGTTGCCGGCCGCGGAGCGATTCACCTGGAGTTCGTATGAGCCATTCACCAAGGATATGACCCCCCCGAAATCGGGCTTGCTCGGCCCGGTCACACTCCACACGTTGGAAGTAATCCCCGTGAAGCGGAGCAACTAAGTGCGGAGTGCGGGTTGCTGAGTGCGGATTGCCGGAGCGCCGGGCCCGCATGCCCAGAGCTCACGACTATCGAGTGCCGAATGCGGAGCACCGAGGGCGCGCGGGCATTCTTTCCCACAGGTTCACGGGACTTTCGAGTCCCGGGTTCCCGTTTTTCTGGGAGCAGGAACTGGCGACTGGAAAGTCGCCTTTACCCGCCGACAGGAATGTCGGTATTACGCACGTCCACGAATTTCATGGCTGTTTCGCCGGGCAATTTCTACATTGCCGACATGAGCGTGCCCACCCCCTCCGTTCCGCTTCCCGGCGAAACTTGGGATGCGATTGTCATCGGCTCCGGCATCGGCGGGCTGGCCGCCGCGGCGCTGCTCTCCCTGCAGGCGCAACAGCGCGTGCTCGTGCTGGAGCGCCACTCGGTGGCCGGCGGGTTCACCCATGTCTTTGGCCGCCGGAACTACGAATGGGATGTCGGGTTGCATTATGTGGGCGAGGTGCAGCAGCCGGATACCGTCATCCGGCAGCTCTTTGACCGGATTACCGAAGGACGTCTGCAATGGGCGCCCTTGCCAAATGTGTATGATCGCGTGTTCGTCGGCGACCGGGTTTATGATTTTGTCAGCGGCACCGAACCGTTCCGGGCGAAACTGAACGAGTATTTTCCCCAGAACACCCGGGCGATCGACCAATACCTGGCTGCCGTGCAGTCCGCGCGCAAGGCCAGCAAGGCCTATTTTGCCGAGAAGGCAATCCCACGCCCCCTCGCCTGGCTGTTCGGCCCCCTCTTGCGGCGGGGATTTCTGCGCTGGACCGATTGCACCACGGCGGAAGTGCTCGATCGCCTGACCACCAACCGGGAATTGAAGGGGCTGCTGGCCGCACAATGGGGAAACTACGGTCTGCCACCGGCCCAAAGCAGCTTCGGCATTCACGCCATGATTGTGAGTCATTACCTCGAAGGCGCCAGCTATCCGATCGGCGGGGCCGGCCGTATCGTGGAAGCAATTCAGCCGGTGATCGAGCGCCACGGCGGGCGGATCATGGTCAAGGCCGACGTGACCGAGATCATGGTCGAGCGGCAGCGGGCGGTGGGGGTGCGCCTGCGCGATGGACGGGAATTCCGGGCAGCCCGGATCATTAGTGATGCCGGCTTGCGCAACACCGTCGGGCGGCTGCTGTCTCCGACCGGCACCGGGTCTGGCGGCGTGCCGCCGGGCTGGCAAGCGATTCCCCCGTCCAGCGGCCATCTGTGTTTATACGTGGGAGTCACGAAAACCGCCGCCGACCTGGGCCTCGTTGGGACCAATCTTTGGATCCACCCGGATTTTAATTATGAGGCCAACCTGGCGCGCTCGGCGGCCGATGTGGAGGCCCCGTTGCCTTTCCTTTACGTGTCGTTCCCGTCGGCCAAAGACCCGGATTTTGGTCGACGACATCCCGGGCGGGCCACGGTCGAAGTCATTGCGCCGGCACCCTATGGTTGGTTTGCCCCGTGGCAGGATACCTCGTGGCATCGGCGCGGCGAGGCTTACGAAGCGTTGAAACAAAGACTAACGCAGCGCCTGCAAGCCGGACTCGTGCAGCAGGTGCCCGTCCTGGCCGGGCACATCGATTACGCGGAATTGTCCACGCCGTTGAGCACACGTCATTTTACAAATCATGCCGCCGGAGAAACCTATGGGTTGAGTTCCACGCCCGCGCGGTTTCGGCTGCGGGACCTGGTGCCTCGCAGCCCGATCCGGGGTCTCTATTTCACCGGACAGGATGTTTCCACCTTGGGAATTGCCGGGGCGCTGGTGGGCGGCGCGCTCACGGCCTCCTTCATTCTGCGTCGTAATCTGCTTTAAACGTCGGACCCCCAAGAGTGATGTTCGGGAAAATGTTTTTGTGCATTCGCGCAATTCGAGGTTAGAATCGGGTGATCGGTAACCGACCAAGGCTGTTATGAACGAAACCTCTGAACCCGCGTCCGGCCGGCCATGGACCCGGCGTGAATTTGTGAAACTCGCCGCCGTGGCCGGCGTCACCGCCGGCCTGGCGCCCGCCTGGGCCGGCGCCGAAACGGAAAAACGGGGCGATATGCCGTATCGTGCCCTTGGCCGTACCGGCGAGAAAGTGTCGCTCGTCGGCTTGGGCGGCTATCACGTGGGCGTGCAGGCCACGGAGGCCGAGAGCATCCGGATCATCCGCACCGCCCTGGACCGCGGCATCAATTTCCTCGATAACTGCTGGGATTACAACGGCGGCGCCAGTGAAATACGCATGGGCAAGGCGTTGCTGGATGGTTACCGCGCCAAGGCGTTTCTCATGAGCAAAATCGACGGGCGCACCAAGGAATCCGCCGCCCGGCAGATCGACGAATCGTTGCAGCGGCTCCAGACTGATCATGTGGACCTGATGCAATTTCACGAGATCATCCGGCCCGGGGACCCGGAGCGG
The DNA here is from genome assembly GCA_964437865.1 of uncultured Bifidobacteriaceae bacterium. GTDB lineage: Bacteria > Verrucomicrobiota > Verrucomicrobiia > Limisphaerales > UBA11358 > UBA11358. The sequence goes on along the minus strand of CAYTJG010000126.1, from coordinate 2,981 downwards.
GTTTTTGCCGCGGGCGGTGCCTTGGAGGCCATGCAGGCGGCGCAAAAGGCCGGCAAGGTGCGCTTCATCGGCTTCACCGGCCACAAAAACCCGGCGTGGCACTTGAAAATGCTGGACGTCGCGGCTGAGCACAAATTCCGATTCGATGCCGTGCAAATGCCGCTCAACGTCATGGACGCGCACTTCCTGAGTTTTGAGCAGCGGGTGGTGCCCCGGTTGGTTCAGGAGGGAATGGGTGTGCTGGGGATGAAGTCCATGGGCTCCGGCGAGATCCTGCGCAGCAAAGTCGTGACGCCCGTCGAGTGTCTGCACTACGCCATGATCTTGCCGGTTTCGACGGTCATTACGGGCATGGAAAGTCTGGAGCGTCTGGAGCAGGCGCTGGAAGCGGCGCGCACGTTTGCGCCGCTGACCACGGCGGAGGTGACGGCGCTGCTGGCGCGGACGGCCGAGGCAGCGGCGGCTGGGGAATACGAGCCATTCAAGACCACCACGCGTTTCGACGGCACGCAGCAGCATCCGCAGTGGCTGGGGTGAGACACGAGTTGCACGAAGTTCCATGAACTGGGCGGGAGCAATTTAACCGCGAACCGACGCGAACTCACGCGAAGGGGAAGAAATTGAGGGAAGGGTATGAACAGTCGAAGCCCTTTAGCACCCAAGCCAGCAAGCGATGTGGCACACCATTCCAGGCTGACATTCAGGTTATGCCCACAGGCGCAGCCCAATCAGCCCCCACCAGCCATGATACACGGCCACGGCTGCCATCGTTAGCGCGACGAGCACCGAATACCAGTAAACCACGCGTTTCATGGGAGTGTGCCGCTCGCGCCACACGACATACAAACTCAGCGCGGCGGCCAGCGGAAATCCCAGGCTCGCCAGCCAAAGGCTTACCGTATGCCAGTTCGGAGTTCCAAGACTGACGTCGTCAATGTATTTGCCCGACAGGACCCCGCGGAATCCGCAGAAGAGCAGCGTCGCAAACGCCGCCAACAGGGCCGCGCTCAGCAACGGCAGGAAACGCACCGTCCAAGGCCCCGGATTGCGGGATTTGCCCAACCACCTTCTCACGATCCAAATCGGCGCCATCACCAGCGAACTCACAACCAGCGTGCCTACCAGGGTGATGCCGGCCAATTGCGCCCAGTATTCCACTGCGGAAATTCGCTCGAAAGTCCCCATGCGGCATTGAATCAAGGTGTGTCCGTCAGGGTTGGGCAGCAGGGCAATCTCGGCCAGGGATTCATCCGCGCCGCGATACAACCGATCCGTCACGGCGAGCACGCGATGTTGGTGGACTCCGTGCAAGCTGACCAAAAAGCCGTTGGTGGTGACGGTCAACGTTCTGGCATTGAGCCAGCGGTTGATGCCTTGGGACCATTGCGCAGTCGGACTGATGCACTGGTAGTGTCCGGCATAATGCTGTTTGAGCTGGTCCGGCACCGGCACGGTCGGCGGCAGCGGCGGCGCCGTCAATTTGGGCCGCAGATATTCGCGGACCTGATCAGTGATCCTGGAGGCGGCAAGGAAACTTCCCGAATTGATCATCACCACGTAACCGCAGCCCTGCTCCGGTAGATAAGCCATTTCCGTGATGCCGCCCATCACGGCGCCGTTGTGACCGTGGAACACAAAAGGACCGTAGGGAATATCGTAATTGAACAAACCATATTCAAGCATCCGGCCCAATTTCGCCGACGGCAAAGTTTTCCCTTGTTCCATGCGCTCGATGGACGCCGCGGACAACACTGGCGTGCCGTCGAGGCTGCCGCGTTGCAGATAGAACCGAAGGTAATTGGCCATGTCCCGGGCCGACGCATTCAACCCGGCGCTGGGCCACAAGCCGACGTGCCAATAAGGATACGGCGTGACGCCATCAGGCCGATACAGTTTGGCCAGCCGCCGCCGCACTTCCGGCGTGTCGAAATAATCCGCGCCCTCCATGTGGAGCGGATGGAAAAGGTTTTTCCGGACGTAATCCTCAAAACGTTCGCCGGAGACTTTTTCAATCACCGCCGCGAGGACGGCTGGACCGGAATTGCAGTAAGCCATGCGCTCGCCCGGCGGCCAGCGGGACACGCGCGAGGCCGCGCCGTAAGCCAGGGCGGCGTCCAGGGTCATCGCCGGATCGTCGAGCGCGTATTCGCGCAGGCGCATGTCGTCGAAGCCCGACGTGTGTTCCAGCAAATGTTCGAGTCGCACGGGATTGGTGGCTTCCCACGGGTTGACGAACGCCACGTCCGGTGCCCATTGTCGCACGGTGTCGGTCAATTGGAGCTGGCCGGCCTCCTGTAGTTGCAGCGCCGCCAGTGCGACAATTCCTTTGGAGACCGAGCCGAGGCGAAACAGCGTGTCCGGGGTCACGGGCTGGTTCGCGGCCACATCCGCCTTGCCGAGGCCGGCCACCCAATCAAGCTTGTTGCTCGTGACAATGACAATGGCCGCGCCGGGCGTTTTGGATTCTTTCAGGATTGATTCGATTGCAGTCTGGAGCGCCGGGAGGGAATGGAATGCGCCGTTGGTGTCCGCCGCCACGCGCAGCGCGCTGGAGCAAACCAGCAGCCAGGAGGAAAACAGCAGGCGTTTCTTCATGTTCAGTTTTACTCTGGTATGTCGTTTTAGACCGGCCCGGCGGCATCCAGTTCCATTTTATTTCAGCTTTGGTTTTCGGCCTCCGCCTTATTTTGATGTCGCGGCGACATAACACCCTCACCCCGTAGAACACAAGAAAACACATTTTCGCGATCACCCGAGACGGGCGCTGTCGAAGCGAAGAGCACCCGCGACCTCGTACCCTACAAGTTGCAATTTCGGTCTCGTTTTTTTGTCGGTTTTCCGCAAATTTAAGCGCTTGCGTTGGCGGGCGATCGGGGTACACTGTCCGTCGCTTTTGGCAGGATAGCTCAGTTGGTAGAGCAGAGGACTGAAAATCCTTGTGTCCCCGGTTCAATTCCGGGTCCTGCCACCACTTTCCAACA
>CAYTJG010000125.1:0-16248 GCA_964437865.1 uncultured Bifidobacteriaceae bacterium | reverse complement strand
GAAACGACCGCCCTCATCCTGGCCTTCTCCCCCGGGGAGAAGGTGACGTTGTTCCAGCGTCTCGCCGATGGGGGCGCTCGGAGTTGGCATTGATATGGAAGCGGTGATTCGTTTTAAAATTTTACCTTTGGGTAAGCTTCAGCCTTCAGCCCGACACGTCGGTGTCTGGTCTCGCGGTAAATGAGTTCATGTGTCCTGAAGGGATCGGATTTCCCCTGTCCCTTCAGGACAGTTGCATTTTTGACACCGGCACCCGGCACGCTGTGCCGGGCTAATCTCCAGCGTCGCTTCGCGACTGCAGAAGGCTTGGAGGTTTTAGGGAGCGATAAGGCTCGCAAGGTCAGAGAAGCTGCGGAGAGAGGTCTGCTGTGGATTGTATTCGTGGTTACGGCGTGTCACCGATGTGCCGGGCTTGGCGCTTGGGCAGGTGGGACTTGGCGGCGGGCACGGGGCGGCCATTTTCGGTGGGCAGAAATTCGCGGAGGAATTCGGGGACGTCGCGTCGGCCGGCGCGTTGCCAATCGGCGGCCAGGACGGCGGCGACGGGCGCGGGGGCGAGTTGGAGTTCGGCCGTGAGGAAGGCGAACAGCAGTTCCGCCAGGCGCGCGAGGGCGATGGTGTCGGTGCGGCCGAGGCGGGCATAGAGCCAATCGCTCAGGCTCAGGAATTGGTTGAACGGGGATTCGGTGCGCCAGATCAACGGGGCGGTGCCGACAAAGTTGCCGCTGTTGCCGATGAGGTCCCAGTATTTGGCAAAACGGCGCAGGCGCTGCAGGGTGGCGAAATCGATGAGGCGGTTTTGCAGGATCTCGTACGGCGGCTGCGGACTGTAAATCATCTGCTCTGGGGCGTCGTGTCGCGCGATGGGCGTGCCGCGCAGGCGTTTCAGGATGCCCACCTGGATTTCCTGGGGGCCGAGCGCCACCAGGCGGTCGAACCCGGCGGCAAAGCTGGCCACCGTTTCGCCGGGCAGGCCCACGATGAGATCGGCGTGCAGGTGCACGCGGGTTTGGTGGCGGAGGAAGTGGAAGTTCTCGGCGAGCCGCTCGTAGTTTTGGCGCCGGCTGATGTTTTGGCCAACCTCGGGGTTGAAGGTTTGCACGCCCACTTCGAATTGGAGCGCGCCGGGCGGAAACCGGGCAATGACCTCACGCAGTTCGTTGGGGAGCCGGTCGGGAATCATCTCGAAATGGTAGAAGTTTCCCGGCCGATGGCGCGCCAGGAAAAACTCAAGGATGGCGCGGCTGGTGGCCAGGTTGAGATTGAAGGTGCGATCCACGAACTTGAACTGGCGGAGTCCGCGGTCGAGCAATTTTTGCAGGGCGGCCAGGAAGCTTTCGAGTGGCACGGCGCGCACGGGAATATCCAGGGACGACAGGCAGAACTCGCAGGTGAAGGGGCAGCCGCGCGAGGCCTCCACGTAAATGATGCGATGGGTAAGATCCGCGTCGGTGTAAAACTCGTAGGGCAGGGCCAGACGGGAGAAGTCGGGCAATTCGGCGGGGATGACTTTGGGCCAGGGCGCGGGGGCGTCGGTGGAGGGCGGGACAGTTTCGCCGGCCAGCAGCCCGCGGCAGACCTCGGCAAATTTCAGGTCGCCCTCGCCGGTGATGACATGATCGGCCAGCCGCACAATCTCTTGCGCGTCGGTCTCGAAACTGACTTCGGGGCCGCCGAGGATGATTTGGATTTGCGGGCGGAGGCGTTTGAGGAGGGCGACGACCTCGGTGGTTTCGGTGACGTTCCAGATATAGACGCCCAAGCCGAGGATGCGGGGGGCGCGGGCGAGCAGGGCCTCGGCAATCTCGAGCGGGCGCTGGTTGATATCGAACTCGACGATGGCGGCGCTCGGTTGCAGTTCGCCGAGGTTGGCGAAGAGATAGCGCAACCCAAACGCGGTGTGAATGAACTTCGCGTTGAGGGTGGCGAGGACGATGTCCGGCATTGGCATTAACTTAGCAATTTTCGATGCGAACGCCAGCGGGGAAAGGCTCAAGGCGGGGCGGAATGGCCGATGGTTTGGCGGGCCTGGGCGAGGTGGTTGCTGGCCTCTGTGAAGTCCGGTTGCAGGCGTAACGCGGTCTGAAATTCGCCCGCCGCTTCCTCAAGGCGGCCCTGCTGGGCGAGCGCGAGGCCGAGCTGATCATGGGCGGCGGCGAAGTCGGGGGCGAGTTGGAGCACGGCGTGATATTCGGTGGCGGCCTCGGCGGGTTGCCCGTTTTTGAGCAGCGCATTGCCGAGATTATAACGGGCGTTCCGATAGTCGGGCCGGCTGCGGACGGCGGCTTGAAACTGGGCGATGGCTGCGGGCAAATGGCTTTGGGCAAAGAGGAGGCTGCCCAGGTTGTTGTGGGCTTCGGCGAAGTCCGGCCGGCTGCGTAGGGCCTGCTGAAACAAGCGGATGGCCTCGTCCTGCTGGCCGGCCCGGGCTTGCAAATTGCCCAGCCAATAGAGGGAGTCGGCGTCGCCGGGGTTCAGCCGGACGGCTTCGGTATATTCGCGCCGGGCGGCGTCGGGTTGGCCGGTTCTCGTAAACAGGTTGCCGAGGTCGCGGTGGATGGCGTCGTCGTCAGGATTCAAGCGCTCGGCCTTCAGCGTTTCGTTGAGGGCGCCGGACAGATCGCCGCAGTGGGCGAGGAATTCGCCGTACTTCAAGTGGCCGACGGCGAAATCCGGTTGGAGGGTCAGGGCCATTTTGAAGTTGCGAATGGCGTCGTTGGTCTGGCCGCGGGCGTACAGCAGGGCGGCCAGGTTGTTGTAAGCTTTGGGTTGGTCCGGCTGACATTCGATCGCGCGGTTGAGCTCGCGGATGGCTTCATCGGTTTGGCCTTTGGCCGCCAGCGCGGTGCCCAGGTTGTAATGGGACTCCGCGGAAGCGGGCTGCAAGCGGGCGGCGTTGCGGAATTGATCGATCGCCTCGTCGGTTTTGCCAGCGCGCAGCAGGGCGTGACCCAGGCAGTTGCGGGCCACGTCATTATCGGCGGTGACTTGCAGCGCGTGGCGGAAGAGCGATTCGCTGTTTTGCCAGTAGGCGAGCTGATGCCGCGTGACGGCGCCGCAGGCGAGGAGTACGACCAAGCCGACTGTGGCTGCCAGCAGAGTTTGGTAAGGCCAGCGTTGGGACCAATCATGTGCCGCCCACACGAGCAAGACGAACAGCCCCAGGGAGGGAAGGTAAGTATAGCGGTCAGCCATGGCCTGGGCACCCACCTGCACCAGGCCGATGACCGGGACCAAGGTGCCCACAAACCAGCACCAACCCACCAGCAGGAAGGGCTGGCGCTGCCGGGCCAGCCAGCAAAGAACCGAAACCGCGCCGAGGAGCAGGGCAGCCAACAACACCCAGGCGAGCGGCCAGTGGCTGGGATAGGGATAGAAGATCGAGAGATCCACCGGCCAAAACGTCTTTCCCAAATACCGGCACCAGGAAATCAGGGCGTTTTCACACCGCCCGAGCAGCGGTTCGTTGGCCAGGACGCGCATGGCGCCCGTTGATCTCTGCACGAGGAAGGTCAGCGCACACAAGGCTGCCGCGAGGGCGAAGAAAGGAATTTTTTCGATCAATAACTGGCGGAGAGTCGGCGCGGGCGCAGGGGGCGTCGCGTTGTCCGGCGAGACGGAATCCACACCTCCCGACACCGGCTGGAGGCGGGCGGGTGAGAGGCGTTGCAGGGGCCAGAAATCCAATAACAGCAGCAGGCATGGCCAGGTGACGAGCATGGGTTTGCAGAGCAGCCCCAGGGCGAGCAAGGCCCAAGTCAGCCAGTACTTGGACGATTGGTAGAAAGGCGGCGCCGGTTTGCGGGCGTCCCGGACATAGGCCACATAGGCCAACAGCGAGAGCAAGCCAAAGAAGGCGCTCAGGACGTCTTTGCGTTCGGCGATCCAGGCGACCGATTCCACGTGCAACGGGTGCCAAGCAAAGAGAGCCGCCACGCACGCGCTGCGCCAACAGGCACCAGTGAGCCGGCGAAACAGGAGGAAGACCAGCACCACATTACAAGCGTGGAACAGGAGGCTGGTGAGATGATGTTTGCCCGGATCAACGCCGTAAAGCTGGCAGTCCAGCATATGGGACATCATGGTGAGCGGGTGCCAGTTGCTGCAAACCGGAGTCACGAGCGCCCATTTCAGGGTGCTGATGTTCAACCCCTTTTGAACCGTGGCATTGGACTCAACATATTTGTCGTCGTCGAAGTCGATGAAGTCGTGATGGACCACGGGCCAATAAAGACCCATCGTTGCCAACCAGAGGATGGTGGCAACGAGCCAGGTCCGATAAAGCTCCCAAGTGCGGTCCGGCGAGGTTTCCGGTTGGCGCACGGGCGCGGATTCAGCCGTGGATATCAACATCGTGTTCCAATCTTGTCAGGCCCCGAGGGCTTTTCAAATATCCTTTGTGAAGCGAAGAGCTTCTTTGGCAGGGTTGTCCCGGTTCAATGTTTGGGCGGGCTGCCGTCCTTCGGCCGGAGGCGGGCCAAGTGGTTGCTGGCCTCGGTGAAATTCGGTTCTAGGCGTAGCGCGGTTTGAAACTCGCTGGTGGCTTCCTCGATTTGGCCCTGCCCGGCCAGGGCGAGGCCGAGCCGGTCATGGGTGGCGGCGTCGTTGGGCCGGAGGCGGAGGGTCTCACGGAATTGGGCGATGGCGTAATTGGTCTGTCCGGTTTGCTCCAGAACCACGCCCAGGTAGAAGTGGGCCGGGGCGAAATCCGGGGCGAGTTGGATGACGGTTTGATATTCTGCGGCGGCGGCGTGGAACTGGCCGGTTTTGAGCAGCGCGTTGCCGAGGTTGTAGTGGAGGTCCCGCTGATCCGGGCGGGTGCGGATGGCTTCGCGGAACTGGGCGATGGCTTCCGGCAGGTATCCTTGGGCGGAGAGCAGGCTGCCCAGATTGTTACGGGCTTCGGTAAAATCCGGGCGGGCGCGGACGGCCTGTTGGTACAGGAGTAGGGCTTGGTCCTTGCGGCCGGCCCGGGCTTCCAGGTTGCCCATTTGATAAAAGGAATCCGCGTCATTGGTGTTCAGGCGGATGGCTTCGGCGTATTCGCGCAGGGCGGCATCCGGTTGGCCGGTCTTGGCCAACAGGAGGCCCAGGCGGTGCCGGATCTCGGCATCCCTGGGGGTGAGCCGCGCGGTCTGCTGCATTTCGTTGATGGCGCCTTTCAGATCGCCGCCGCCGGCGAGAAAATTGGCGTAGTTGAAGTGGCTGTTGGCATCATTTGGATTGAACGACAGGGCCAGTTGAAAATTGTGGCTGGCCTCGTTCGTCTGGCCGCGGGCGGCCAGCAGGATGGCCAGATTGTTATACGTCTCAGAGCGCTTTGATTGACATTGGATCGCCGAGCTCAGTTCGTGGATGGCCTCATTGGTTTGGCCTTCGGCTGCGAGCGCGGTGCCGAGATTGTAATGAGCCTCCTCGGCATCGGGCTGCAAGCGTGCGGCCCGGCGGAATTGATCGATCGCCTCGTCGGTTCTGCCCGCGCGCATCAGGGCGTGACCCAGGCAGTTGCGGTCCAGTTCGTTATCGGCCGTGACTTGCAGCGCATGGCGGAAGAGTGTTTCGCCATTTTGCCAGTACGCAAGTTGATGCCGCGTAACGGCCCCGCAGGCAAGCAGTACGACCAAGCTGGCGGCGGCCGCCAGCAGGGTTTGGTGAGGCCAGCGTTGGGACAGATCGTGCGCCGCCCACACGAGCAAGACAAAGAGCCCCAGCGAGGGGAGGTAAGTATAGCGGTCGGCCATGGCCTGGCTCCCCACTTGTACCAAGCCGATGACTGGCACCAGCGTGCCCACAAACCAGCCCCAGCCCATCAGCAGGAGCGGTTGTCGCTGACGGACTCGCCAACAAAGAACCGATATAGTGCCCAGGAACAGGGCTGACAAAAGCACCCAGGCGAGCGGCCAGTGGCCGGGATAGGGGTAGAAGATCGAGAGATCCACCGGCCAAAAGGTCTTTTCCAAATAACGGCACCAGGAGATGAGGGCGTTTTCACACCGCCCGGCCAGCGGCTCATGCGCCAGGGCGCTCATGGCGCCCATCGATTTCTGCACCAGAAAGGTCAGTACACACAAGGCTGCCGCGAGGGCGAAGAAGGGGACTTTCTCGATCAATAACTGGCGGAGGTTCAGTGAGGGTGCAGGGGGTGTTGCGGTTGCCGGCGAGGCAGCATCGACGCCTCCTGATGACGGCTGGAGGCGGGCGGGTTGGAGCCGTTGCAAGGGCCAGAAATCCAATAACAGCAGCAGGCATGGCCAAGTGACGAGCATGGGTTTGCAGAGCAATCCCAGCGCGAGGCAAACCCATGCCAGCCAGTACGAAGCAGAGTTATAGAATGGCCGGGCCGGTTGGCGGACGTCCCGGACATAGGCCACATAGGCCAGCAGTGAGAGCAGACCAAAGAAGGCGCTCAGGACGTCTTTGCGTTCGGCGATCCAGGCGACCGATTCCACGTGCAACGGATGCCAGGCAAAGAGGGCCGCCACGCAAGCGCTACGCCAAAAGGCGCCAGTGAGCCGGCGGAAGAGAAGAAATGCCAGGACCACATTACAGGCGTGGAACAGAAGGCTGGTGAGATGATGTTTGCCCGGGTCAAGGCCGTAAAGCTGGCAGTCCAGTAGGTGGGACATCATGGTGAGCGGGTGCCAGTTACCGCAAACCGGAGTCACGAGCGCCCATTTCAAGGAATCGATGGCCAGTCCCTGTTGGACCATGGCGTTGTCGTTGACATATTCGTCGTCGTCGAAGCCGATGAAATCGTGATGAACCACCGGCCAATAGAGGGCCATCGTTGCCAGCCAGAGCAGGGCAGCCACCAGCCAGGTGCGCTGAAGCTTCCAGTCGTGGACTGGCGGGCTTTCTGGACGGCGCACGGGCACGGATTCAGCCGTGGATATCAACATTGTTTTCCAATTCTGTCAGGCCGGACGGGCTTTTCAAATCTCCTTTGTTAAGCCCCAGGTGGCTGCGTTGGCAAGCTTGCCCTGCTCCCAGACCGCCGATGGTGGCTACCGCGGCAGGTCATTTTTCTTGGTTCAACGGTTGGTCGGACTGCCGCCGTCTAGCCGTAGGTGGATCAGGTAATTGCTGGCTTCGGTATCGTTGGGCTGGTAGTGGAGGGCGGTTTGAAACTGGATTACCGCCTCATCCCGCTGGCCCAGCGAGGCCAATAGCTCGCCGAGTTTGTCATGTGCGGCCGCGTCGTTGGGGCGCAAGCGGGCGGCCTCCTCGAATTGTCGGAGGGCCTCGCCAGTTTGGTGCTTTCGCTCCAGGGCCACGCCCAGATAAAAGTGGGCTGGGGCGAAATCGGGTGCGAGACCGATCACGGTCTGATATTCGGTGGCGGCCTCATCGAGTTGTTCGTTTTTGAGGAGCGCATTGCCCAGGTTATAGTGGGCGTCCCGGAAATCGGGCCGGTTGCGGGCGGCTTCGCGGAACTGGGCGATGGCATTCGGCAGGCGCCCCTGGGCGGAGAGGAGGCTGCCCAGATTGTTATGGGCTTCGGCAAAATCCGGGCGCGCCCGGATGGCCTGTTGAAACAAGAGCTCGGCTTCATCTAGCCGGCCGGCTCGGGCTTGAAGGTTGCCCAGCCGATAGAAGGAATCCGCGTCGTTGGTGTCTAAACGGACGACTTCGGCGTATTCGCGCGAGGCGGCGTCTGGTTGGCCGGTCTTGGCCAACAGGCTGGCCAGGGTTCGGTGGGCGTCGGTGTCGTTGGCGTCGAGCCGCGTGGCTTGCTGCAACTCAATGATGGCATCCTTCAGGTTGCCGCTCCGGGCCAGGAAGTTGCCGTAGTTGAAGTGCGCGTTGGCATTTTTGGGCTGGAGCCACAGAGACAGTTGAAATTCGCGGTCAGCCTCGTTCGTCTGGCCGCGGCCGGAGAGCAGGATGGCGAGGTCGTTGTGTGCCTTGAAGGCATCGGGTTGGAGCCGGATGGTTTCGTTCAATTGGGTGATGGCCTCGCTCGATTGGCCGCGGCCCGCCAAGGCCTCGCCGAGGTTGTAATGGGCGCTGCTAAAATCCGGTTCCAAGGCGATGGCCTTTTGATAATTGGCGATGGCGCCGTTGGTGTCGCCTGTTTCAAACAGCATCCGGCCGAGGTTGTTGTAGGCTTCGACGCAGTCCGGTTGCAAACGGATGGCGGCGCGGAATTGTTCGATGGCGGCCTCGCGGTGACCTTCCATGGCGAAGCCCGAGCCGAGGTTGTTGCGCACCGTATCGTTGTCCGGCACGATAGCCAGCGCGTGTTGAAACAAGGTCCGGCTGTTTTGCCAGCAGGCGATTTGGCGTTGCGTGGCCGCGCCGCAGGAGATCAGGGCGACGGCCAAGGCAGCGGAAACGGTGATGGTCCGCCCGCGCGCGCCGCGGGACCAGGCGAAGCCGCCCCAGACCAGGGCGAGAAACAGCCCCAGTGAGGGAAGGTAAGTGTAGCGGTCGGCCATGGCTTGGGCACCCACCTGCACCACGCCAATGACCGGCACCAAGGTGCCCACGAACCAACACCAGCCCACCAACAGGAACGGCTGGCGGCGCCGGGCCAGCCAGCACAGGACCGAGACCGCGCCGAGGAACAGGGCTGCCAACAACACCCAGGCGAGCGGCCAGTGGCTGGGGTAGGGGTAGAAGACCGAGAGATCCGCCGGCCAAAGCGTCTTGCCCATATAGCGGCACCAGGAAATGAGGGCATTTTCGCAACGCAGGCTGGCTGGCACTTGTGCCAGCGCATGCATGGCGCCGGTTACCTTCTGCACCATGAAGGTCAGGACGCACACGGCGGCCGCCAAGGCGAAGAAGGGAATTTTCTCCAACCACAATCGGCCGAGGGTGGTCGGGGCCGCCGGGAAGGATGGCGTTTCTCCGGCCGGGGCGGGTTGCCAACGTTGCAGCGGCCAGTAATCCAGCAACAGGAAGAGGCATGGCCAGGTGACCAGCATGGGTTTGCTAAGCAGGCCCAGCGCCAGGAAAGTCCACGCCAGCCAGTAAAAAGATGATCTGTAAAAGGGGCGGGGAATGGGCACAGAACCGGGGGACGGCATTGGCCGGGTCTGGGCAAAGCGTGTGTAAGCGAGCAGCGAGAGCAGACCGAAGAAAGCGCTCAGGACGTCTTTGCGTTCAGCGATCCAAGCGACCGATTCCACGTGCAATGGATGCCAGGCGAAGAGTGCGGCCACGCACGCGCTACGCCACAAGGCACCCGTGAGCCGGCGAAACAGGATAAATACCAGCACGGTATTGCAGGCATGGAACAGGAGGCTGGTGAGATGATGTTTGCCCGGGTCCAGGCCATACCACTGGCAGTCCAGCAGGTGGGACAACATGGTTACGGGATGCCAGTTGCTGCAGACCGGATTCAGGAACACCCATTTTAGTGTGTCGAGGGCCAGCCCGTGTTGGACCAAGGCGTTGGCGGTAACGTAGCGGTCATCATCGTAATCCAGAAAATCATGGTGGGTGACGGGCCAGTAGAGCGCGACCGTGGCCAGCCAGAGCAGGGCGGCAATGAACCAGGAGGCATGGCGGGTCCAAGGCCCGGTGGCGGCGGAGCGCCCAGTCGGATTGGCCCCGGCGGTGATTTTCGCCTGGGTCTTCATGGCGGTGACGGCGCGGCCAATTGCATCGTAAGCCCCATGTGTTAAGAATAAACCGGCCGGTCTGGCAAGCTGCTTTTATCGCGGGTTTTGAAAAACTGGACCGGAATGTGTCCAACTCATCCACTATGGCTTTCGTTAGTTGCGGCCGCCTGTGTGAACGGAGGAGCGGATGGCAATACCGGCCCGGCGGCCTTTCGTTTCAAGACGTTGTTGCCGGGTGATGCCTGGTTCAAAATCACGTCTCAGCGGCCGAGGACGGCCACGGACCGTATTTTGAAGACACACCCTAATCCTTCCGACTGGCCCAGGCGAGACCGTCAGTTCCGGGACCGGTGGAAATCAGCTTGGCGACCTTTTGATCCGGAAGATCGATGACGGCGACTTGGCGGCTGGCATCGCACGAAACATAGGCGTGCGAGCCATCCGGCTGGATCACAATTTCCTGGGGCGCTTTCGGCACTTCCACGGTGCGGGTGACCTGGAGCGTTTTGAGGTCGACGAAGGCGACACGGTTGACGCGGTTCAGCGCGACCAGGAGCCAGCGTCCGTCCGGCGTGGGGGCGGTGCCGTAGCCCGTGTCCGGCAGAGCGATCCACGCACTGACACCGTTGGTGCGCGTATCAATGACGGCCAGACGCGGCGCTGTTTGGTCCGCGGTAAATACCCGTTGGTCATCGGTGGACAACGAAATCCGCTGCACCTGTCCGGAGACCGGAATCACTTGGACGAGTTTCCGGGTTTCGAGATCGAGCACGGAGACGGTGCCGGGACCGACATTGGCAGTATAGCCGCGTTTGCCGTCACGGGTGATGGCTAGCATGTGGGATTCGGCTTGGCCGGTAGGAATGGTGCCCACCACCTGCAAGCTGGCGGGGTCGATAACGGTTACCGCCTGGTCCAATTCGGTGGTCACATACAGCCGCCCGTCTTTGGGGCCGATGACGGCGCAATGCGGCCTTTCACCCTTGCCCAGGTCCACGGTGCCGGTCACTTTTTGTTGGGCCAGGTCGATGACACGGATCAGTTGTCCATCCGTGCCGGGGCTGCCCACGCCGGCATTGCCATAAATGGGGACAAAGGCGCGCTGGCCGTCGAGCGAAGCCGCGACCTCGTGTCCGGTGACCCCGTCCTCCGGGACGGTGGCCACAATGGTTCCGGCGTCCGGGTCCACGATGGCGAGTGACTGGCTGCCTTTGTTGCAGACCAGCAGATAGCCATGGGCGGGGTCGGCCGCCTTTAGTGGTGAGCCGGCCAAGAGGCTGGCGAGGGCCAGCACGATGGCCGGCGCGATGACGAGTTTGGATTGAAACCGGGGCCTCATTTGCAATGTGCTTGAAGTTGCCGCATGGGGCGAAAAACTCAAGCCCGACCTGCGGAATTCGGCATTGAAGGAAGACGCGGTTTGTCGTTGAAGAACGGAATCGGGAAGTTCAAATTGCGATCGAAAACCGGCCGAGGGAAAACGAAGTGATTCAAACAAACATCATTGAAAAATCTGCAACACGAGGAAAATGCGGCGAGATGATCCAGCCCGGGTGTTGATTGCCCCGGATAAATTCAAGGGTACTTTGGCGGCGGAGGCGGCCTGCACGGCGATTGCCGCCGGGTGGCGGTCTGTGCGACCGGGCGATGTGCTGGGATTGTTGCCGATGAGCGACGGCGGAGACGGTTTTGGCGACGTGCTAGCCCGGTTGACGCAGGCGAGGACGCGCCGACTCAAGACCGTGGATGCCGCCCATCGGCGCTTCGTGACGGACTGGTGGTGGGAGTCTGGCGAAAAGGTGGCCATCATTGAGTCGGCGCGGGTCATCGGGTTGGCGATGCTGCCGCCAGGGAGATTTCACCCCTTTGAACTGGATACGTTCGGTTTGGGGCGGGTGCTTACCGAAGCCGCCCGCCTGGGGGCGCGGCGTTGTTTGCTGGGCATTGGCGGGAGTGCCACCAATGACGGCGGTTTTGGCTTGGCGCGGGCGCTCGGTTGGAAATTTCTGGATCAGCAGGCACGGGAAATCGACGAGTGGTGGCAATTGATCCGCTTGACGCAAATCGTGCCCCCAAGAATGCCGTTGAAACTGCAGTTGACCGTGGCGGTGGATGTCAGGAATCCTCTGCTGGGCCGGCAAGGCTGTTCCCGGGTTTTCGGTCCGCAGAAGGGGCTGAGGCCGGGTGACCTCACGTACGCGGAGCAATGCCTTCGTCGTTTGAGCGAGGTTGGTCGGCGACCTCGCGGCAGGGATGGTGCGTGCCAGCCCGGCGCCGGTGCGGCCGGCGGACTCGGGTTTGGGTTAGTGGCGTTTGCCGGCGCCCAATTGCGCCCGGGGTTCGAGGTTTTTGCCCGGGCGGCAGGCCTTAGGCAACGCGTTCGTCATGCGGACTTGGTGATCACCGGTGAGGGTGCCATCGACCGGCAGACGTACATGGGCAAGGGGGTTGGCCAGATCGGCCGGCTGTGCCAGGAACTGGGTGTTCCCTGCGTGGCCCTGGCTGGCAGCGCTCTGGGAGCGCGCGCTCCCCGGCTCTTTAAGGAAATAAGAGTGCTCACAGATATCACCACCAAGGAGATGGCCCAGAGGCGGGCCGGGCGGTATCTGGAAAAATTGGCCGCCGTGGTGGCCGGGGAATTCGGGCAACGGTAAATTCCGCCTCACAGCGCCCGGATACGTTTCCACAGGGGTTCCAGATCCTTGTCTTCCAGGGCCATGGGCCGGACTTGCTTTCGCCCGGCGAGGGCCGCCGCCTGCTCGAGCCAATCCATGGCTTCGTCCGCATTGCCGAGTTGGCAAGCATAGCAGGCGAGGTTGTAGCGCATCAACCAGTTGTCGGGAAACCGTGCGAGCACGGGGTGCAGGGCGGCATAGGCCGCCTTGGTTTTTTTTAGTTCGTGCAGGGCGTAGGCCAGGTGAAAATATCCCCACGGCTCGGCAGGCTGGCGTTTTTGGAACAATTTGGCCACGGCGGCCGCTTCCTCCCAGCGCTGGGCTGCGCCCAGAATCTGGTACTGTATTTCCAGCACGAGGGGATGGATCTTGAAACCGGGGTCGATCTGCGCCAGTTCCAGTTCGGCCTCGCGCCAGTTGCCGAGTCCCAGCCAGCCATCGGCGGCTTGCAGGTGCAAGTTATCTTGGTGGGGGAGGGGGTTCAATTAGGCAGAGGGTAAATGGCTGGTGACTAAGCATGGTGCGCGGTAGAGGTTTCGAACCTCTGACCCCTACCGTGTCAAGGTAATGCTCTACCACTGAGCTAACCGCGCGACCACGGAATCCCGCAGGTGCCGGCGGAAAGCCCACCGAGCCCTTGCTGGACAGGTTGGAAACGATACTGGCATCCAGGGGCCATGGCAATCATTTTTGCCGGCAATTTCGGGCCGGCGCAGCGGCAAAGAGTCAATTGGCAATTTCCGCGCTTGGAGTTTGGCTTGCAAGATGGTAAGTACTTATTCACATGCAGAATTCTGCACCAGCCAATCAATCAGGCCGGGCACCCATCGCCATTTTGGGGGTGCCGTTCGATAACGTCAATCTGGCCGAGACTCTGGCGATTGCCACCGACATGGTTGCTTCCGGCCAACCCCATTATGCCACCACGGTGGGGGTGGACTTTATTGCCGCCGCCTTGGACGACGTGGAACTGCGGCGCATCCTGTTCGATGCGCACCTGGTGGTGGCGGAGGACAAGACGGTGGTGTGGGCGTCCAAGATTCTGGGCAATGAGCTGCCGGAAAGTGTCACGGTCCCCAACCTGATGCCGCAATTGCTGGCGCTGGCCGAGCAGAAAAATTGGCGCGTGTTTTTATTGGGCGGGGATGAAACCGTGGCCGCGCGGATTCGGTCGCGGCATCCGCAGTTGCAGTTGACCGCCTATGCGCCGCCGGAAAAGCCGTTGCTGGAGATGGATCATGCTGATATCCAGCGCCGCCTGCACGCCGCCAAGCCGGATGTTTTGCTGGTGGCCTTTGGGGCACCCAAGCAGGAGAAGTGGATCAACATGAATTTTCGCGACGCCCGGGTGCCGTTTGTGATGGGCGCGGGTTCATCCTTCGATTTTCTGACGGGCGAGACCAAGCCGGTGAAGCGCACGGGGAAGTCCTTTTCCAAGTTCATTCGCGCGGTGCTGGCGCAATGGTGGCGGCTGCGGGCCAAGAAGACCGCGGCGGCCACGGCCGGGCCAAACGTGATTCCGGATCCGTACGGCAACCTGGTGATCCGGGCGCCTGTGCGGCTGGATGCGGCCTCGGCGCAGGCGTCGCAAGCCGAATGGCTCCGCGCAGTCGAGAACAGCCATGTCATGTTTGATCTCACCGACACGGTTTTTGTGGACAGCACCGGCGTGGGCGCGCTCATCCGGCTGCGCCGGCGGGCGCGCGAAACCGGCTGGCATTTTTTCCTCATCGCGCCGCGGGCGCCCGTGGAGGCGGCCCTGAAACTGATGAAATTGGACGAGTTTTTCGCCATCCAGACCAGTCTGGCCGGGGCGCGCCTGGTCATGGAGAGCGCCGCCAACGCAGTGCCGGTCACCAGCGGCGTGCATGAAGCCGAACTGCAAATCCGGTGGACGGGCGAGGTGACCGCGCTCAACGCGGTGGAATTGGGCGCCTATACCGAATCGGAACTCGCCCAGGTCTCGCCGGGCATGACGGTGGCCATCGACTTGGCGCGGGTGACGTTTGTGGACAGCACCGGCATCGGGCTGATGGTGCGGTTCAAGAAGAATCTCAAGCGGCGTGATATCAATCTCAAGTTCGATGCCCCGGTGGCGTCGGTGCGCAATGTCATGCGGCAGACGCAGCTCGAAGAGTTTCTGATGGGTTGACGGTCTACAGGGGAAAATCCGTATTTTCGGCCGGCCGGGCGGGTTCACGCCGCGGGGGCTCTTCGGCCTGCGCGGCTTCATTCGCCGGCGCCGGTTCCGGCACTTCGATGGCTTCAGAAACGGGTGTGACGGGTGGCTCGACCACCGGTTGCAACCTGACTTCCTGGCTGGGCGTGGCGGCGGTCGCCTTTGTTTCGGTGGCTGGCGCGGCCGCTGGCGGTGGTGCCACCAGTGCCGGCGACGGCTGGCGACGCGCGAGCGCCAGCAGAGTGACCTGCGTGGCGGCCTCCCGTTCGGCCTGTTCGATGCGGGCGAATTCGCCGTAGATCTCCGTCAACTCGGGTGAAACGGAGCAAGGCAATTCCTGGCCGCCGCCCGTCCGCATGGCCAAGAGGATGTCGTGGGCGTTGATGGCCTCCAAGGGGCGGGCGGGAACGAAGGCAGCTTCGGCGCCGGAAACTTCGGTGACCAGCCGCGTGGCGGCGAGGGTGCGCAAAATGGATTGGGTCAGCCGGCTGGGCACGGCTAATTCCATGGAAAGTTCGGGCACGGTGGCGGGTCGCAGACCTTGTTGAAAGCGCCGGCCCAACGAGATCATGATCCGCAGGGCCACGAACTCGCGGCCGCGCTGGTTCACGTTTTCGGCGATGCGGTCCTGCAGGTAGGCGGCGCTATTCTGGCAGGCATAGGCGATTTGCGAGCCGAACAGGATGATCAGCCACAAGATGTAAAGGCCGCCCATCAGCAGGACGACCAGGAAGACGCTGCCGTAGAACTTGCTGGCACTCAGGGCGTGGGCCACGAGGATGAAGCCCAATTGATTGTAGAGGTGCCAGGCCAGGCCGGCGCAGAGGCCGCCGAGCAGGGCCGCCTTCATTTCCACCTTGGTGTTGGGCGTGAACTTGTACAGCAGGCCGAGGGCGAGACTGAGAATGACGATGGGCAGCAGGTGCTTGAGCACCGGCGTCAGATAGGGCAGGGACTCCATGAGGGACCGGGTATGCTGGAGGTGCGCACTGCCGGCCAAGCCGAGCGCGGTGGAGAGCAGCAGCGGCCCGAGGGAGATGATCATCCAATAGAGGGGGAACTGCACGAACCAGTGGCGCGCCCGGGTGACGCCCCAGAGATCGTTGAACGTTTCCTCGATGCCGCGCAGGAGCGAGATCGAGGTGAACACGAGCAGGGCGATGCCAGTGGCGCCCAAGGCACCGTTGCCGGCCTTGTGCACCAGTTCGTGAATTGTCTTGGCCACTTCGTCCTGGGTATTGAGGGTCACGGCGGACGGGGCGGCTGCCGGCGGATTCGTGACCGCGAGGACCGCTGGTGCCAGGTTGGCGGTTGCGGCGCCGGTGCTGGTGGCCACCGGCGGATTCGCCGCGGACAGGGCGGGGAAGTTTGTATTCTCGGCGGCCGTGTTAGTGGCGAGGTCGGCGGCGGGCGCAATGCTGGCCACCGTCTTTTCCACAAACTGGGTGAGCTTGGCCTCGCTTTCCGGGCTCAGCAGGCTGCTGGTGACGTTGAGCGCCACCACCAGCAGCGGGATCAGTGCCAGCAGCGTGGAGTAGGAGAGCGCCGAGGCGCGCACGAGGCAGCGGTGGCGGATGAACTGCCGCGTCACCAACGCCCCAAAATGGACGAACCGTTCCAGCCGGCCTTCCAAGTGGTGCACCTCATCCGCATCGGCAATGGCGCCGGTGAGGATTTTGAGGAGACGGGGAAACCGCTTGCTGGCCATTGGCGACACGCTAACAAAGTGCGCCGCCAAGTCAACGTTGGCCTGCCCCTAAACATTCAACCGGCAAACCGGCAACCGGACCTGCAACGGGACTTGCGCTGCGGGAGTTTTCGGGGC
>CAYTJG010000124.1:0-16261 GCA_964437865.1 uncultured Bifidobacteriaceae bacterium | reverse complement strand
CGAAAACAACCGCTGCGCGGTTGAACCAAGAAGAATTTTGTCTCACACCCGGCCGGGGCGCCTGAAAGACCGCCGGCTAGGGCCGCGAATTCTCCGGTCGGCTCGGCGCATTCGTCATCGACTTGTTGCTCAAGGTCGGCAGCATGGAAACGCCGGTAAAACTGGGAACCGGTTTCAGGTAGGCAATTTCCGCGGCGGTGGGCGCAAAATCGGCCGCGCTCCATTCCGTCGAGATCACGCGTCCGGCGGGGACGTGCCCCGGCCAGCGGACAATCATCGGCACGCGCAACCGGTCCGGCGACGTGCCGCCGCGCACCTCGCCCTTTAGTTTTAGAAAATTGAGGTTGGTGTCGGCGAATGGCTTCGGCGCCACCGCACCGGCCAGAAAGATGGCCACGTTGTTGGTCATGCCCTCTTTTTGCAATTGGTCGAACAAGCGGGCCATTCCGTCATCCAGCCGCGCCAGCAACGCGGCGTGGTTCTTGGCGGGTTGTGGCCAGCGCTCACCCGTGAAGGGCGCGTCGGTGGGCACGGGATAATCGTCCCGCCCGGGAGTTACCGAGTGCGGCAGGGGGAGGCTGACCAGCAGAAAGAACGGCCGGTAATGGTTGCCCCGCCCCGGGGCGTTGGCACGAATGAAATTGCACGTGGCGCTCATGAACAAATCCGGAATGAATTTGCCTTTCTGGCCGTCGGCGTTCGCATAGATAGGTTCACGTCCCTGCAAGGCGTGCGGCGGCTGGTTGCTCTGGCCATGAGTGTTCCGCGGCGCGTAGCGCCAAATGAAATCGGAATAGTAGTTGTCCGCGTCCTGTTCATTGAGAAAACCGGCAAATTCATCGAAGCCTTGGGTCCACGGCTCTGAACCCAGCGCCCATTCCCCGATCAGACCGGTATGATACCCCGCCGCCCGCAAGCGCGAGGCGATCGTTCCTGCGGCCGCGGTGAAAGGGGCGCTGCTGCCCGTCATCAGCACGGCCTGCGCCGGCGGCAGTTCATCGTCCCCCGCGCGATAGTTGGTAAAGCGGGCGCCCTCCTTGGCCAGACGATCCAGGTTGGGCGTTTGGAAGTTGGTCTGGCCATAGCAGCTTAGGTCGCTCCACGCCAGGCCGCGGCACGCGATAAAAATGACGCTCGCGCGCCGGGGAATAGCCGTAGGCTGATTCGCCGCGTTGGTAAAAATGGACGCCAGGCTTTCATTCCCGGCGTTGACCACCGAGGCAGCCGGACACAGAGCCACCGCCAACATCAATAGATTGCTCAATTTCATTGTAAACTTTGATTCTGCTGAAGTCGGCGCGTTCAACGCAACGTCTTTCTTTGCTGGATTACCGCGCCCGGCGCGCCGCGCCGGAGCTTCAGATCCTCCCGAGAATGGCCTCCACTTGGCGGCGGTGATTATCCACCGACCCTTCGGTCCAAATGACAAAATGGGAGCGGGCGATTTTCTGGTCGATGGGCAGTTGGGCGGCGACCCTGCCCCGCACCTGATCGGCGGGCCAGTGGCGCGCCCGCAGCCGGGCCTCCTGCCCGGCCCGGGAACAGGCCACGCAGATGATCCGGTCAAAACTCGTCTCCGCGCCAGTTTCAAACAGCAGGGGAATGACCACGAAGGCAACCGCACAATGCTCCTGCCGCCAGCGCCCGGCCTCGGCCTGCCAGCGCTCACGGATGCGGGGATGAAGAATGCGCTCGAGCTTTGTCCGAGCCGCGGCGTCGGCGAAGACCAAGCGCGCCAGCTCGGCGCGTTTCAACCGCCCATCCGCCCCCAGCAAGTGAGCCCCAAATTCACGGCGGATTTCCGCCAGCGCCGGCTGGCCGGGTTCCACCAGTTCATGCGCCAGATCGTCGGTATCCACCAACCGCACGCCCAAGCCCAAAAAGAAACCGGCGGCGGTGGATTTGCCCATCCCCACGCCGCCGGTCAAGCCGCAAAGTTTCATGTCACTGCCCGATCACTGCGCGATAGAACCGGTACGGGAAGTTCGTGTTGTCGAAATTCGTGAAGGTGAATGGCGCGATGTTCGTGGCCACCGGCAGCCAAGTCACGAGGTTCGTGGAGGCTTGGATTACCACCGTGGAGCCGTCAGCGTTGCTGATCGTCAGCGCAAAGGCCTTGTTTCCAGCGGGATAGAAGTGCGGCACGATCGTTGGCGGCGCCTTCGGAGCCACGGTGACCAAAACACCCACGGAGTCATCGTCCGGGTTCGGATCGTTGGCCGAGGAAACCGTGGCACCGTTGGTATAGGCACCGGTCACGTTGCCGCGGAAAGTCAGGCTGAGCGTACCGCCGGTATTCACGGGCAGAGTCCCCACATCCCAAATCAACGAACCGCCCTCAACGGTGACTGAGGCGCCGGCAAGGGAGGAACTGAAGGACACCAGGTTCACGCTGGAAGAACTCGGCAGCGTGTCCGCGACCGACACGTTGGTGGCCCAAGCTGGCCCGTAATTGGTGACCGCCAAGGTGGTCACCCACTCGCTGCCGGGCGTGACCGTAATGTTGGTGTTATCCACCAACAACTCGTTATCGGCAGCAAAGCCAACCGGGTTGGCCGTGGTCAGGTTGAGCAGCCAGCCATTATAGTTGGTGCCGCTCTTCAAGTTCACCGTATCGTCCTGATAGAACAGGAAGTACAAGCCATTCGGATTGCTGCCGTTCATCACGCTCAGCGTGGTGCCCCAGGGTTGATCGGGGGCGGGGAAGACCGGCGTGTTCGTAACCACGGTTACCACGTTGTTGCTGGCGAGGGGAGCGACGAGCGCGTTGATGAGGTTCATGCCATTGGGCGAGCCCAACCCGGTGCAAAGATCGTAATTGGTGCCGGCGTAAAATTCATTCGTGCTCGGCCCCCAAGTGTAATTCGTATTCGAGAGCCAAGTATTGTCGCCCACCGTGACATCATGAAAATCTTTGTCGTAATTGGTACTGGCGGCCAGGGTGTAAATGGCGGGGTTCATAAAACCGACCGTCACGCGGCCCATATTTGCCGCTTGCTGATTCACCAGCGCGGTAAAACCCGCCCACAAAGGTGCGGCACAGCTCGTACCCTCCATGCCAGGCAGTTCGGCGCCACCCAGGGCAAAAATGCAAATGTTCGAAGCGGTCATGGCCACATCCGGCGTATTGCGATATTTGGTGGAGCCGCCGTTGGAGACCATGCTCACATTGGTCTGCCATGATGGGATTCTATAATGAGTGCTAGTGCCACCACTGCTACCCCAATTGCCGCCATTATCATTGACCGTACGATCATTCCAGACCACCTCCGAGGAATAGGTGCCTCTGTCAGTCGTAAACAGACCCACCCCGCCGACCAGCGTGATATAGGGATCAGTGAACGGAAAAACTGCAAGATTAGCATTATCCACTTCCCCTGTCACCAACGCGTCAAGATCTCCGGAGGCGCAAAAATACGACTGCCCTTGGACAATCATCTCCCTAAAGATCTCATCGCTGGTGGTGCTGGGGCCACCGCCCCAACTCCAAGAGGAACTGATTTGCGGCGCCGCGTCGTCAACCGCGATCTGATTTAGAACCACATTGGGAAGGAAGTCATCCGGGTTGCCCTCATAGACCATCAAATTACTAATCCCCGGAGCCATTGAGATTACCATCTCGACATCCAGCGAACACTCCTCGTTGCCAGCGATGGTCATTGGTAGGCCCGACGCTCCGCTCAAAAGAATGTTGGTCAGGGTAACCGCGGGCAAACCCGTACTCTGTTCGTACTCGGAGATGTCGCTGGCAAAATATCCGTCAAACTGCACCAGCGCCACGTTTTGACCGCTACCCGTGAGCGAAGTGCCGGGAACGTAGGCCGAACGAAAATCATAACCCCAAAATGTCCCATCAGGGCCAGAACCAATATTGGCAACAGTTCGCTGCCCCGCCTTTTGAGCGGTCACCCCGGGTTTCACCCCAGTTCTCTTACTCCCAACGAAATGGCTCATCGGATGCGGCCGCACGTAACTGCTTAATCCGCCGATATCCGCAATGGCCAGGCGGGCGGGCACGGTGGGTTCGGTGTCAGGCGCAAAAAACTCGCGATTTTCCGTGGGGTGCTGATAGGTATGCAAAGAAACATTGAAGGCCTTCTCCACCACCGGAGCCTTGCCTTTCACCTCCACCAACATCCGATTGGCACTCGTACGCGTCACTTCCAATCCCTGCTTCCTGGCAAAGTCCACCACGGCCTGGTAATCCGCCTCACTGGGCGCGAACTGCTCCGTGAATTGAGCTACCGTCAGGTAGTGGCCAAACGCAGGATCCGCCGGATCCGACACCCGGCGCGTCAGATCGTCCAATTCCGACTCGTTGCGCAACTGCAAGCCGATGGCCAGGTGCAACTCATTCGTGGCCGACAATTCACCAGTCTTGGCCAACTGCGACACCACGGCGGGCACATGGCCGGACAATGTCTTCGTTCCCGTCACTTCGCCGGAGGACGACCAGGTGAGGCCGCCCAAGGCCAGCAACCCCAGGCCAATCTTAAAAAGAATCTTGTTCATATAACCTCGAAAAGTTCAATGGATCACGGGAAATTAGGGATACTGCCGTAGCTCGTGGGCTTGTTGGTACCACTGACGATCGTGGCGGTGTGCGGCAGGCTGTTGCTGGCCGCGTCATCAAAGGTCAGCGTGACATTCTTCACCGGCCCGGGCAGGCCGACTTCGCCCATGAGCAGCGTATTGGTGGTGGGCGAGACCAGCAGCGCATCAATATCCGAGAAGTTCTGATGCGTCAGATTGGTGATGGTCACCGTGGCCTTGACGAGCGTGGTGCCCAAATTCGTGGCGTAGATGATGGACGGATACGGTGTGGACCCCACGCCATCGTTGATCACGATCAGGTTGGTGTTGGCAAACGTGGTCGTCCAGGCACCCACCGTGAAGGTGTAGGTGGCCGGCCCGATATATTTGCCATTGTCGAACAACAGCAAGGTGGGTGTAATCGTGTAAGTATTCGTGCTATGCGTGGTGAACGTGAACGGCTCGGAGACGGAGTGTCCGTACACCTTCAATGGCCCATAGGTTTGCGACGCTGGGCTGGGGGCAAAAACGCCGTTGGTCGTCTGGAGATAGGCGATCAAATTGGTCACCTTCAAGCCGCCGGCATCCCGGAGGGCGAATTGCACCTGGACCGTGTCGTTGGAACCGATCACATCCGCCGCCAGATTCGCGGGTGAAGAACTGGAGACCAGCAAGGCCCCGGCCGGAATAACGTAACTGCCGCCGTTTTCCATAATCGTGAGGATGGCATCATCCGGGGCGAGAATCTGGGCGTTGGTGCTCGGGTTGTTCAACTCCATCAGGACGGTCAAATTCGGCTGCACCTGGCTGTTGGCAATGATCCGTACATAGAAGGACTGGCTGGTGACACCGTTGGTGAACGTCAACACGCCGTTGGTGGCGTAGAAATTCTGACCATTGATCGCGGTGCCATTGGTGACCGTATAGCCTACGGAGACGGCGTCGTTGGTGTAACCGACGCGGTTAACCGTAATGACCGCCAGCCCGGCGCTCTTGTAGACTGAATAAGCCTTTTGGGCGAACTCGAAGCCCGCCCGGCTCTCGTCAATCACCACCGATTCCGTGCCATAAGGGGCAATGCGACCGGGGGCCGTAACATTGGTCAAAATCACGCTGAAGGTCAGGTTACTGGACTGCAAAGTCGTGGGCGTCAGCATGGGCACCCGGAAGATGTTTGTGCCGAGGCCATTGGTGAAGACCAGCACGCCGTTGGTGGCATTATAATCCCGACCGGCCTTGGCCGTGCCATCGACAGTGGCAAAATGAACTTCCAGCGGCGCGAGGTTCGTCGTGGGCACCGGCTCCAGGGTTGGATTCGAACATACGACGGTCACGGGCAGGAATTTGGCGCTGTTATATACCGTCGCCGCGTTGGTGACGAAGCTGATACCCGCCGCCGTCCCGTCCAACACGACCATGGTGTTGCTGGGCGCCACCACATAGCCATTGACCGGATTAAACAAACTCACGCCGAAGGCCAGACTGGTGATATTCGAATGGTTGATCAACGGTATCGAAATGGACGCCAAGGACGCCCCCGGGGGAAAAGTCAGGGTCCCGGCCGTGGTGGAGTAATTCACGCCGGCGACCGCGGTGCCGTTGGTGGTGGCGTATTGGACCGTGGAAAGCACGTTGGTGTTGTTGTAGCGCTCCACCACCACGTTAGCCACGCCGGAATTCTCCGGCACGGTGTTGGTGGCCGCGGTAAAGTTGAACACGGCGTTGGTGTTCATGATGACCAAGGTGGTATTGGTGGGTCCAGTCAAGGTGGCGCCGCCGGTGGGACCCGACAAAGCCACGGTGAGGCTCACCGGCGCCTGAATGACACCGCTGTTCACCAACTGCACGGGCACGGACTGGGAGGTAATCCCGGGACCAAAAGTAAGCGAGCCGGGAGAATTCACATAGTTGAGCCCCGGCAACGCCGTACCCGGGTACAGCGTGTAAGCCACCGAAATCGTCCCGGACGAACCATTCGTCCGCACCACGGTCAGATAGGCGGTTCCCTGATTGGCGGCAGCCGAGAAATTCGTACTGGTGAAAAACAACTGCCCGGGGGCCGAAACCGTGTCAATGATCGTCAGCACCGCGTTGGAAGGTGACGTCAAAACCGTATCGTACGCGTTGGTCAAGGTCAGCCCCACCGTCCGGTTGCCTTCCACCAAGAGGTTGTTGGTGATGAAGACCTGGAATTGGATGTCTGATTGGCCGGGCTGGAAGGTGATCGTGCCGTTGGTGGGATAATAATCCGTGCCAATGATGGCGGTGCCATTGGTGGTCGTTGAAAAGTCCACGCTGCACGTCTGGTTGGTATTGCCGAGCCGGAGCACATCAATGACCTGGTTACCGGTCGACGCATTCTTGGCCTGGCTGTAAAAGCTCGAGGAGAAGGCAATGGCGGTATTCATGTTCTCGATGGTCAGCGTGGCGATCGGCTGAACGCCATTGGTCGCCGGCGGCGTGGCGTTCGTCAGCGCCAAATTCACGGTCCAGTAAAGGGGTGAAAGCACCGTTTGATTGTAGATGGGGACCAACACGGTTTTCTCGGACTCGCCGGCGGGGAAATCCACGTAGGTTGAGACCAAGCCAAAGTTCACTCCGGGCACGGCCGTACCGGCGGAGGCGATAAACTGGACTTGGACATCGCCGGACCCATCGGCGTTGGTTCCACTCGTGCCACCCGTGCGCAGGATTTCAATCGGCGCATAGACGCCATCGGCCTCCACCAGGTAATTGCCGGCGGAGAATGAAAATGCCCCCGAGCCGGTTTCCGAACCGCCAAAAATCCGGGCGATGCGGTCGGCTAAAACGCCGTCGTACTCCGTGAACGAGCCGCCAATCACAATATTGCCATCCGCCGGTTGAACCAATACCGCATCCACATCACCGTTGGCACCGGTGCCAAAGTTGATGGTGGGGTCCGGCGCGCCGGTCGGCAGCAAACGGGTGATATGATTACGGGTCAGGCCATTGACCTGGGCAAATCCGCCCGCCAGGAGGATGCGATTATCAGGCTGCACGGCAATCGCCTCCACGTTGTCATCGGCGACCCCGGCACCCACGGCGGTCAGGAAATTGGCATCGAGCGTACCGTCAGTGTTCAGGCGGCAGATTCGATTGATCGCCGTGCCGTTGAAGCTGGTGTACCGGCCGCCCACCAACACTTTTCCGTCCAATTGGATGGCCAGGGCTTGCACGACATCGTTCGGGCCGGCTCCGAGATTGACGTTATAGTTGGTGTCCAGCGAGCCGTCCACATTCAGTCGAACCAGGTTTGTGACGGAGACGCCATTGAAATGGACAAAGTCGCCGCCGACGAGCACCTTGCCAGCATAGACGGAATTGGTCGGATAAGTGGCAATGACATTGACCTGGCCATCAACGCCGGCCCCGACAGCGAACGTGGAATCCACGGTTCCGTCGTAATTTTGATCAGACGCATCGGCCTTCAACCGGGCAATCCCGGCACTGGAGGTGCCGTCAAAGCTGCTAAACGCGCCCCCGACGTACACCCGGCGGACGCCATTGATAAAGGTTTCCACGACCGTGTTGACCGCGTTGTCCGCACCGGATCCCGGGTTAAAACTGGTATCGAGCGAGCCATCGGTCATCAGCCGGCCGATATAATTGCGGCGGACCCCGTCCAAGGTGGTAAATGCGCCACCCACCAAAATGCGATTGTCGGTCTGCACCGCCAGCGCATTCACTGCGCCATTCGCACCCGAAAGTCCGTTCAAGAACGACGTATCGAGTGAACCATCCGAATTCAAGCGGGCCAACTGATTTTCCGGCACGGGGCCAACCGCGGTGAAGTTGCCCCCCGCCACGATTTGGCCATTGGTCTGGATGGCCAACGCCAGCACGTCGCCATTCATGCCGTTGGTATTGAAGTTGGGATCCAAGGTGCCGGGAGCAAAATTATAATGAGCATCCACGATGTGCACCGCCGTGTTGGTCACCCCGCTGGTGCTGGCCCCGCTCAATAAGACGTTAAAATAGAAATTTGCGGGCGCGGGATCCACCAATCCATCGTTTAGAATCGCCACATTGAAACTGCCACTGCTTTGTCCGGCCGCCAGCGTGATCGTGCCGTTGGTCCCCACATAATTCGTGCCTTGGAGGGCGGTGCCATTGGTCGTGGCGAAGGTGGCCGAAATCGCCCCCACCGTTCCGCCGGTGCGGAGCACCGAAACGGTCGCGTACCCCCCAACCTCATTGACCCGGTAGCTCGGCGAGGCAAACTGCAATGTCCCGGCACTGTTATCGTTCGTGATGACCAGGGTGGCATTCGTAATCAGGCCAAACAAGGACGGCGCGCTGCCGCTATTAAGCGTGGGATTCAGCAAACTGACGCCAAACTGCTTGTTGGCGCCGAGCAGACCGAAGTTGATCAAGGGGATGCTGACCACGCGCGGCGACACGTCGCCGCTGTTCCAAGTCAAGGTGTTCGTGGCACCGATATAGTCAACGCCGCTAAGCGCCGTGCCATTGGTCGTGGCGTACTGCACGGTGATCGTACCCAGGCTGCCAGCCACGCGGTTGACCACAAAATTCAAGACGCCGGCACTCACCGCGCCAGTGTAATTGGTGGCACCGAGGGTGACATAGCCTTGAAAATTCGGGTTGATGATGCGCAGCACGGCATTGGAAATTCCGTACGCGGCACCAGTGGTGGTGGAAAGCTTGAAGAGCCTCAGATTGACCGTCTTTTCCACATTCGTAATATAACCATCGTTCTTGACGGTGACGGTAAACGTATTCGTCGTCTGGCCTTGATTGAAAACCAGACTCTTGTTGGTCAGACCCACATAGTCCGTGCCGGCCAGGGCGGTGCCATTGGTCGCAGAATACAGCATCGTCACCACGCCAAACAAACCGTTGCTGCGCACGACGGTGATGGTGGGGCTCAGATTGGTGGCCACGTAACTGCTGGAACTGAAGCCGAACGTGCCGGCGTAGGAGGTGTCATCCACAATGTTCAGGGACGCGGCAGGGATACCCAGGGCCGCCCCCAGCGGAATCTCCTCGCCACCCAGGTAGAAGGTGTCGTCGCCGCCCGGATTGCCGAGTTGAAATTGGGCGTCTAGATTGCCGGAGGCTGACTTGTCATTGACGATACTGACCGTCACCTCCGACTCGTCGTTAACCGGGGCATCGGCCAGCGGCAGATATAAGCCAAATGGATCGACCAAGAACCCGCTCAAGCCGGAAAGGCCATCACCGCGGTCCCGTGATTCGTGGGTCAGGAACTCTGAATCCACCCAGAAGATGGGCTCGGAACTGTCGTAGGAAAAATCCTTGCCGCTTTGGGCGGCGCCGGCCACGACTGAAAAATTGGCCGAGATGGGACCCAGGATGCCGTTGGTCCGCAACAAGGAGACCGCCAGAGACGATTGGCTCTTATTGGCGGAGAAGGTTCTGGCCGAAAGGCCGATGTTGCCAGGGCCGGGCGTGGCACCGCCAATCAACCGCGCCAAGCCGCTGCGGTTGCGCACGCCATCACGGGTCTTGGGCTCCACCCAGAGGTTCGGATCACCAAAGCTGGATACAATATCCTCCCCCAGCACCGCCGACAACTCGGCGTCCAAAGTCCCGGAAACGTTCGTATTGGCCTGCCCACCGCCAACCTGATTGAATGACCCGCCAATCAGAATGTTGCCGTCGGGCTGGAGCGCCGTTGCCAGCACGGCCGGCGTGTCGCCGGCATAGATCTTCTTAAGTCCGGCAAATTGGTTGTAGGCCGTATCCATGAAAGTCGTATCGACGGTTCCGTTCGTATACACCCGGGCAAAACCCAGACGATGCGTGCCATTGATGGTGGAAAAGGAGCCGCCCAGATAGATTCCGCCGGTTGCGTAGGTGAAGTTCGTCGTGACGACGATATTCGTGACACCGCCGACCACCACGTCGTTCGTGTAATAGTTGGTGGAGGTGGTTACGATCATCGGCTGGATACAGAAGACCGGGGAGTCGGCCCCAGTGCCGATGAAAAAGTTGGTCGAATCGAGGCTGCCATTGGAGAGGAGTCGGGCGAAATGATTCATCGAGACGCCGTTAAAGTGGGTGAATTCGCCCCCCACCAGGATCTGCCCCTCCATCTGCGTGGTCAAACAATACACCAGGCCATCCGCGCCGGTGCCGGGTTTGAAAGTGCCATCCACCGAGCCGTTGATATTCAAGCGGGTAATATTCTGATAAGACTGGCCCACCACGCCAAAATTCCCGCCCACCAGTACCTGGTCACCGCCCGCGTACAAGGCCAGGGAATAAACCGGCCCGGTGATGTTATTACTCGGGGCAAAACTGGTATCGACAGAACCGTCGGTTCCCAGCAGGGCAAGATAACTACAGGCTGCGGTACCAATGTGCGTAAAATCACCGCCAATCAAGACCTCACCGTTGGTCAAGATCACCGCCGCCCGGACCGCCCCATCCGCCCCCGTACCAGGATTAAAAGACGTATCCAGTGAGCCATCGGCATTTACCCGAGCAATACCGCCCACCCCCACGCCATTGTAGGACGTAAAACTGCCCCCCAAGTAAAACTGATCCCCGTAGGCCGATACGACATCGACGGCACCATTGGCGCCGGAGCCTGGGTCGAACGTTGTGTCGAGCTGGCCATTGGTATTCACCAACGCCACGCAACTTTGGGGTACGCCGTTATAGGATTGAAAGTCGCCGCCGATGAAGCATTCGTCATTGGTCAGCATCGACATGGCGTAAACTTCACCGAAGAGACCCACGCCGGGATTGGGATCATCCCGCGGCACGGTGACGGGGACTTTGCTCGAGTAGGTCGCCATCTCGCTGTTAAAATCCGCATTATAGAATTCATCCACCGAACCCGCCGGCGGATTTTCATCGTTGAACAAAATGGTAACCGTCGCCTGATTGATCATGCCCACCAGATTGGGGACACCGTTTATTTCCTCGTAGATTGTCACCTTGAAGTCCTTGTTGAACTTCGTCAAAGTGTCGTTGGTAACGGTGAAGGTAATCGGCTGATAGCGATAAGGAGTGCCGGACGAAGGCAGGGCCGCAAACGTGATTGTTCCCTCAGTCATCACAAAGTCCGTCCTGGTGCCGCGAATGTCGCCCCACGTGACCGGACTCGGCACGGCGTAGTCCGATCCTGGCTGAAGTGGGAATAGATTGTTCATCTCCTCATCCGGCTCAGAATCACTGCCAAGAAGATTATTGACACGGTAATTCAGCGTGGCACCGGCGGTGTTGGTGCCAGACCGCTTGACCCACAGGGTCACTTGCGTCCAAGGACTATTCGTGCCATTTACATCCTCCGGCACGCGGTAGTTGGCTTTCTCGAAATTGAAGATCGGGTTGGTCGGAAACATGGCCACCACATAGTTCGTAAAATACGTATAGTTCGTGGTGCAGGTCGAGTTAGTGCCTTCCGTAAAGGTGAAGTTCGTCACCACATCCGGGACCAGGTCCGGACCATACGGGTCGGCATTGGAATCCAGCACCCGGATCATGGCCGTGCCAAAGGTTGGGTCCACGCGCGGCTGGGATACGTCGGAAGACTCATTGGGATCGAGCATCGGACTGGTCACGCCGCCGTCATCGATCAATTTGATGCCAAAAACACGGTTCGTCTGATCTCCGGCAACAAATCCCCCCTTATCAATGATCGGGATGAGAATGGTCTTGCTCATCTCATGGTCATCGAATACCAGGGTGCCGCTCATCGGCGAATAAGCGGCGAGGCTGTAGGTAAAGTTCGGGGTCACGAACATGTTGCTTTCACAATCGCTCGGAACGTAGTTCGTTATAAACGTCGTACTAAAGGTCGTCGTGCTCAGACCCGGAAGATCATTTGGCCCGATCAGCAGATTCGTCCCATCAAAGGTCTGGTAATTCACCATCGCCCGACCCGAGGAGCCGCCGACCCGCGTGACCGTCACCAGCACGCCGGGGGCATTATAACTATAATAGGTCAGCAAAGTAGAATTACCCGAGCCGTCCGGCCCCGAGATCGACTCCGATTCCGTCTCGGCGGTTTCGTAAAGCAGACTGCCGGAGTAATAGTCCATACTTTCGGAGGCAAATCGGAAAACCCCAGAAGAGCTATAGGCCCAGCTCAGCCGGAGCGGGCCGGTGCCACTACTGGCTTTCGTGTCCACCGCGATATAATAAGTCTGGCCGCCCACCGCATTGAACCTCAAACCGCTGGGACCATAGAATGGTGAATAATATTCGCTTTCAGGGGAACCCACCAACCCAATCTGATCGGCACTACCACCCTCGGTGATCAAGCCAACAAATCCTTCGGAGAAAAATGAGGAACCCGAAATGGTTGTTTTGTGGATCGGGAAAATATCGTCGTTGGCGGCCACTTGGTTAAGCGTGGCCAGCGTGCTGCCAATATAGACGCCCATGACGGTGTCCAGCGTCTCCATGGTCACGTTGGTGGCGTAAATCTCAGCGCCATTGGTGTCCAGGCCATAGGGAACCGGGTTGGTAACCAAAATGCCGCTGCCGATCGTATCCATCTCCACCACGCCGTCGTACGGCGCCGTCCATTGGTACCAAAGGGGGGCGTTGGCGGCAACGCCCGCATTGTTGGGCGCTCCTTGATCCGGAACCACCCCGGTATTGTCGTTCGTGATGGAGCCCCACTCGCCGGAAATCACCTCCGCACTGCCGAAACTCGTCTGCGTCCTGCCGGTGGAGGCCAAACCAACGGCCAACAGCAGCAACGACAGTTTCAGCCAGATTGTCCGGGAAGCGACCGTCCGCTTGCGGGCCACGGGGTTACTGATCTTTATTTTCACAACATTTCTCCATTCGTTCCGCCCGAACGAGCCGTGCGGATTTAAGTTCATCATCAAAAAAAATTCTGGACACCACCGATCTGATAAAATTTTATCAAAGCTCAAATCGATCAACCAAAGAACCTGCTCACTTTGAATTCGCCAATTCCGCCGACCGCCCTTTTGCCCGGCCGGCCCGCCGAACTCACCGGGGTGGCTCAACCCCGACACCGGGAGACGCGGCGAGCCACCGATGATTTGGACCCGCCATCAATTCCGGCCCCCGGGGGCGGCACCACCCGCTTAGGGTGTAAAATCCAACGCCGGCAAGACGACCACTTTGTAATAATGCGGAACATTGGTAATCGTATCGAACAGCCAGACGTTCGTCTGCTGGGTGTTATCTCCGAGATTCGGGTCATTGATGTAGACCTGCGGTGAAATGGGCGCATTGGGCCAAGCCGCGCTGTTGCCAAAGAACCAATTGGTGTAGTTGGTGAACTGCGTCCAGTTCGTCGCAAAAAGGTTCGTGGAGTAATAAACAATATTTGTGGCATTAGGTATGGTCGTCCACTGCACCCGGACGGATTGCGGCGGGCGATTGGTCAACGCGGCCATGAAGTGCAACTCCGAGTTCTCGAAGAACGGGGTCGGGTCGGAGCCGTTGGGGATGCCATCGCTATCCGAGTCAATATGCGCACTTTCGGCCAAGGCCGTATTCACGGTATTGGTGGTAATCGTGCCATCCGTGTTCGTGTAGTAGAGGTTCGTGGAGCTGTTGTAGCCGGCGTAGGAATAGACCCAGCGCAAACGGCCATTGTTGGCGCCCAAGCGGCTTTGGCCATCAATGGCCTCGGCCACCGACTTGCCGTTTTCCAACGCCTGAGCGTAGTAAATCGTGAGGTTGGTTCCAATGCTCAGCCAGGGGAAATTATAGTTATTGGTCAAGTCGCCGCCCGCAGCGCCGCCCTTCAATTCCAACAAATCGACGTATAGAGCGTAGGCGTTGGTGGCATCGGGACCGTTAAAGGCAAACGCGATCGGCCCCGTCTGGTTGGTGGTGAAAGACTGCAAAACCAAGTGGCCGATGGCCAGGTTGTTGGTGTAACCGGCCGGTGACAACCCGAAGTCGTGACCCGCCCAAACGTTGTAAATCGTCTTTTTGTAGGGCGCAATGTTGGTAACGGTGGCACCCAAGAGATTGCCCACAATGGGCTTCACGTAGGTATTGAAACCGCTGTCGCCTGCGCCGCCACCACTGCTGGCACCCACGGAGAAGATGTTGCGATTGGTCGGCGTATCGCCGGACAGGTTCGTGGTCCACAGCGTGAGCTTGTCGCCCGCCACAATCAACTCGTTGCTGATCACCAGGGTATTTCCGCCCGGACCGACATTATTGGTGGCGGTGAGGAGCACATCGGCGCCGGCCTGGAGGCTGCCATTGGTCAAAAAGGCCAAGCCCGTGTGCAGGGCAAAGCTGCCGCCGCCATTGTTAATCGTGCCGTCATTCTCAAAGTAACCGGTCCAGATCGTCGTGCCCTGATCAGACACCAAACTATGATTATTGAACGAGGTGAAGTTCGTGACTGGCGCCAAACCCGCTGACAGCACGAACGACGGAGTGGAGGCGCTGCCGAACGTTGCACTATTGGGCACCTGGAGCATTCCGTAATTGGTCACCCAGAGAAGATTGGGCATCTGCTGAACCCCGCTGCCGCTGTTCGCGTTAAACGCGCCGGAGTTGATACTGTTGTTGATATAGTTGATTTCGCCGTCGAGTGACGTCGCGCCCTGCCCGGCTTGGTTCGTTTGCAGCACCAACACTTTGGCATCGCTATAGAACGAACCATAGACATTCAGGTGGTCACTCACGCTCAAGGTGTTGGTGCCATGCAAATAGAGGTTTTGGATCCACGGCAGGGCGGTGGAGCTCAAATCACTACTGACGATCAACACGCGGAATTCA
Source organism: uncultured Bifidobacteriaceae bacterium (assembly GCA_964437865.1). Lineage (GTDB taxonomy): Bacteria > Verrucomicrobiota > Verrucomicrobiia > Limisphaerales > UBA11358 > UBA11358. Next base: position 988 of record CAYTJG010000124.1, on the reverse strand, counting down.
TTGGTGACGCCCGGGGTCGTCGTATAATCATCCCAAACGCAGCTCCAGGCGCTGATGGGGCCGCCCCAACTGGGGAGATTGGCCACCAGCACATTGCTGATCGTCAGAAAACCATTGGTCACCCCGAGGGAAATGTCGGAATAGGGCGCGGCGATGTACGCGCCCGGACTGCCGTTGAATTGATTCGTGCAATTCAGGTTCAAATAATTCAGCCCGGAGATTCTGCTAAAGGCCAGATTCAACTGCTTGCTCGCAGAGATATGCACCTGGCCGGGGACATTCGTGACCGCGCCATGCGGATTGGAATAGGTGATGTTGGTGCTCGCAGTGGCCGCGGTCAATGTGCCAACAAAGGCTGCATAATTGTTGGTCATGGAAGCGTCCGGCGTGACGCCATAGAACGCTTGCGCCGCCGGACCGGTCAACATCGTCACCGGCGTTGGGTATTCCGTGACATCTAGAGTAATGGGCAAACCGTTATAAACAAAATTGTTGGTGGTGGCGCCATAGAGGTAAGCGTCCGAAAGATACAAATAGCTGTTCACCGCGGCGCCGGAGGCCGGGTCCAGGTAAGATTCCGTCCACTGCACATGCACCTCTCCAGGCTCAATAATATAATCATCTACAAAATTGGGGTTTTCCCGATCGATGGGATCAAAATAGACCTGCGCCGGCGCGTTGGCGCTGTCATTTTCAATAAAGACGTAGCGATAAATCACCTCGTTGGTGCCAATCTCATCGACGGCGGCGTAAGACTGGCAATTCGTCAGCGCCAGAAATGAAAAATAAGGAGTATTGATGTTAAAAGACAGCCCCGGCACATAAGACGACTCGGCATACGGGGGCTCCAGAGCGACGGCCGGATTCCAGAAAATGTTGGTGTTGATACCCGTGGCACCCTGGGAATTGATCGGTGCCTCGCCCGCATAACCGGTTAAACTCAACAAGGCAGCCTGAGTCAATACCCCCTGCGACAAATCAACGTTGT
>CAYTJG010000123.1:0-16285 GCA_964437865.1 uncultured Bifidobacteriaceae bacterium | reverse complement strand
GTCTATCCCAATGTCATTGGAGAACAGGCTTTTGAATTGCTCGAGCATGAATGCGTCTAATCGGGGACAGTTAAAACCCCTTGGGAGCAAAGGTCAAGCGGCGAATCAAGCTCATTAATGGCCGCCGCCGGCCCGAAAAATCGCGGGAATTGCGTTTTCCGACCCCCTTTATCGCTGCCGGCGCCGCCCCTTCAGCGGCCTCGGACCGGTCCGCGCCCGTCTCGGGCGCTGAGGCGTGCGGGTGTTGCGGCCGTTTGCAAATCGGGCGGAGCGCAGTGGGGCGGCCGCTCGTTGCGGAGCATGTCTGCTGGGTGACGACTAGTCCAGAATCGCAACTCAGCGGCCGGGGACGGCCACGGATTGGTCCGCAGGCACGCTGGTCTTTGTTTACGGAGCCACGCCGAGCCGGTAATAGCGGCCAGGCGTCGTGCTGAGCGCGTTGGTATCCTGCCAGTTACCGCTAAAGTTGGTGGCTTTGGAGGCCGTATTCAGGTTCAGCCAGCTTCCTTGCAGCAAATTGGTCTTGTATTGCACCTGATAGACCAGTCCCGTGGACGCATACCACGAAAGCTGCACGTTGCTGCCGGCCAGCGCCAGGGTCTGGAACTCCGGCGAGGGCACGGGCAGGACCCAAACGTCGTCCAACCCGAAATAGCTGGGGTCGTTTTCCGCCTCAAAGGCGAGGGTGCTGTTGGTGCTCGTGGCCTGGACGAGAAACTGCCGGTTGATCCAGGAAAACGCGGCGGGATTCAGTACGCTATAGAGCGTATTGGTGGTGTCGTCGGTGATCCAGTTGGCGATGAAATCCTGCACCGTCCCGCTCTTGGGGTTATCCAGCCAGAACGAGATCCAGTAATATTGGCCCGGCACAGTGGCAAAACTCTGGGACAGGGAAGCTAGCTGGGTGTCGCCCAAGAAGGCACCGTACCTTCCGGAATGCGCCACCGTATAGCCGCTGGAACTGCTTTCCACCGCATTGTAGATTTCCGAGCCGATCACGGAATCGCCGTGGAAGGTCCAATCTGCGAAACTGGCCGTCTCAAAGCCGCCGTTTTGGATCAGCGACTGGCCGATGGACAACTCGAAGGGCACCGCGACCGCGCCGCCCGTATTGGTGAGGAACAACGAAGCCGTATAGAGGCCGGGCACCAGATCCGAAGCGGCCGACGTCAGGTTGGCCGAGAGCGAGGCGATGCCGCTGGCACCCAGGCTACCGCTGGAGGAGGAAACCGTCAGCCAGGAAGAGGTGTTGATCAATGACCAAGCGAGGGTCGCGGAGCCGCTATTGGTCAGGATGAGCGTGGTGGCGTCCGGGCTGAACGCGCCGCCCACCGGGCCGGCGGCGGTAAAGCCGCTGCCGGAAAACAGCCCCAGCCAATTGGTCACTCCTGAGAGGGCGTTGATCAACTTTTGACCGACGGGGGTGCCCCAGCCGGTGCAAAGATCATAACCGGCGGCTGCATAGAACAGGCTGGTGCTGTCGCTCCAAGTATTGCTGCCGACGGTCACGTCGTGAAAGGTGGAGCCATATGGGGAACCCTTTCCCAAAGCATAGAGCGCCGGGTTGATAAAGCCGACGATGGAATGGCCGGAAGCCATGGCCTGCTGGTTGACCAAGGCGGCAAAGGCCGCCCACAGCGGGGCCGCGCAACTGGTGCCCCCCACCGTGTCGCTGCTCCCGTCGCCATACGCCACATACACATTGTCCGCCACCATGGCCACGTCTGGAATATTCCGGTAACTGGTGGAGCCACCGTTGGCGGTCATGCTGATGCCGGATTGCCAGGTGGGCAGTGAATAGTACGAACTGATGCCGCCGCTGCTGCCCTCGTAGCTGCCAGCATTTTGGTCATACCCCCAATTCCAGACGGTTTCCGATGACCAACTGCCCCCGGCACTGGCGGTGGTGAGGGTGGTGCCGCCCACCGCCGTAATATAGGGGTTGCTGGAGGGCGCGTTGTTCAGGGTGGTGTTGTCCACCCCGTTGGCTGAATTGGCGCCGGTGGTGAAGGCGTCGCTGTCCCCGGAGGCAGTGAAGAACGACTGCCCCTGCGCGGCCATTTCCTTGAAGATGGCATCCGTGGTGGTGCTGGGGCCACCCGACCAGCCCCAGGAACAACTGAGTTGCTTGACAGAATTGCTGGCCGCCATGGCGTTCAGCAGATCGTTTGGATTGCCGGTGGAACCGGCTTCAAAAACGACGATTTTGGCCAGCCCCGGGGCCATGGACAGAGTCATTTCGATATCCAGGGAGACCTCAATGTTCCCGCTGTTGAGGCCGGTGGTGGGCGTGCCGCTAAAACCATCCAGCAAAACCGTTTGGAGGGGCACGGTGGACAGGCCGGCAGCGGCGGCATAGGCCGTAATATCGCTCGCGTAAAAACCATCGAATTGCAGCAAGCCCACGGTCTGGCCGGCGCCGGTCAGCGTGGTCCCCGGGACGTAGGCCGCCCGAAAGTCGTTGCCGATATAGGTGCCACCGGAGCCGGAGCCGGTGCCTTTGGCAGCGGCCTTGCCGGCGACTTTGCCGGCGGCCGAGTGGACCCGGGTTCGCGGATGGGGACGCTGGTAATTGCTTAAACCGCTGATATCGGCGACAGCCAATTGTCCATCCACCGAGGGGTCGGTGTCGGGCGCGAAAAAGTCGCGGGATTCGGAGGGATGATGGTACGCGAGCAGTGTCACGTGAAACGCCTGCTGCACGTCCGGGGCGGAACCGATGACATCCAGCAGGAGCCGGTTGCCCTGGCGGGCCGTAATCGTCAGGTGGTTGCTCTCGGCGAAGGCCGCGACCGCCTCGTAATCCGCCGCCGTGGGGCCAAAGCGCTCGGTGAACTCCTCCGGCGTGAGATAATGCTGGTAATTCGTGGAGGCCGGGTCATAGAGCTGCGCCAGATATGTGTCCAAGCCGGCTTCGTCGCGCAAGGACAGGCCAATGGCCAGTCGCAACTGGTTGGTGGGGTCCAGCGTGCCGTAGGCGCTCAGCCCGGCCGGCAGATTGGGCACATGGCCGGGCAGCATCTTCAGGCCGGCCGCGTCCAACGAAACGAGCGTGCCGGCCAACAGGCAGGACAGGGTCGCAATAAGACATTTTCGATTCATGATCATTTGACCGGGGGTTGATTGGTTTGCGCATCAAGCGTCTCGAGGTTCAAGGCGCACCGTATGGCCTCGAACAGGGGCTGAAAAAAAAACGGCTTGGACAACACGGCGGCCACTCGCAAATAGCGGTTTTCCGGACGCATAAAAAACTCGATTCTGGCGGCGGCCACAATCACCGGCAGCGTCATGCCGTGTCGGCGGAGGCGGACCACCAATTCCTCGCCGCTCAGGCCGGGCATGTGGCTATCGGTTATCAGCAAATCAAACGGCTCGGACGACAGCGCCCGCCACGCCACCTCGCCATCCTCCGCCAGCGCCACCGTATAGCCCGCCCGCGTCAGCGCGTGCCACACATTGCGGCGAATCATCGGCTCGTCATCCACAAACAGAATATGGCAACTGGGAGCCGACTTCGGGCTGGCTACCGAGGCGGCTTGGCCCGTCCGGCGCTGGGGGGCCGGCACGTCCAGCACGGATTCGTTACTGGTTTTCATGCGGGGTAGCCGGAGACCGAACGGTCCACAGGTGAATAAATTCGTCGCCCCCTGGCAAAGGACTTGGTTGGCTGCCGGCTGGCCGCCGGCGGGTGGTGTCTGCCGCTCCCTTCTGTCTCCCCCGATGGGGGAGAAAAGAGAAATGCCCGGTGTGAACTTAGCCGCGCCCGGGCGGCACGGTCAGAAGTGCAGACCAGTCCGTGGAAGCCGCCGGGAAACTGGCCTACAGGGCCGTTCACTGGCCCAACCCATAATCCCGGCGGAAATTGCCTGCTGCGAGTGCCGAACTGTCCGCGGTGGCCGGAACACAGGTTCGCCAACCGGCGCCGTGGACAAAGCAAATCAAACGGCAAACGACGCATCATCTCTGGTGAAGCTGACGAACGAGCTTCCGGTATAAGAAACAACGAAAAAGCGGTTTTGCCTTTTGAAATGGGATCAATCGGCGGAAGAACGGTACGAATCGGGTTTGGTTTGGCGCCAATTCCCGCCGCGAATACCGCTGGCCGGCCGCCGGCGGATCGGCCAGCGGCCGTCCTCGGCCGCTGTGACGTGCGGGTGTTGCGGCCGTTGGAGCATTGAGCGAGGCGTGAGGGAGCGGCCGTTCGTTGCGGGGCGTATGATTGGGTAGCGGCTGGCTCAGGATCCCGTTTCAGCGCCCAGGGTCGGGCGCGCACCGGCGACCAGTCCCGGCGGAATGGCCGCGGCGCCGGACGCGGGCGGCCGAAAGGTTCAGGGTGATGCAGATTCATGAGGGGTGGTGGCTCGGTGGAGGCGTTTCAGGATTTCACCGGTTGGGAAAGGGTCTCCAGCGCGGCGGTGCGCATGCAGGAATGCTCGTGAATTTCGTAAATGCGGCGTTCGAGTTCGTTCTCCGCCGGTTCCACCACGGCCGAAAAGAAACCGCCGCGCGCTTCCAGGGCGATCCGCTTCAACTCGTGGTAGGCCGGTGCCAGTTCCTCCCCCATGCAGAGAATATCGTGGAGTTGCGCCACGATGGCGCCGCCGGTGGCCCGGGTGGCGCGCAGGCTGCGGCTGATCCAACTCCGGACCGGCGGCGGCAGGGACTGCTCCCCATTCACGGCCACGATCAGCAAATCGGCGCGGCGGGTTTCCTGGATCACCGCCGCTGCCAAGTCCGGCATCCGCAACACGGCCACGTTCCAGGGATTGATCCGCAACTCATACTCAGGGCCGAGCCGCCACTGCAACCGATCACAACATTCCTTGGCGTACTTGCCGGCGGCCACATGGTCATAAATAATCACGATCTCCAACGGGATCGCCGCATCTTCCTGGATAAGTCTCATAACAACATCTGTCCATAACACACCGGTCCCGGCCCGGAGTTGCCGGGCAGGGGACGGAAGCGGGGAAAAACGGGATGGCCCTCCCGTGAACCGGAACGAACGCCCGGTTTAGAGGTACTCCAACCGCTGCTGAATTTCGCGCACCCCCTTGGTCAGGGGCAATTCCTTGCCGCCCTTGAGTGCCACGAAGTGTTCGCCCGAAGGCATCGGCTTCACGCTGGCCACGAATTCCAGGTTGACGATCATGGAGCGGTGGATGCGCAGGAAGTTCTTGGGCGGAAGCCGGCTTTCCAATTTGGTCAGGGTTTCACGCAGAATGTGGCTTTGCGAGCCGACGTGCAAAATCACGTAGTTGGCCGCCGCCTCCACATACTCGACCTCGCTGACCCGCACAAAAATGGTCTTGGCGCCGGCCTTCACGGAGAAGTGACTGGGATAGGCGGACTGGGAGCGGGCTTCGGTGAGCAAGACCTGCAACCGTTCGTTGATGGTCTCCAGGTCGCGTGACCGGGCGCGCTCCCGCGCACGCTCGACGGCTTCCCGAAAACGGGCGGGCTTGATGGGCTTGAGCAGATAATCCGTGGCGCTCATTTCGAAGGCCTTCAGCGCGTGCCGGTCATACGCCGTGACGAAGACCACCACCGGCATCTGATGGGCGGGCACGGCGGCCAGGAGCGCGAAGCCGTCCAATTTGGGCATCTGGACATCGAGGAACATCAGGGCGGGCTGATGGCGCTCGATGGCCGCGAGCGCATCGGCCCCGTTGGCGCATTCTTCCACCACCTCGATGTCCGCTTCCTCGCGCAACAGCAACCGGATGCCCTGCCGGGCCAGCGGTTCGTCGTCCACAATGAGCGCGCGCAAATTCATGAGGGCAGGCTTTCCGGGGCCGGCACCGGCGTCTCGCCGGCACCGGCGAGCGCTTCCGTGTGGTACGGGAATTCGAGTTCCGCCACACAGCCGCCGGCCGCCGAGTTGCGCACCACGAAATGATGCTGGCCGGGATACAGGCTCTCGAGGCGCGCCCGCGTATTCGCAATGCCGATGCCATTCTGGGTGCCGACGGATGTCGGTTCTTCACCCAGTCCCACGCCGGTGTCCCGGATCGAAATAAAGAGCGTCTCGCCGGCGCGGCGCACGCCGATCTCAATGGTGCCCCGGGCCGTACCGGGCTCGATGCCGTGGCGCACGGCGTTTTCCACCAGCGGTTGCAAGATGAGGGTGGGCACCAGGGCCTCGGCGGTGTCCGGCGCCACCTCAAACCTCACTTCCAGTCGGTCGCCAAAGCGCATCTGCGCGATTTCGAGATAGCAATCCAGGAATTTCAATTCCTGCTCCAGCGGCACTTCGGGATCCGGCGCGCTATCCAGCGAAAAACGGAGCATCTGGCCCAGGTTGGCGATCATCTCCTGGGCCGCCTGCGGATTAGTTTGCACCAGCGTGGAGATGGCGTTGAGCGTATTGAACAGGAAATGCGGCTGAAGTTGCATGCGCAGCGATTGCAACCGCGCCTGGCCCAACTGGGTCTCCAGTTCCAGGGCCCGGCGGTCCCGTTGTTGTGTGCGGCGAAAATAAAAAAAAGCGTGGCACAGGCTCACCAGGGTCAGGTAAATCGGCAGGTTGAATCCGGCGCGCATAAAGATCGGCGGCTGGCGCCGTCCCCTGCGCCCCCACCCCGGTCCCTCCGTCATCCGGTTCCGATCAAATTGCGGCGGGAGAAAGGGGCCGCCCTGGATGCGATCAGACCCCTCGAATGGCGGCGGCTGATTTTCAAAATCCCCCTGCGTGTCGAGACGGTCGAACGGCCGCTCCCCCGTAACGGCAAACTGGCTGAGCCACGCGCTGGCCAGCACAAACACGGCGGCGGCCGCCACATGCGCCAGCAGCCGCCAGCGCCAGCGCCGCCACTCGATCGGATACCGCCAGGTGAACCAGAAAACCACGGGCGATAACACCACCCACGGAAACCAACGATTGACCGTCATGCGAAAGTTCTCCCCGTAGCTAAACATGCCGTCGAGGGCCGGCAACACGCTGATGAGCGCAAAAAAAACCAGCCAGATCATCACCGTGGCCAGACCGTAATACAGCCCGCGTCGCAGGACGGAGGTTTGAGGTTGGTCGTTCAAACTTGATTAAAGATAGTCAAAACGGCCGAAAAGTCGTGGGCAAATTGGTGGAAAAATATTCATCCCCCCGCCAGCCCGGTTCGTCCCACCTATCGTTCCGTTCGTCCCATCCTGCTCGTATCCGGCTGGCACTCCTGATGGAATACCGGTAAGCGGGGCTCGGGAATGTGTCTCAGTCCGCTCAACGGGCATTGCCTGCACAGTCCATTCCTAAAACTGCGGACGATGCTTGCCTTGGGTAAGGACAAGTCTTATTCACGTTCCCTTGTCCCGCTTTTTCCCTCGCCGGTGCGGCTGAGAATTTTTTGCTTAAGTTTCCCCCGGACCTTCCGATGCATCCAGCAGGAGTGGACGGCCCTGATTGGGCCGCGTGCAGGCGTTGCTCAACAGGCCGGTGAAAACCGGCGATAACGCACGGATACCGTATCGTGGCACCACCACGTTACGGCCGTTGAACAACCATGTAGATACCATGACTATATCCAACCTCAACTCCTCGGATTATTATTACAGCCTGCTGGAATCCGGCAGCTCCACCTCCACCGGCACCTCGTCGACCAGCTCCACCTCGACCGTGTCCACCACCTCCACCACCAGTGACACGGATGACTCCAATCCGCTGTCCCAAGCCCTGAATTCCCTCGAAAACGCCCTGAAATCTGGCGATACCACCACGGCCAAGGGCATCCTCTCGAACATCATGTCCCACGCTCCCAGATCGTCCTCCAGTACGAGTGCCGGTTCGAGCAGCACGTCTACTGATAGCACTGATAGTACGGATAACTCCAGCAGTTCCAGCAACGGCGATAAACTTGGCGATGACCTGAAATCGCTGCAGAGCGCCCTCTCCTCGGGCGACACCTCGACTGCGGAGAGCCTCCTGTCAAACATCCAAAGCTACATGGCTGCCAATCAGCCGCCCGAGCCGGCGGATGCGAGTTCCAGCAGCTCCATGAGTGACAGCAGTTCCACCACCACCAGCAGTTCCACCAATCCGCTGCAATCGGCGCTCAGCTCGCTGAGCAGCGCCTTGCAATCCGGTGATACCACCACGGCCGAGAGCATCGTCTCGGATATCATTCGCCACACGTCAAATTCGTCGGATTCCTCGGATTCGAATTCGACGGGCACGTCGGACTCGAGTGCGGACTCGACCGCGACGAGCACCTCGACTTCGTCGAGCGGGGATAGTTCAAGCACGAGCAGCACGAGCACTTTCTCGGACTTGCTCAGCTCGTTGCAAAGTGCGGTCAGTTCCGGTGATACCTCGACGGCCACGAGCGTGCTCAGCAACCTGAAGCAATATCTGGCCGACAATCCGCAACCAAAACCGACCTTCTCCACGTACTCGGGGGACGGCACGGTCACCTCCGACTCCAGTTCCGCCATCAGTATTTTAGCCTAATTCACAACCTCAACATTTAATTCATCCTAACTTATGAACATTTCATCCGTTTCCTCGGTAGCCACCACGACCCAAAGCACCGTCTCGAATACTCCCAAAACATCCTCGACCTCCGGTTCAAATTCGAGTTCGAGTTCGAGTTCGACCAGCACGTCCACTAACAGCACTGGCAGTACTGCTAGCACAGGCAGCAGCAGCGGCGACAGCAAACTGGCTCAATTGCAAAAACAACTGCAAACGCTGGAGCAGGAGGTCAAAGACGAAAACAACAGCAAGACCGACAGCAGCCAGACCAAGACTCAAAGAGTGCAACAACTTGAGACGGAAATCGAACAGGTGCAGGAGGAAATCCAGCAGGAACAAACCAAGAACGCCCAAAAACAGAAGGGGTCGGGCTCAGCGCACTCCGCAGATTCAACCAGCGCAACCAGCGACCAAACCACCAACGGCGACAACTCGAGCACCAGCACCAGTCAGTCGAATTCTGCCCGGAAGCGGTCCCGGACTAACCTCCTGGATGCCACGGCGTGACTTCCCCCACGCGCTGCCAAGCGAACGGCGAGCAAGGATGCGCGCCGTCTCCATGCCGCCCGTGATCGCGCGAGAGGAATCTTGCGCGATCAAGGTGCGGTCACGGCGCGCGTCGGCCTTTAAGCTGTATGGTCAGGCCTTCACGCGCCGCATCCACTTTCAGCGTGCCCCCCTGCCGCTTGACCAGCGCCCGGGCGTGCCGCACGAAACGGTCAATCGTCCGATCGTCATGGTTGGGGTCATGGTGAAACAGCAGCAACCGCTTCACCCCGGCCTTCAGGGCGAGCGATACCGAGTCCTCCACACAGCCGTGCCCCCAGCCGGTATGCCGGCTGTACTCTTGGCGGTCAAATTGGGAATCCAGAATCAGCACGTCCGCATCGCGGATAAAATCGATCATCTCCCGGTCATCGCCGCCCGGACGCGGTTCCGTATCCGGAAAAAAGCAGATCAAGCCGTCCGGCGAGAACAGCCGGTACCCCACGCAGAAGCCCGGATGATTGGCGCGTTGCGCGCTGACCAGGGTGCTGCCCAGGGCGAAGTTGAACTCGCGCAATTCCTCGATTTCGATGTTGCTGGGCAGCTTGGAAAACGGCACCGGGAAATAGGTGCCCTCCATCTGTCCCGTCAGCGCCTCCACCAAGCCCTTGCGCGCCCCTTCCCCGCCCAGAATCCGCAGTCGGCAGCGGGCATCATACAAAGGCGCAAAAAAGGGCAGACCCTGGATATGGTCCCAATGGGTGTGCGAAATCAGCAGCGTCAGGTTCAGCGGCTTGCCGCCAAATTCAGCCAGCAATGAGCGCCCCAGCAACCGCAGACCGGTGCCCCCATCCAGTATGATGATGTCGTCATCGATTCGGACTTCCACGCAGGAAGTATTGCCCCCATAACGCACCGTCCCACGGCCAGGCGTGGGGATGGAACCGCGCACTCCCCAGAACTTTATGGTGGTCCCGCTTTTGATGGCTCAACCTTAACGCAGCCGCTGGGAAAAATAAAATTCAAAAATGCAAGTCGGTTGAATCCCAGTGGACTTTCACAGTCAAATCCCCTAAAACGTCGCGCCATGCAATCGTCAACGGTACCAACCAACCTCCCGGGTCGGGTCGCCATGTTCCTCCGCTACTGGCTCCCGGTGGGGGTCTGGATGGGGCTTGTTTTTTCCGCCTCGGCGGATAAACAATCCTTCGCGCATTCGTCGATGTTGTTTGAGCCGATGGTGCACTGGCTCTTTCCGCACCTGTCGCCCGGCGCCGTGGCCGACCTCCACCACGTTTTCCGCAAGACCTGCCATCTCACCGAGTACGCCATCCTCGCCTGGCTGCTCTGGCGGGCCATTCACAAACCTTATCGGCACGAATCACGCCCGTGGAATTGGGCCGAGGCGGGGTTGGCCCTCAGCATCGTGTTTGCCTACGCTGCCAGCGACGAGTTTCACCAGATTTTTGTGCCCAACCGCACACCGCTGGTTTCCGATGTGATGATTGACACCTGCGGCGGCGCCGTTGGCCTGCTGTTCTTGTGGCTGGGCTTGAAAATCACCCGTCGTCGCTGAAAAATCCGCCCCCGGATCGGCCTGCGGTCAATCCGCCATCGAGGCCAAGACGGCCGCCACGACCCGTTCCACGGCCAGGCCCTGCAGACAACGGAAATCGATGGGACAAACTCGAAGAAAACACGGGGCACAGGGCGTGTCCGATCTCAGCAGCCGGTGCCGCGGGTCACCGGGCAAGCCGGGCCCGGTCAGTTCGGGTGACGTGCTGCCAAAAGGCACCACCACCGGCGTGCCCAACGCCGCGGCCACGTGCATGGGACCGGTGTCATTCGTCAGTAGCACGCGGCAAAGCTTCAGCACCGCCATCAATTCGCGCAGGTTTGTCTGGCCGGCCAGGTTCAGGGTCTGACCGCCGAGGCCGGCCTGGATTTGACCCGTAATGGCTTGGTCGCTCTTGCCCCCCAGCAGCACCCACGTGCAGTTCGTCCGTTGCCGGATGGCTTGCGCGGCGGCGAGGAACCGCTCCGCCGGCCAGCGCTTGGCGGGACCGTATTCGGCGCCGGGATTCAGGCCCAGCAGCGGCCCCGCGGCGGGGTTCAACCCGAATTTTCGGCGGGCGGCTTCCATTTCCGGCGGCGTCACGAACAACTGCGGGGCCAGCGGTTCCGGGCTGGCCCCCAGCGCGGCCGCCAAATGCAGATACTCGTGAATTTGATGCGCGCTCCCCGGAATAACCCGGCGCGCCGGCCCTGGCACCCCACCCGTATCGGCCGTGAGTTGCTGGATTTCCGCCACGGACCGCTTGTGCATTGTTACCGATCCCGGCCGCGGCGGCACCATCTGCGTGAGGAAAAAGTTCCGCCACGGACGCGCATAACCGATGCGTTGGGGAATGCGCGCCAGAAAAACCTCCAAGGCCGAGCGCGGTGAATTGGGCAGCACCAGGGCCGCCTCAGCCTGGACCGGCCGCAGCCGGCGAGCCACAGCCCACAGGCCCTCGCCGGCGCCGAAGCGGATGACTTCGTCCACGGCGGGGTGCGCCAGCCACAGGTCCGCCAGTTTTTCGGGCGCCAGCAGTGTGATGTGCGCCGCCGGGAATTTCTCCCGCAAGCGCAGCAGCGCCGGCGTAGTCATCACGGCGTCCCCCAGCCAGTTGGTGCCGCGCACCAGGAGACGGAGGCCCGCCCCGGTTTCGCTCCGGCACCGCTGGGAATGAGCAGGCGTTGTTTCCATTGCTAAGTACGATCAGCCGCGCTTGCGCCGCCGTGGCCGGTCATTGTTTCCACCGGCGGTGGACCCAGAACCAGTTGGCCGGGTCGCGGCGAACGGCCACTTCAAACGAACGGTTCACGTCGCGCATGATGTCCTCGGAGGTGCGGGGATGGCCGTTTTCATGGGTGGCAATTATTCGATCCAGTTCCACGCGCCAGTGGGCGGGCGCCAAGCGGTAACAAAAAGCGGTGTGCAGCTCGGTGTGGTAGCGTAATGCCAGCACCGCCGGCGCCAGGCCCGTGTTGCAATCGCGGCCCAGAAACGGCCCGGTCAGGCCCCGGGAACTTTGGTCGGCCAACAGGCCCAGGATGATGCCGCCCCGGCCCAGCGCGGCGCGCAACAGCGGGCCATCGGTTCGGCGCTCGAAATACAGGCAGCCGCTCCGCTTGCGCAACGCCTGCATCAGCCGGTTCAAGGCCGGTTGGTTGAGGGCGCGATAGGTGGTGGCGCATTGGTAATCTGTCCGCACATCGTGAAACCGCGCATACAGCTCAAAATTTCCGAAATGGCCGATGGCGATGGTCACGTTCGGCAGCGCGCCGCCGGTCGCGGCTGGCAGCCGGTCGATGCCCACAAACTCCACGTGCGGCTTCAGTTCCGCGGCGGTCATGGCGGCGGTCTTGATGGCGCACGCGTAGTTTTCGCCGATCTGCCGGAAGTTCTCCTTCGCGAGCGCGCGGATTTCCGCAGCCGATTTTTCGCGGCCGAAGCAGGCGGTGAGATTTTCCACGGCCACGCGCCGGTAGCGGGCGCTCAGGACAAAGGCCAGCGCGCCCAGCGCGCGGCCCAGCCGGGCGACCCACGCCAGCGGCAGCGCCTGGATCAGCCTGATCACTCCGCTCGCCAGGGCGTAAATCAGTGGGTCCATAAGCTATCAATGGCGGCGCCGGCCCTTTGCGGGTGCGGTGCCTCGTCCAGCAACTGCACAGCGGTTTTCATTTGAAACAAATCTTGCGCACACAATCCTGAAAATCGTTGGCCCCGGCGACAATCTTGATCTCCACCCGCATGAAATAAAACGGCAGATCCCGGCGGTCGATCTTGGGGAAACGCACGGCATCCTTCTGCGTGGTGACGATGATATCCGCCTGCCGTTTCTTGGCGCGGTTGAGGGCGTTGAGGATTTCCTGCTGCGTAAACCGGTGATGGTCCGCAAAGCGCTTGGTATAGACCAGTTCGCCGCCCAGTTTGACCAGGCTTTGCTCAAAGCTTTCGGGCTGGGCGATGCCGCTCAGGGAAGCGACCTTCTTGCCCTTGAGCAAATCGAGGCCCCGCCGCTCGCCGGTGAACACATCCTCAAAATACATCGGTTCATGCACGCACTCGATGATGGCCGCCGTGGGGTTCAGGCCGGCGATGCGTTCGCGCAGGGCCTTGGTGTTGCCGTCGCTCTTGGTGATGAAAATGGTGTGGGCGCGGGCCAGGTGCGAAGGCGGCTCGCGCAGGGTGCCCCGCGGCAGCAGATGCTCGTTGCCAAACGGCTGCTGGCGATCGATCAAAACCACATCGTGCCGCCGGCCCCGCAAATCCCAGTATTGGAACCCGTCGTCCAGCAGCAGCAGGTCGCACCCGAACTTTTCGATCGCGTACCGCCCGCTCTTCACACGGTCCTTGTCCACCAGCACCACCACGTCCTTGAGATTGGAGGCCAGCATGTACGGTTCGTCGCCTGCCGTCTCGGAATCCAGCAGCAGGGATTTGCCGTCGGAAACGACGCGCGGCGGGGTCTTGTCTTCGCGCAGCAGGAGCTTGTTGGTGAGTTTTTGGTGCAGCGGCATCGGCCGGGACCGGTAGCCGCGGGAGAGAATGGCCACCGTCCGCCCGGCGTCGCGCAGTTCCCGGGCAAACCGTTCCACCACCGGCGTCTTGCCCGTGCCGCCCACCGTCAGGTTGCCCACGGCAATCACTTGGATGCCCAGCGTCTTGTCGCGCAGAATGCGGAAATCGTAGAGCCAGCGCCGGATCTTGACGAGTCCCTCGAAAACCTTCGAAAGTCCAAACAAAAGAGCCCGCACCACCCGGGCTTTGAAATCATGGCGTTCCTCGAAAATGACTTCGAGAACGAAGGTTTCCAGGGATTCCATCCAGGCACGGAGCTTTTCACGCATTCCCCATCAATGTGCCAAGTGGGAAAGGCCCCGGCAAGGCGAAGCGTCCGCGTCATTTGGCCGGCGTCACGACCGAGGCATGCAATACCGCCGACTTGCCGTCCGCCAACGTGATCGAGGGGTGCAGGGAACTGTAGTAGGTGCACAGCTCGTTAACGACCTTCACCGCCACGTCATGCTCCAGGCCCGGAGCCTCGATAATGAACTGGTCCGGTTTTTCGCCCGGCCGCACCGACAGGGCGGCGCGAATCTTCTGGTCCGCGTCTTTCACGGGTAGACCCCATTGCTTGGCCAGCCCCAGCGCTTCATCTGCGTGTTGCGCGAAAGCAAACGACGTAAAGGAGGTTGTCACCAGGTCGCCCATGCCGGTCCCGGTGCCGGACGGATTCCCCACCGAGACGCTGATGACTGCGGCTGCCGGACCCGGTCCGGATTTGGAACAGGCCGCCACGGCAACCAGTCCCGCGCCTAGCAATGCTGAAAGGATGTTTTTCATCGGTCTGCCATTCACTTTTCCCCCGGCCGGCGGCGGCGCGCCGGGAGACGCTCAATAACCCAGCTTGGCCATTTCCTGCTGCAAGGCCATCTGGAAATCCTGCACGTCCGCCGCGTTGGGCTTGTAGCCCTGCTGCTTGGGGGCCACGCCGAGCCGGCCCATCTGATCGAGATACCAATCTCCTGTCTGGCCGTCGCTGAACGTCACTTTGCCGCTCACGATGGCGCCCGCTCGGGTGATTTGGTCCACGGTCACGGAGACCTTGCTGCCGCCCGGCGGCAACGGCGTTTCCGGCGGCAGCACCTCATCGATATTCGCGGTCGTCGCGGCTGGCGCGGCGGTCGCAGCCGGCGCTGCCTTGTCGGCCGGTGGCAGTTCGGGCGTTTTGGGGCGCTCGGGGTCCTTGGGCACCAGCTTCAGGTCATCCACCAGAAAACGGGTGTCCATGTACGTCAAATTGATTTTAAATTCCGCAGCGAGCCGGGATTGAATTTCGCCCAGCTTGGCGCCTTGGGCAATCCAAGCGGCCACCTGCTGCCGTTGTTCTTCCGTCAGTTTCATGCAGGCAGTCTAATCAAGCGTGTTTGAGAAGCCAGTCGTAACCTTTGGATTCCAGTTCCAAAGCCAGGCTCTTGTCGCCCGACTTCACGATCCGGCCATCGGCCATGACGTGCACAAAATCCGGGATGATATAGTCCAGCAGGCGCTGGTAATGCGTGATCAGCAGTTGGGCCGAATCCGGCCGTTTGAGCTTGTTGACGCCGCTGGCCACCACCTTCAACGCATCGATGTCCAGGCCCGAGTCGGTTTCATCCAGAATCGCCAGCCGCGGCTCGAGAATGGCCATCTGGAAGATCTCGGCGCGCTTTTTCTCGCCGCCGGAAAAACCCTCGTTCACCGAACGCTTGAGCAGGTCCTCGTTGAGGTCCAGCAACTTGATCTTCTCCTTCACCAGGGCCAGGAACTCGATGGCGTCCAGCTCCTGCTGGCCCTTGGATTTGCGGATGGCGTTGAGGGCGGCCTTGAGGAAATAGGTGCTGTTGACCCCGGGAATTTCCACCGGATATTGGAACGCCAGAAACAGGCCGGCCCGCGCGCGCTCCTCGGGATCCAGGTCAAACAACTCCGCGCCCAGGTATTTCACCGTGCCCGCCGTCACTTCATACCCGTCGCGTCCGGCGAGAATGGCCGCCAGCGTGCTCTTGCCCGAGCCGTTCAGCCCCATCAGCGCATGCACTTCGCCGGCGTTGATCGTCAGGCTGAATCCCTTCAGGATTTGCTTGTTTTCCACCCCGGCGTGGAGGTTGTCTATTTCAAGAATCGGTTGCTTGCTCATTTCAGGAAAGTGATCTTAACCATTAACCGGCACGGATGCAAACGGACAAAACGCGTGGCGCCCCGTAGCGCCGGCATTCCGGCCGGCGGGTGCTGGCAACTTTCCAGTTGCCAGTCCCCGCTCCGGGAGAACGCTCCGCCAACACGGGACTGGAAAGGCGCCCTGTTTTCGCCGGCCGGAGTGCTTGCGCGGCTATATAATATTGGCGTCTTCCTGCCGCGCCCCACGGTCAACGCCGCCCACGCCCCACTTTGGTATGGGGCGTTGAGTGTTTTCATGCAAGTTCGTGCCCTTCGTGTCTCTCTCTGTGTTTCTTTGTGTTTTTCTGTGTTTTTCTGTGTTTCCCCCTCGTAATTTGTTTCCGTTTTCGCGACCTCCGCTTTCTTACTCTCCCGATTTTCGCTTTCCCGCTTTTCCGCCGTCCGCTTTTCATTCGTGGCCAGATGATCCTGCCCCTCCGTCGCCGCATACAGTTCCTGGGCCTCCGCGGTGAATTCACGCGGCGGTTCCCACCTCCCATGGCGTTCCTTGGCCATGCCACCATTTAAGCACATCCGGGCCGAAGGTGAGATGTCGCCGCGACATCTCCCGTCATTTAAGATGTCGC
>CAYTJG010000122.1:0-16354 GCA_964437865.1 uncultured Bifidobacteriaceae bacterium | reverse complement strand
TGACACCCGCCGCCGCCCGCAAGTTCTTTCAGGAAGTCAACACCAAGGCACTCGCCGAGAAGGACCAACAGCGCGCCGCCTCCATGCGCCGCACAGCCAATGCCGTTTGGCGCAAAGCCAAATCATTATTCACCCCCAAGTGCCTTGAGTATTACCGGGACCAAAAGCTTTACCAACCGAACATGAGCGAATTCGTTGCTGCGGGCGAAGCTGCCAAGTTCAGCGGCAGGAGTGTCCCCAAGGTGGACTACAATCCGCCCAGCGACGAAATCATTGCCAAGACCCTCACCGCCTGGACCGAACTGGCCACGACCGACCGGAACCTTTACCTTGCCATCGGCCACGAGCTTGCGTTTGGACTCCGCATTAGCGAAGTCGCGCAAGTCAAGTGGGGTTGGCATCAAGTCCGTTCCGACTATCCGGTGATCGACTCTGCCGCGCACGTCAAAGCCGGGACGGGCTGGATTCGAGTCCGTGCCCTTGACCCGTGGTATTCCCAAATGATGGCCCAAGTTGAACTGAACGAATGGCGGGGAGAAGATGACGAGTACGTTATTACGGGTTGCGACACCTACCGCAAAGATGGGCTTTTCCGCGCCGTTACGGAATGGCTCCGCAAGCTCGGTTGGGAAACGCTTAAGAGCAACCACGCCCTGCGCACCTACGTCGGCGGACAAGTCGCCATGCGCTACGGCATCTACGAGGCGCAGATGTACCTGCGGCATTCCAGCGTGAAAGTCACCGAACAGAATTATTCGCATTTCATCCAGCAATTTAAGCCGTCCGACGTTAAAACGATTGCTGGCCGTTGGGCCGTGAACCGACCTACATCCAAGAATCCGCCGGATGTAGGTCTGGATGTAGGTAAGCGAGTTCAAGACGGGGTTTCAGGGTCCACTACCGTTCCTCCATTTTCCACAGTTTCGTGGAATTGAAGAAATCATAATCCCAAGCAGGACAATGGAAAAGCCCCGGTTTCGCAATGAAACCGGGGCTTTCAAATTTGGTGGGCCCGCCCGGACTTGAACCGGGAACCAAAGGATTATGAGTCCTCTGCTCTAACCATTGAGCTACGGGCCCAGCACATTGAAAGGCGCGAGGAAAACCTGGCGCCGGACGGCCAATAATTGGCCGACACACGCCTGCACGGGAACCTATTTTGGACGCGTTAAAATCCGAGGCAAGATTTTTCGGGAAAGGCCCAAGACGAACGGGTTCATTGTGGCCAAGCCCCGATGCCAACAAACACTTCACCGCCTCGTGCGGATAAAAGCCAAACCGCTGACTGGCCGCTTGCCATGGAGTGTCCATCCCTCGCCTGTCTCCCTGAAGCCGGTTCAAGCATCGGCGTCCTTGGATTTCAATTTTAACTTTGATTCCTTTTGCGCAAGGTCTCCCTGGTCGCCCAGTTTTGATTCGATCAAACGACGCAATTGAATGATTTCGTCTTTAACCTCATGCAGCAACTGCTGGCGGGCGATTTCCGGCTTTGGATCTTTGGCCTCCCGATCAATCAGAAAGGTGGCAATGAGGGCGGTGAGATAACCAAACATCGTGGCGGCATATACCGATATGCCCAGGCAAATAATCCGTCCAACCGTTGTCTTTATGGAATAGGCACTACCAATGTTCGTCATCTGCATGGCCGTCCACCAGAGGGCATTCGGAAAGGTCTGGATCCTTTGCGGATTATCAGAGAGGCCCTCAAAATGGAGCATGCCAGCCGCGCCGGCGAACAAGACCACGCAGGTCAAGGCGAGCGCGTAGCCGGCGCCACGACGCCCCAGGGCGATGCGCAGGAAGCGCATGCCCTGATCGGCGGAAGCGAATATCCAAATCACTTGCATGCCAAAAGTGGCGGTCAGGGCACGCACCAGCGGGAAGGACTGCAAAAATGGAAAAAATCGCAGCGCGGAGACAACCATGGCCAGAATAAAAAGCCAGTTTTTTTTGAGAAAGGCCACCCGCTGCGCCACAATCGTCAGGCGCAAGGCAAAATAGAAAATAAATAGAATCCAAATGACGGAGCCAACCCCTGACAGCGCCGGACTCGTGTCATAGACGATCTCGATGATCAGAATACAGAACCAGACGAAGCTGAGAAATAGCATGGGCCACTCAAGTTTCTTCTTGAAGGCCGAGAGCACGGGATAGGTCGATTCACTGTTATTCATCTGGACCCGACTGGTTGCAGAGGGAGGTTAGTTCCCGCACAATTTGACTCTTCC
This sequence comes from uncultured Bifidobacteriaceae bacterium, assembly GCA_964437865.1. Taxonomy (GTDB): domain Bacteria; phylum Verrucomicrobiota; class Verrucomicrobiia; order Limisphaerales; family UBA11358; genus UBA11358. Next base: position 14,126 of record CAYTJG010000122.1, on the reverse strand, counting down.
CAACCACCATTGTCATACCAATGACTTTTCCATGGTGGCGGTATATTCGCCACGACGCGCGGCGCGGTTGCAGTTGGCGCGATGAAGCAGGGCTTGCTGCGCCAACGACACGTTGGCCTCCTGGCCCCGCCAGATCTCCAGCGCCGGCTGCTGGATGGCGCGGGCAAACGAAAAGGACAGCGCCCACGGTAGTTGCGACTTGAAACGCAGATTCATCAAATTCAGGCGAGCCGAGGCCAGTTCCGGGGATTGTCCGCCGGATAAAAATGCCACTCCCGGGACCGCAGCGGGAACGGTTCGCCACAGACTCTTCACGGTGATATCGGTCACGTCGTCAATATCCTGCTCCTCGTCTGGCTGGCGGTCGGTGAGTCTCACCTGATACTGCTGTTCGCCGACGCCCACTTCCCGGACTTCTGGGTGCGGCGGACAGGTCAAACCTGGTAGCACCATGTTGGGCTTCAGGATCAGGCCTTCCAACAGCACGCGTTGGCCATTGAGTTGAATGAAAACATTCCGCAGTACTTCTTCCGTCACCACCCGGCAACGCTCCAGGGTATGCCCGCCATCCATGAGCACTTCCGGTTCAACGATGGGAACCAGCCCGGCTTCCTGACATAATGCGGCATAGCGGGCCAGCGCGTGCGCGTTGGCCTCAATACAACCCCGGCTGGGCAGGTCCTCGCCGATGGTGAGCACCGCCCGCCACTTGGCAAACCGCGCCCCCAATTGATAATACTCTTGCAGCCGCGCACGCAAGCCGTCCAGGCCTTCGGTGATTTTTTCACCGGGATGAGCGGCCAAGTCCTTGGCCCCGGCATCCACTTTGATGCCAGGAATGATGCCCGCGTCATCCAAAACTTTGAGAAAGGGCGTGCCGTCCTTCTGTTGCTGACGGATCGTCTCATCGTAGAGGATCACGCCGCTGATGCTCTCACCCAGCCCGGGCGTGGTCACGATCAACTCCCGATAGGCGCGTCGGGCCTCCACCGTTGGCGGGATGTTGAGCTTGGCGAACCGCTTGTTGCAGGTGGGGTTGCTTTCATCCATGGCCAACAACCCCTTATGGTCGGCAAATAGTTTGCTGGCAGTATTTATTAACAGTTCCGTGTTCATAAATGATTGGTCCGTCTGATAAATCATATCATTCGTTGGACGGGGATTGAATGCGGTGAACACCCCATGCCCCAAAGAACATCAAGGCTAGACGGCCTCGCTCACACTCCGGCGCAATTGGGTGACGGCGGATTTCAGGTCGCGGGCGCCGAACAAACTTGTGCCCGCCACAAAAGTATCCGCCCCGGCGCGGGCACAGTCGGCACCGGTCTGGTCGTTGATGCCGCCATCCACGCTGATGCGGTAGGATAGGGCCCGGTCGCGCCGCCACGCCGCCGCCTGCTGAATCTTGGCTAAGCCTTCGCGGATGAATGCCTGTCCACCAAACCCGGGGTTTACGGTCATCACGAGCAGCAGATCAATCTGGCTGAGAAAGGGTTCGACCGAGCCAATCGCCGTGGGTGGATTGATCGCCAGCCCGACTTTTTTGTCCAGCGCCTTGATTTGTTGGATGAGCGCGGGGATTTGGTCACCGAGTTCGACGTGGATGATCATTTCATCCGCCCCGGCTTTGGCAAACGCTGCGAACAGAATGGCCGGCCGGGAACACATGAGGTGTACATCGAAAAACAATTTCGTTAGCGGACGCACCGCCTTGACTACTTGCGGACCGAACGAAATGTTGGGCACGAAGTGGCCGTCCATGATGTCGAGGTGCAGCCAGTCGGCTCCGGAAAGTTCGGCACGCTCCGCTCCCTCGCCGAAGCAAGCGTGGTCCGAGGCGAGCAGCGATGGGGCAATCACCATTTCCACAAGGACAATTCCACTTTTTAGCGGATAAGTGTCCCGCCTCTCGGGCGAAAGGCGAGACTGCGACATTCCAGCACGATGGGCGGCTTGATCAAATTGGCCGGAGTTTCAGCGGTGCACCAATTCATCGACCCAATAGCCTTTACGATTGTAATGCCCGTAGAGGCTGGCCTCATAATCCCGGTCCACGAGCGACTGGTCGGTGAATTCCGGTGAGAGCTTGATGGCTTGCCGGGTGAGATCAATCACGACTTTGCGTTCACCCCAACTCACGCGCTCAATCCAAAGCGGTGAGATGAGCACCTTCTTGCCGGCCCACCAATTGCTCGTGTTGACGACGAGATAACGAATCTCCCAGGTTTCGTCGTCAAAGATAAAATCCGCCACGTGCCCGATTTCGCCGTCCTCGGCTTCAATGTGGTAGCCGGTCACTTCGTGACTGCTCCGCAAGTGATGGTCCCAGGCTTTTTCCTTCAGGTTGAGTTGGCTCCACTTTGCACGGTCACGTTCCAGATAAGGATAATACCCCCAACTGTACGGGCCATACCAATATGTTGGCCAGCCATAATAGCCGAAGTAATCCGTCTCGAATTGCTGTGAAACCGGTTTGTCGCTGTCCAGGGAGGGACTATCCTCAATTTGCTTTTTCGTCAAATTGGCGACCACGTTCTCACGGTCGGTGTTCACCGCGGTGAGAGCATATGGGGAGATCAACACCTTGCGACCCGTAAGCCATTTCCCCGTATTGGCGACCAGATAACGGACGGTCCAGTGCTGGTCATCAAAATAAAGATCTTTGACCTTGCCAATGGTCTCATTTTCGGCGTTCTGGATGGAATATCCATTCAGGGGTTTGACTCTGCTGAGCATTATGTTCCTTTGTGTTGTTAGTTATTAGCGCAACTCTTTGTTTTATTGGCTTGCGAGCCAGTCTTCAACTTGCGCGCGTTAGCCGGGCTTGGCCATGGGGTGAAACCCGACCAGAAAAATCATAACGACAACCACGAACCAGTTCTTTCATGGGGTATTACCCGCCGTCGAAACACACGGCGAACGGCCGGCTGCATCCGCACTCAAGGAACCAAAGCTCCCGCCCCGGTGGACCAGGCGCCACACGCCGGCACTGGAAACTATTTTCGGCGAGTGGAGGTTGCGGGCAAAACAATTCGCGGTCGCCTCGCCGGCAGGCGGGACCGAACCCGGCACGTCAGGTTTTTCCCGTCATCGCCGGACGGTTAAACGCCTCAATTTTGATTTTACAAATTTGCGGCGTAATGCAATTTTGGGGTGTGTCCTCAGACGACGGAAATGCTTCCGGGGGAAACTCGGTGAGACCATTGCCCAAGCCGGCCAACTGCAACGCCAAAGCTGCACGCTGGCCAGGCGTTGTGCATTGTCTCCTCGACAACCCAACGAGTTGTACCCATGCCAGATACTTCAACGAGCAGGCATATTGTACGCACCCCAACCGCGCTGACTTCGCCGCCAAAGCGAGGAGTCACAAAAAGACGCACGCCGCCGGTTCCGGTCCAGCAGGCCTAGCGGCCAGCGGAAATGAGGAATAAATGAGGCACCGGCGCTCCGTCCCGCTCCATTCGAGCCATTCATTTGGTGGTGTAGAAACGACACAAGTTGGTAACCATTGAAAAATCGATATGAAGAGTACATTGAAACGTCGGGATATGATCAAAACCGCGCTCATCGCCGCCGGCGGATTGCTGGCGGCCAAGGGGATGGCGGCGGAAACTGAGAAAACCAAGGTGATCACTTCGTTCGCCGGCAACTGGCTGTACGAAGGCCAACCGTGCGCCATCTTTCAACAGGGATCCATCCTGCTCGTGGTGAACGAGTCCGGCGCGCTCGCCACCGCGCACGTGACTGGTCGCGATTCGTTCGTCATCTGGAGCGGCTCCGGCTGGGACTCCGGGCTGGTGGCGCGGCTCGCTGAGAACACCAGGCTGGAATGGTCCAACAACTCGGTTTGGACCATGGCCGCGGATTGAGGGAGAAATTTTTCCTTTCGCCGCGCGGGACATGCGACACAATCCCAGGCATGAGCCTGCGCATCCCCTTTTTTCTCCTCGCACTCCTGCCGAGCGTCCTGTTTACCGCCGCGGCACCGGCCAGCAGCCTCCCGGAGGCCGTGATCCCAGCCGGCGTGGGCATTAATATTCACTTCACCCGGGGCCATGAGCAGGATTTGGATCTGATGGCGGCCGCGGGCATCAAGTTTGTGCGTCAGGATTTGTACTGGGCCGGCACCGAGCCGCGCAAAGGGGAATACGACTGGTCGGAATTTGATGACTTGCTGACCCAGTTGGACCGGCGCGGCATGCACGCCTACCTGATCCTGGACTATTCCCATCCACTCTACGAACACGACGTCACCGCGACCAATCCCATCACTGGCGAAACAGGCGAACGCACGACCGCTTCGCCGCAACATCCTGAGAGCATCGCTGCCTTCGCCAACTGGGCGGCGGCAGCCGCCAGACATTTCCACGGACGCGGCGTGATCTGGGAAATCTGGAACGAGCCCAACATCAGCTTTTGGCAGCCCAAGCCGGACGTGGAGCAATATACGGCGCTGGCGCTGGCCACCTGCCGCGCGGTCCGAGCCGCTGACCCGGACGCCACCATAGTGGCGCCGGCCTCGTCCGAATTTCCCTGGCCGTTCCTCGAACGCTTCTTCCAATCCGGCGCCTTGGAATATCTCGACGCGGTCAGTGTGCATCCGTACCGGCCGCCGCAGATGCCACCGGAAACGGCCGCCGCGGATTTTCAACGGCTGCGGGCGCTCATCGCCAAGTATGCGCCCGCCGGCAAGAAAAACCTGCCGATCTTATCCGGCGAATGGGGTTACTCCACGCACAGCAAAGGGGGAGTGACGCTCGACCAACAGGCGAACTTCATCGCCCGGCAGCAGTTGTCCGATTTGCTGTGCGGCGTGCCACTTTCCATCTGGTACGATTGGAAGAACGATGGCAATGATCCGGCCGAAAACGAGCATAACTTTGGCACTGTCAAACCGGATCTCGCGCCCAAGCCGGCTTACGGGGCCCTGCAAACGCTCACGCGTGAATTGGGCGGCGGTCACTTGGAGCGGCGGTTCGACACCGGGAACACCAACGATTTTGTGCTGCTCTTCCGCACCGGCGGAGAAGGCCGCAAGCTGGCCGCTTGGACGATTGCCAAGGCGCAGAACGTTTCCCTGCCGTTGGCCCACGCCTCGACCAATCAACTGGCCTGGGTCAACGGCGCCGGACAACGGGGAACCATGGACGCAACCAGCGGCAGCCTGCCGCTGGCATTGGACGGAACACCCAAATATATCGATCTGCGGGGCGCCGATCTCCCGGCGAAGTAAGGCTACAAATCCCGGGCCATGAGGTAATCATCCATCACAAAGCCGCCGCCAATGTCGGTGACCACCGCTTCGGCCACGGCGAAGCCATTGCGGCGGTAGGCGGCGATGGCACGGGCGTTGCGCTTGTTGACGGCCAGGATCAGTCGTTGCGCGCCCAGCCGGCGCGCCTCGTCGGCGCAATGCGTCAGCATTCGGCTGCCCAAGCCCCGGCCATGCAATTCCGGCAAAAGATAGAGTTTGTGCAGTTTCATCACCCGCGGGGCGTCCGTGGGGCCGATGGAGGCGAAGCCGCCGCAACTGGCCTCCGCCAACAACTGGTAAAAGCGGATACCTTGGGAGCGGATCTCTTCGCGCAGCGTGGCCTGATCATACATGTGCGCCAGCATAAATTCGATTTGCTCGGGCGAGATGATGCCGGGATAGCAGGCGCGCCAGATGACACCGGCCAGTTCGACCAGCGCGGGCAAATCCCTCTCGCCGACGGGGATGATCGTGGTCGAATCATTCATATTTCAAATCATCATCGTAGCGGCGTGAGGCCGACGCCGCCCAAGTCGTAAACGGCAAAGGTGGCCAGCCAATGTTCGCCTTCGTAGTTGCCACGGAAGACGTCAGGCAGTAAGACCGCTTCATTTCCTCCCCCGAAATTCGTCCATTAGCTTTAGAATCCCCTCGCGGATTTCGAACAATTCCTGGCGCGCCTCGTTCACCATGGCGTCCGGCAGCCGTTTCCTCGGAGCCACCGCTTCGAGCCCGGCCTGGGACTTGTGCAGGTGGTCGAGGGCGCGTTTCAAGCAAGCCACGGTAAAGGCGCCATGAACGAACGTGCGTCCTTCGGCCACGCCATTCAACGCACCGGCCAGCTTGGCCCCCACCGTCTGAAATTCGAAGATGAAGCGATCCAGATCAGGGTCGGCCATTTCCTCCATGCCAAGTTCGTCCGCCTGGTTCCAGAACTTCATCATGCTCTCCGCGCAACGGTGCTGCAGCGGATGCACCAGGTCGCCATCCTCAGTGCGGATCCAGTCAATCCCCTCTCGGCAGGGATCCGGTGGTGGCGGGGATTCATCGGCGGATTCCTCGCAGGCGCGGTTCATCTCCTCGAAATTCCGATCCTCTTCCGCCTGCTCGTCCGGCGACAGTTCCTCGTCCTCCAGCCAACCCATTTCTTCGGCGATCTTTTCCTCGGCCTCGGCCGAGTCCCCGTATTTATCGAGGAGTTCCATGTACTTGGTCGTGCGCGCGTCCGATTCCTTCATGAACTTCTCGTAATCGTGCTCGTCCCACTCCGCTTCGGGATCCTTTTGGTCGCGCTTTTGTTCCTCCACGGCCTCGGTGAGCCGGCGCATGAAGTCATCCATGCCCGACGACGCTTGCCGGGCGCGTTCCGTTTCTTCCTCGGGCGTGAGCCGCCATTCCGGCTCCGAAATCTTGAGTTCAAACTCCGCGCTTTCAATCACCACCCGGCCGTTGGTATCGCTGAACCATTCCAGGTACAGGCAGTTGGCCCAGCGCGTGGGCGGCCGGCCCTTTTCCTTGGGCCAGTTCAGGAATTCCTCCAGCGGCACGGCGGGCACCCGCACCTTGCGCGACGCCGTGAGATCGCCGATGCCGCCGCGTTGCAATGGGTTGAGGCGCTCCGAGTAGGCCAGGGGCGTCGCCTGGCCCGTATTGGTAAAGGTCAACCGGCAACCAGCGAGGTCCGGATGAGCATTCCCCTTCAGCTCCAGCACAATCGGCTCGTCGCCGCCTTGCAGCCAGATCCTGCCACTCACCGTGCCCTTGACGCGATTGTCGATCTCGCCTCGGACCACGTGATCCTGGATTCTGAGGGCCATGGCGGGATATTGCCAAAAGCCCTGCGCGGGGGCCAACATTTCTGTGGTCGAAATCGGCGGGACCTGTTAAGAATCGGTCCGGCTCCCGGGCTGCCCCGGCGGGCTGTTTGCCACTGCCAAGCCTATGAACTTCAAAGACGCCGATCTCCCTGCCCTGCGGGAACTGGAAGCCGCCGTGATGACCGAATGGAAAACGCATCCGGACATCACCAATTACACCGTTGGCCGCGTTTACGACGCCCTGCATCAGCAATACCGGGCGCGACTGCGCAGCCGCGAGCTCAAGCCAGCCGCCCTCGAGGGCGCCGAGCGCGAGATCTTCGACGTACTGCAAAAGGTGTGCGAAAAGTTGCTCGCCACCGGCGCCGCGCCCCTGCCCGGCCTGCCGAACAGCAATACGAAACCGATCACCTTGGAGCAATTGGTGGATTACCTGCGCGAACTGATGCGCTCGGTGGAACGCCACACCCAATCCGGCGGACGTTATGCCTACCTGACATTCTTGCGGGAGTTTATTCCCGCCAAGTAAGCCGACTCGGTGCGCGCCCGTCCTCGGGCGCTGAGACTCGATTCTGAGCCAACCGTCACCCAACCGTATGCTCCGAAACGAACGGCCGCTTCCACTACGCCTCGCTCGATGTGCCAGCGGCTTTAACGCTTGTACGCCGCAGCGGCCGGGGACGACCGCGCGCCGGCCCACCTACAACCCCAGTTTCTTAAACCGGTTGTTGACTTCCTTCATATGGAAGTCCAGCGAACAGAGCTGCTCAAGTTCGCCGGGCTTGAAATGCTTGGCCACCTCGGGATCGGCCTGGAGTTGGGCCAGGAAGCTGGCGTCGTCGCGGCCGGCGTGTTTGACTTCCCAGGTCTTCATGGCGGCGTCCTGCACCAGCTTGTAGGCCGCCTCGCGGGTGAGCCCCTTGCGGATGAGCGCCAGCAGCACGGTCTGGCTGTTCCACATCCCCAGGCTCAGGCCCAGGTTGTGCTTCATGTTTTCCGGGTAGACATTCAAGCCGTCCATCAGCCGCGTGAGCAGGCCAAACATGTAATCCAGCAGCGTACACGAATCGGGAAAGATAATCCGCTCGACTGAGGAATGGGAAATATCGCGCTCATGCCACAACGCCACATTCTCCAGGGCCGCGAGGGCGTTGCCGCGCAAGACTCGGGCCAGGCCGGTGAGGCGTTCCCAGGTGATGGGGTTGCGCTTGTGCGGCATGGCGCTGGAACCCTTCTGCCCCTTGGTGAAGGGCTCCTCGGCCTCGAGCACCTCGGTGCGCTGCAAATGGCGGAATTCCACGGCCCAGCGCTCGATGCTGGCGCCTACCAGCGCCAGCGTGAGCTGAAACTCGGCGTGAATGTCCCGCTGCACCACCTGTGTGGCGATCGGGGCGGGACGGACACCCAAATTCTTGCAGACATAGGCCTCCACGCGCGGCGAAAGATGCGCGTTGGTGCCCACCGCGCCGGAAACCTTGCCCACCGAAACCACGTGGCGCGCGCGCTCCAGACGCTCGAGCGCCCGCACGAATTCGTCGTGCATCAGGGCCAGCTTCAGGCCGAACGTGGTGGGCTCGGCATGAATGCCGTGGCTGCGGCCAATGCAGGGCGTGAATTTATATTCGTTGGCCCGCCGCCGGATGACCGGCAGCAGCTTCCGCACATCCGCGATCAACAGGTCGGCACTCTGCTGCATTTGCACGGCATAGCAGGTATCACCCACATCGCTGCTGGTCAGGCCGAAATGGAACCAGCGGCTGGCGGGGTCATTGATCTTCTCGGCCACGGCGGTGGTGAAACCGATAACGTCATGGTTCAGCACCTTCTCCAGTTCGCGCTGGCGGGCGACGAGTCCGGGCAGGTCGGCAAACCATTTTTCGCAGCCGGCCTTGATCCTGGCAAAATCGCGCGCCGGCACCACCTTCTCCTTCACCAGCGCCTCGCTGGCCAGCAGTTCGATCTGCAGCCAGAGCTTGAGCTTGTTTTCATCCGTCCAAATCGCCCGCATCTCGGGCCGTGAATAACGAGTAATCATTGGCTCAATTAAAGAGGAAAAGCCGCGCCTTCGAAAGACGGAAATGCGTCCTGGGGCTCACCCCTTGGAGGACTTGCCGTTCAGCCACGGGGTTTGCAACAGGACGTTCGCCGCGGTGATCAGGCCGCCGCCCACCAGCAGCCGGAAGGTGACCTGTTCGCTGGCGTAGTCCACCCCGGTCCAGCGGGATAGCCACCCGGGCAGGAACAGGGCCAGCAAACTCGCGAAAACGGGTTCGCTGCAATAGACCAGCCCCGCCTCGGTGGCGGTGACCTCACGCTGCCAGCGGTTCATGAGCACGAACGGGGCGATGCTGCACACCACAATCAAGACCGTGAGCAGCGAAACCGCGGGGAGCGAATGGTAAACCTGAAGACACGCCGCCAGCCCCGGGGCCGTGGCCACGACCAGGGGCAGCGCAAACAGGCCCATGGCCAGCAGCATGATCAGGGTGAGTTCCCGCGGCCGATTGCCGGCAAAGCGCGGAAGTTCGAGGCAGAGGATTTGCGCGGTGAACACCACCGAGGAGGCCAGGGTCTCCAGTTCGCCCCGCCCCAACCGCAGGTCGAAGATATTCAACTGCACGAGCAACGCCATGCCAGCCATTACCAGCGCGCAGCAGAACAAAATTCCGACCGGGGGAAACCGCCGGTGGACGACCGCCACCCAGAGCGGAATCAGCACGCAATACAACTGCGTGAGAAATGCGGAGGTGGAAGCGGAGATGTAGGCCAGGCCGTCCATTTGCAAACAGATGCCGGCCGCGGCAAAGAAAGCCAGCCAGAGCCCCTGCTCCACTTCCCGGCGCGTCACCGCGCCCAACCGGGACGGGGAAAGCAACAGCAACAACATTCCCGCCGCCAGGAAGCGGCAGGCCACGCACAAGGAACTCAGAAACCACGAGCCGACACCGGGCAGGAGCTGCTGCTGTGTGAGGGCCAGTGTTTTCATCACGGGAAAACTGAGCCCCCAAAAGGAGGTGCATAACAATAGCGCTTGGAGCGCCTGGCGGCGATGGGTGGTGGGTGGCATGGAAGGCGCCCTCAGCGCCGGGCCATGCGTTTGCGGGCGGCCTCCAGAATGGCGCGCTCCCGGGAGGTGAGGCTGTGGATGCCGCGCGCGGATATTTTGTCGAGCACCATGTCCACGTCAGCGTCCTCAAATTCTTCGGCCGGCAATTTGGGGGGAGGCGCCGGTTCGGCACGATAAGCGGGCTCCTCCTCCACCACGCCCAGGACCACCCGGTTCCGGACGATTTTTTTGATGTAAAACCAGCCCATGGCCATGCCGCCCAAATGCGCCGCATTGGCGACATTGCCCAGGGAGAGGAGGTTGGGGAAAATGACCCCCATCAGCGCGATCACCAAGGACACCAGCAGCAGGGTCCGGGCGCGCATGCGCACCGGGATCACAAAGAAGATGAGCATGGTCAACTCCTGCTCGGGGAGCATCATGGCAAAGGCGGCGACCATGCCAAACGCACACGCCGACGCGCCCACCACCGGCCCGCCGAAATACCCTGGCCAAACCATGGCCACCACCATCTGGAACACGCCCCCCACGATGCCGCTGCTGAGGGTCAGCGCCAAGTAGCGCGGCGCACCCAGCAGGCGCTCCACCACGCTGCCGAATACCACGATGGCCCAGCAATTGAGAATCAAGTGGAGCCAGCCGCCATGCATGAATTGGTAGGTCACCAACTGCCAGACGTACCCGTGGGCGAGCCCCTGGGTGCTCAGCATAAAATACCCCAGCAAATCGAACCGCCCGAAATGCTCGGCGGTTTGTTGGGCAAGAAACACCACCACGTAGGCGGCCACCAAGGTCATCGTCCAGCTCCAGTGCAGGCGAAAACCCGGCCCCCAACGTTGCCCGCCAAACTCCGGCTGGCGCATATAGTCACGATCCTCTAGCATATCGTCTAATAATAGTCTTATTACTGCCCGTTATCAATGGCCGTTGCGGGCCGCGCCCACCAAAACATGCGTTCCCGGCCCTCGCGGTTGGGATATGAGCGCGGAACCCAATCCGCCCGCAGGCTGAAATGCGGCGCGAACCGTTGCGTGATCTCCGCGCGGGTGGTGGGCCACGGCGGACCGACCGGCCCGCAATCCAAGTAGTTCACGGCCAGGTAATTGCCTCCCGATTTAAGCCAGCGCAGGACCGCCTGCACGTAAGCGTCGCGTTCACGGGGTTGGATGGCGCAAAACAGCGTATGTTCAAACAACCAGTCGAATTTCCGCGGCGGCGGGTCCTGGAGAAAATTTCCCAGCTGAAAAGTCGCCGTGAGTCCGACCGCCCGGGTGCGTTGTTCGGCCAGGGCGATGGCGCTGGGCGCCAGATCAAAGCCAAACACCTCAAAGCCGGCCCGGGCCAACGCGCGGACATCATGGCCGGTGCCGCAGCCCGGCACGCAAACGGTGCCGCGCGGCAGTTCGGGATGGGCGGCGAGAAAGTCCACCAGCCCGGGCGAGGGCTCGCCTTTATCCCAGGTCATATCGTTCGCCTGGTAGCGGCTTTCCCAATACTCCCCGCTCATACGGCAATCTGGCCATCCACCAGTTCGATCACGCGCGGCGCGGAGGCAGCCACCTTGCCATCGTGCGTGGCAATGACCAGGGTCATTTGTTTCTCCGGCTGGAGGCTCTTGAGCAGTTCAATGATCTCGCTGCCGGTGTGCGAATCCAGGTTGCCGGTGGGCTCGTCGGCCAGCAGCAGCTCCGGTTCGTTGATCAGCGCGCGGGCAATGGCCACGCGCTGCTGTTCGCCGCCGGAAAGTTCGGAAGGTTTGTGGTCCAGCCGGCCTTGCAGCCCCACCCGCGTGAGCAGTTGCTCCGCCCGGCGGACGGCGGAGTCCACGCCGATACGCGCCACCCGGGCCGGCAGGCAGACGTTTTCCAGCGCCGTCAACTCGGGCAGCAGGTGGTAGGATTGAAAGACAAACCCCACCCGGCGGTTGCGGAAATGCGTCAGTTGGCCGTCGGAAAAATTCGAAACGTTCTGGCCGTCAAAAAAGATTTCGCCGGCATTGGGCGTATCGAGGCCGCCCAACAAGTGGAGCAGTGTGCTCTTGCCGGTGCCGGAAGCGCCGCGCAAGGCCACGAAATCGCCGCGGGCAATCTCCACATCCACCCCCCGCAACACCTCCAGGGTGCGCTTGCCGAGGACATACGATTTGCGAAGGCCGCGGGCGGAGAGCAAGGCGTCAGGCATAAGCACCCCCAACTGGGACAGCAGGAACATTCAACGCCCAACCTTCAACTTTCAACGTCCCAGGCAATGGTCCAACGCGCCAAGCCGGGCGCTGGGCACTGGGCGTTGCGGGTTGAAGGTCTTCCACTTTATTCATAGCGCAGGGCCTCCACGGGTTTCAGCCGGCCGGCGCGGATGGCCGGCAGCAGGCCGCCCAGCACGCACACCACAAACGAACTGACGCAGATGATGGCCACGTCGTTGGGCATGATCAGCGCTGGCAGTTCGCCAAAACCATAGACGGATTCGGGAAACAATTCCCAGCCGGTCGCGTGTCGCATGAAATGGAGAAATTCATTCCGGTAGGCCACCGCCAGCATGCCCAGCCCGTAACCCGCCGCCACCCCCATGATGCCGATGATGGCGCTTTGCCCCAGGAAGATGCTGGAAATCTGGATCTGTGTGGCGCCCAGCGCCTTGAGCATGCCAATCTCGCGCGTCTTCTGGATGACAAACGTGATTTGGGCGCTCAGGATGCACAGCGCCGCCACCAGCACGATGAAAAACAAGAGATAAAACATCACGTTCTTCTCCACCTGCAAGGCCATCAGAATGCCGGAATTATCGTCCATCCAGGAATCGGCCTGGTAGGTGACGCCGTTTGCCTTGTAATCCAAGGCCGCCAGCAGTTGCACCTTCACCTGGTCGGCCTTGTACGCATCATCGAGCGTCACGAACAAGCCATGCACGGAATCCTCCAAATCGTACAGATCCTGCGCGTTCGCCAGCGAAGTGACAATCACCTGGGCATTGTACTCGTAATAGCCGGTGTCAAAAATGCCGCGGACCTCGTAGTCATCCGGCAGGATCGCCACGTCGCGGTGCTCATCATGGGCCTGTTTCCACTTCTTCACCTCGCCGATGGAATAGATCGAAATCGTATCACCGACCTCGAGCTGCAGGTTGTTGGCGAATTCCCTGCCCACCACCACGCCGCGGCCGCTCAGATCAAATTTCCCCAGCTTGACCTGCGTGGGCAGCTTGCTCACCTTGCCTTCCGTCTGGGGATCCACGCCGCGCAGCATGGCGGTGGTCGCCATGGCGGCGTGATTCGTGTCCGTCCGGGCTTCCACGATCACCGGGCCGAAGACAAAGGGCGACACGCCGCGGACACTTTTGTTCTGCGCCACCTGCACGGCCACCTGGTGGTAATCCCGCATGGTGCTGCCGTTTTCCCGCACAATGATGTGCGCCTTGAAGCCCAGGATCTTATCACGCAGATCGTGGTCGAACCCGCTCATGACGCTGATGACAATGATGAGCACCGCCACGCCCAAGGCCACGCCGAGAATGGAAATCAGGGTGATGATCGACACGAAAGTCCGTTTGGGCCGCAAATAACGCAGCGCCAGGAACAGTTCAAACGGCAGTCGAGACATCCGGAAAGGCTAGAGCCCCGGCCCGGTGGTGTCAATCCGCTGACGCGCGCGCCAACGCTGTCTTTGAACGGGGTCCAACCACCGATACACGGACGCGCACAGATAAACAAGATTTTGATCGACGTTGGTAACGGGTGGCTGGACTCCTAGGCTTTGGTGCGCTGAAAGCGCTCTGACAGGACCGCCCGGAGCAACGCCCCGGGAAGCACACCAGACCCGAAATACGCTCTGAACGGGGAAAAATGGCGGGGTAGGCTTTCTGGGTTCCTCGATGTTTATCGTGGGCTAAATCTTCAAGGCGCCTTTCGGTGGTCGCGGAGCGACAAAGGAATTATAGCCCGGCACAGCGTGCCGGGTGCTCGTGGCAAAAATGAAAACGTCCTGAAGGG
>CAYTJG010000121.1:11701-16356 GCA_964437865.1 uncultured Bifidobacteriaceae bacterium | reverse complement strand
CGAGCGGCGAGTGGCTGGGCATCATCTGGCAGGGGTGGCTTCCAGCGGGTCGCTGAAAACCGACCAATCCCAGGACTGGCGCCAGGGGATCGCAATGGTCCCATTGGTGGCCACCGTAAACGGCAGCCAGACATAGCGGGAATCGGGAAGATTCTGCGGCCGCCATTCGTCCGCCATGAAAATGAACTGGCCGGGACGGTCCGGCGCAGGCAACACAAACGTGCTCTGCGCCTCGAAGGTGCGGCTGGCGTTGGTGCCCACGCAGGGATTTCCCTGCATTGCGTATGGACCGAGAATGTTGGTGGCCACGGCGCAATCCGCGGCATTGGGCGCCCAGCCCGTGCAGGCGGAGGTGATCAGGTAGTAGCGGTGGAGGTAGGTGAACGGCGCGGCGCCTTCGCGCATTTTTCGCGCCAGCACCCGGGCCCAGGTCTGGCCTTCCACCAGCGGCGTGGCCGGCCCCGTGAAGTCGTCATTCAAGCGCACGATGTACAGGGTCCAATTACCTTCCGATGAATAAAGCACGTAGGCCTGGCCGTCGTCATCCACGAAAAGATTCATGTCGCGGAACGTGCCGCCATACAAATTCTGTTCGGCGTTGTCATCGGTCGGGAAGGCATTGGTGTTGGCCACCGGGCGGATCGCCTGGAGAAACTTGAACCGGCCGGCGGGCGTGTCGCTCAGGGCGATGCCGGCGCGCGAGTAGCGGTAGCCGTTCTGTTCCAGGTGCATCCACATCACATATTTTCCCGTGCGCGGATTGAAAATCACCTTGGGCCGCTCGACGAAGCAACGCTCCCCGTTTATCCGCGGCAGGTCGAAGCGCGACAGCGCGACGCCCTCGCGTTGCCAGTCAAACAGGTTGGTGGAGGAATAACAGGCCACCACGCCGCTGCCGCCCGGGGTGCGATCCTCGCCGTACCAATAATAGGTTTTGCCCGTGTGGAGGATGCCGCCGCCATGGGCTTGGATGGGGTTGTTGCTGGTGTCCAGCCAGACGGCCCCGGGTGTGAACTGATTGCCCGCCAGGCTGCCGTGGGCGAGCAGCAACCCCAGGGCGGCCAGGGCGGCCAGCAGACGGCTGTGGACTGCCGGGGACTTCGCCACTTGGACGGGCCCGAGCGCGGGCCGAGAGCCGGCCGCGGTTGGTTGATAATTGAAATGGAATTGGCCGGCCGATGAAAGGTGCATGGTTGGGGATGGCAGAATCCGGCGGCATTATCCGGAACGTTCGCGGCAATAGCAACCATGAAGGGAACCGGACGCGGCGGGCGACGAGCCCTGGCGTTTCAGGAACGCCTACCACCAAAAGTACGGCACGTTGGAGGTGGTCCGGGGGGTCATGACTTTGAACTTGCTCCAGGCGGCATGGCCGTCCTTATAGCCCTCATTGCCGCCAACGGGCAAAGCGCCTTTCAAATGGGCGCTGGTGTTGGGATAGACCACGCCGTTTTGTTCAAAACCGCCGGGGATGATGACAAACTGGTTCTCCGGATGGCTGCTGCCCGGCAAATGGTCGCTTTCACTGAGAATCGCATCGGCCACCAGCACGCGATCGGCCACCGAAATCAAAACGGACTGCCCGAGCATGGTGATTGACTCCGGCTGCAGGGTCTTGTTTTGATTCGTTGGGTCCAGCGGCGTGTCGCCGGACAGGGCCAGGGCGTAGCCGATGCAATGTATATCGGTCGACGCCGGCGGGTTGGCGGTCACACCAAAATTCCACAGGGTGGAGTCCGCACCGATGCCGGGGTTGGCCCAATTGTTCGCGTCATTGAAGCGCGGCGCGGTCGCAGGACAGTAGAAGACCTTCTTGGTAAGCCCGGAGTTCAGCATCACTTGCGCGGCCGGATCGGGGAGATCCCACACCCAGTGGACGAGGCCTGACGTTGGCAAGACCGGCAGCTTGTCCTTGCTGTCCGTGGTATAAATATTCATGGCCACCTCAATTTGGTGTTCGTTGTCCAGACACTGCATGCGGATGGCCTTGTCCTTGGCTGCCGCCAAGGCTGGCAAGAGCATGGCGGCGAGAATGGCGATGATGGCGATGACCACCAGCAATTCAATGAGGGTAAAGGCTTGTGGGCCCCTGCGAAGTGGAGCGGCAAGCCCTTGGTCCGATACTCGGCTGACGTTTGGGCTCATAATCAGGTTCAATTTCCAGCCCGGACACCTCTGACAACGTGGTTGGCGGATGCGTATCCGGGGCTTAGTTTAAACGTAAACCCGAAACATCCATTTGTCATCTGTCGAAAAGGGAGTGTGTGCCGAAAAGCTGCGGCCGCCGGCCGCGGTTCGTAAGTCCTTCGCCGGAGACCACCCAGTTGGCGCGGGTGTTGGAAACACCCGGCGCCGAGGTGCAAGATTTTGCCCGGCGGGCGGTATGGGTTGATGACGGAGCTTGACGAATGCCGGCTCCGCCTGGACCTCACAGGATCAACACAGAAAATAACATTCCCATGAAGAAATCGCTCATTCCCTTGTTGCTTGGCGTTTCGTCCCTGATGCTGCTGACCGGCTGCCTGGATTTGCACCTGGGTGGCGGCACCTCCAACCACTCGGAGGCCCCGACCTTGGGCCAGCAATTGATTGACTTGCAGAAGGCCAAGGATGCAGGGATCATAACCCAGCCCGAATATCAGGCCCAAAGGGCCAAGCTGCTCGGCGATAAGTAATCATGTCCGAACCGGATCCTTCAAGCGCCGTTTTCAAACGCCCGGCCAAGGAGCTCTCCGAGCTCCTCGCCGCAGGTGAGGAACGCGCGCGCTTATGGCGGCCGGACGAGTTGGCGGCCATCTTCAAGCACCAGGTCTCGGCGCCCATGCTGGTGGACCTGGGTGGCTTTGACCCGCGCACTGCGGAGCAGTTGAAGCTGGTCAGCGAAGCCCAGGGGTTGCTGCTGCGCAGTTTTTCCGATCTCATCCATCATCCTTCCCCGCCGCTCGAACTGCTGGAGTTGGTCAAGAATTTTGCCAAGGCGAATGTGGACCATCCGGAAAGCGGCTTGCCCGCCGAGGTTGCCTCCGCCCTCTATTACCTCAGCATTGCCGCGGCGCTGGTGCGCCGGGAGGCCCGCATTTCCAAGTTGTCCGACGCCGATCTGGCCCGCGGGTTTGCTTGGGCGGGCGCGCAGGCCTGGTTGGATGAACGGGCGGGCCGCCTGCTGGCTGAGGCGGGCGCGAAAATTTCCGTCAGCCAGAAAGGAGTCAAGTGATGAGCGAAGGCCCGTCCAATGACAATCCGCCGGGCATACCGCCCGTTTCCGTATTTACCGGTCCCATCGGCGAACTGATTCATCAGCGCATGCTGTTGCCTCCGTCGCGTCCCGGACTGCTGGCCGCGCTGGGGCACTATGAAATCCAGCGCCTCATCGGCGCCGGCGGCATGGGGATCGTGCTGCTGGCCCGCGACACCAACACGGGGCGCGACGTGGCCATCAAGCTGGCCCGCTCGGAATTGGTAAACAACCCGCACGTGATCCAGCGGTTTCTGAAGGAAGCCGGGCACCTGAAGCGGTTGCGCCATACCAACATCGTGCCCGTGGAGGAAATCTCGGACCGGCCCGAGGGGCCGTATTTCGTGATGCCGTATTTCGAAAAAGGGAGCCTGGCCAACCGGATCAAGCCGGGCCAGCCGCTGGGCACGGAGGCGATCCTGGACATTGCCATTCCGGTGGCGGAGGGGCTGGCGTTTGCGCACCGTAGCGGGATCATTCACCGGGACCTGAAACCGGCCAACATACTGCTGGGCACGGGCGATCAGGTCTGCCTGGGCGATTTTGGCCTCGCCCGCACCATGTTCAACGACACAATCGTGGACGTGGAAAGCCGGCACTGGGAAGGGACCGCGCCGTATATGTCGCCCGCCGTGGCGGCCGGCAACGCTGAGGACACGCGCTGCGATATTTACTCGTTCGGGGCGTTGCTCTACGAAATGTTGACGGGCCAGCCGCCCTATCAGGGACGCGGCACCAAGGAGATTCTGGATCAAATTCTCGCCGGTCCGCCCAAGCCGATCACCAGCTTGAACCCGGCGGCTGACCGCGGACTGGTGGCCGTGGCGGAACGCGCCCTGGCCCGCGAACTGCGGGATCGTTATGCCGAGATGCGGGACGTGCTGGACGACTTGCAACTGGTCCGGGCCGGCAAATCGCCCGCTGCCCAAGGTCGCGGCAATACGGGTTGGCGGCCATCCCTCGTGGTCTCCGTGCTGGGCGGCGTGGTGGTGGTGGCCGCGGCAGTGGTGGCTTGGGCGCTCATGAGCAAACCGGCTTCCGGCATTAAAGCCTCAATTCCGACCGCGCCAACCTCGACCAATCTCCTGGTCAAGGGGACGGCGCCGGCTAATCCCGCCACGAACGTCGCACTAGCGACCAATGGGCTGGCCGTCAATCCGCCGGCCACCAATTCGTTCGAGGACACTGGGCCGGTCACCAACCCGCCGGCGGTAAATCCGACGATGACGAATCAACCAACGGCGATTCATCCGGCGCCCAAAGTTCCAGTGTTCGCCGGGCAGCTGGGCGTGGCTGGCTACGCGAATGGAACCGGCCAGCAGGCGCAGTTTCATTTGCCCAATGCCGCGGCGGTGGATGCGGCGGGCAACGTTTATGTGGCGGACACCGCCAACAACGTGATTCGCAAGCTCACGCCGGA
>CAYTJG010000121.1:0-11601 GCA_964437865.1 uncultured Bifidobacteriaceae bacterium | reverse complement strand
CCAGCGCGCGGTTTGACAATCCCTTTGCGGTGGCCGCGGACGCGGCGGGCAACGTGTATGTGGCCGACAGCGCCAACAACGTCATTCGCAAGATCACGCCGGATGGGGCGGTGATCACCGAGGCGGGGTTACCCGGCTATGCTGGATATAGCGATGGCAATGCGAGCGCGGCGCGATTTTTCAATCCGCAGGGTCTGGCGGTGGACGCGGCGGGGAATGTGTATGTGGCCGACACGGGCAACAACACGATCCGCAAGCTCACCCCGGCCGGCTTGGTGAGCACGCTAGCGGAACTGGCCGCCACGAACAGCGCCACCGGCCTGGTAAGCCAGGAGGTTCCGCTGAAAAGTCCGGACGGCGTGGCGGTGGACCAGGCGGGGAATATTTATATTGTGGATACCAACGATCACTGCATCCGGAAAATCAGCGGCCGGACTACGCGGTGAAACCACCGGGACCTGAGTAAAGAACGACGTTCCGTTGTCCCTTCAGGACGGTTCCCTTTTTGCGACCAGAATCCTGCATGGCGTACCGGGCAAACTCCAGCACCGCTCCGCGGCCGCCGAAAGGCGCCTTGAACATTAGGCCCACAAATAAAAAAGGCGAAGGCTTCATTTGTTCGATGAAGCCTTCGCCGGGGGGGTGCCTTCTTAGTGGGGCTCAGGGACTTGAATAGGCACGGAAAAACAGAGCCGATGACGTCGGCAGGTAGCCGTAGGGTGAAACGGCATTGGTGACGGTGGTCCACACTGCCGAGGGGCCGAGTGTGGGCGATGTTTGCAGCACACCATAGGGCCAAGCCACGCTGCGGCCATAAGTTGCGCTGTCGAAGTTGTACCGGACCGCCAGGGAGTTGGTATCCACCAAGGCGTCGCTGGCGTAGACCTGAGCCACTTCGGTCGCGGTCAGAATCCGCTTATAAATCCGGAAGTCGTCCATCTGGCCGTCGAACTTCTGCCAGTAGGAATCGTGGGAGACGCCGATTTCGATCTCCTGGTTGGTCGGCCAAGTCCAGCCGTTGGTCACGCCCGTACTGGCCGCCAATTGGCCATCGACATAGATCGAGAGGGTATCGTTCGTGGTCAGGCCATAGGTCACGGCCACGTGGTGCCAATTGCCATCCGGGATATATCCGCCGGAGAACCCGTTGGCGCTGCCGGACTGGCCCTGCCAGAAAATGGAACCGTCGTCGTGCAGCACGATCACGGCGCCGTTGGTGGTGCGCCGATCCACCAGCATGGCCCCTTCGCTGCCGGCTCCGGGCAATGGCGCCTCCGCCGTCAGCCAGAAGCAAACGGTCCCGTTGGTGGTGTCAAAGTCGGCGTTGTCCGGGGTGGTGATCTGGCTGCTGGACGACTCGGAGAACACCGCCACGCCGGTACGGGTCACCGGTGTGCCCGCCGCGTCGGTGACACTGTTGGTCCAGCCGATATTGTGAGCCTGGCCGGGATGGAGCGTGCCGGCCGGCTTGGAATCCTGGATCATGCCGCCCGCCTGGAGGCTCACGGTCAGCGCCGTACCGGTGCCAACCACATAGTGCTGAACGATCCGGCCGCTCGACAAGGCGTGGCTGTAAATGGCCACGGCGGCCAGCGAACCGTTGAAATAGGATACCCCATCGCGTTGGTCGGACCCGATAAAGGTTTGCAGCGTGGGTCCCAATGCGACCACGGTGCCGCTGCCGGAGGCGGCGAGGGCGCCGTCCACATAGATGTACAAATATGTGCCGCTACGCACGGCCGCCACCTGATGCCAGGCGCCATCCGCCACACTGGTGGCGGTGGTCACATCGGCCTGATAGGCGCTGTTGTAGATGTAAAAATTCAGATTGCCGCTCGCATTCACGGTAAACTGGTATTCGCCCAGATACCCGGCGCTGTCGCGTTGCTGGGCGATGACTTGCGTGGTGGCTGACGAGGTGTTGATCCAGGCTTCCACCGTGAAATCGGTTGACCCGCCGAGCGAAGCCGCCGTGCCAGCGCCCACAAAGCCACTGGAACCATCAAACTGATAGGCCTTGGTTGAGGAACTGAAGCCGGGGAACGTTGAAGGTCGCGGACCGGCAGCGCCCAAGGTCACGCCGTTGCTGATGGCTGCATTGTGGCCGGAGCCGGAATAGTCATAAGCCACGGTGCCGGTGGTTTCGGCAAACGGCCAGTAGGAATTGGGCGAATCGGCCGCCACCGCCGCGGTGTAGGCATCGGGCGCGGCCACCACGTTCAGATAGTTGGTTGAGCTCAGGGCCACCGGCGGTGAATACAGGTTGGAGACCGCCACGTGGTAGCCAAACAGTCCGGCCGTGAGGTTGCTCGCGATCAAAGTGGCGTTGGTGGCGCCACTGATGGCCGCGCCGTTCTGGTACCACTGATAGCTCAGGGGATTGGCCCCACCGGCCACCACGGTCAAGGCCACGGGCGTGCCAGCGTAAACCAGATTTGTGGCCGTGGCCAGGTCGGTCGTGATGGAGGGCACCTGGTTGACCGTCACCGTGGCGGCTTCACTGGTGGCGGTGCCGTAAAGATTCGTCGCCACCAATACCCAGCTACCGCCCGCCGCCACGGTGGCCGTGGTGGCGAAAGGCAAATTTGTGGCGCCGGGGAAGTTGGTCCCGGCATGCTGCCATTGATAGGCCAGGGGGCCCACCCCGATCACGGTCGCCGTCAGGGTCAGGGTGGCGCCCTGATTCACCGTGGTATCGGTGGGATCACTACTGACCACCGGCTGGTCGGTGATAATGAATCCGGCCAGAACCGAGCGGTTGCCCGAGGTTTTCGGCTCCGGAATAACCTGGATGGTGCCGGCGGTAAACGTGCCGCTGGAGGCGCTGACCCCCGCCGTACCGTCATATTCGGGATCGACCGTGTCGACCATGGGATAGGTGGTGTACGCCAGGACGTTGGTGGTGGTACCGTCGGTGATGTCCACATTATCAAACGTCTTCGTGCCGCCGTTGGCCGCGATTGTTTGGATGACATAGCCGTGGGCAAAGAGCGAGGCGAGTCCCGCCACCTTCACCGTGGAGTGATTTCCCGTGGTATTGCCGTCGTCGAGGTAACCCCAAGTCACCTCGTTATTGCCCGGGGCCACGTTTTCCGGATGCCAGCCGTCCACCAGGGCACCGATGCCGGACTGCCAGGCATTGGGAGCGGTCACGAAGGCCGTGAGCGAACCGGCGAAAATGGTGTTGGTGGTGTTGAAGGTGGCATAGCCGTTGATGGCCGACTGGCAGGGCATGGGGTCGGCATTCGCCCAATTGGCGGCGTCCACGCCAAAGGCCCGCCCGGTTACCGGGAAGCCGGTGGTCTGGTAGCCGTTGCCATAGCCGATGGTCTGCGGGGTGGTGTTGGAGTCATAATACCAGGCTTGGAAGTTGAGGCCCACCGTGGTGCCGGCCTGGGCGGCGCCCAACATGA
Source organism: uncultured Bifidobacteriaceae bacterium (assembly GCA_964437865.1). Taxonomy (GTDB): domain Bacteria; phylum Verrucomicrobiota; class Verrucomicrobiia; order Limisphaerales; family UBA11358; genus UBA11358. The sequence goes on along the minus strand of CAYTJG010000121.1, from coordinate 8,188 downwards.
GGGCGCAGGCGGGCACGGCCAGCAGGGCGTGCTTGAGTGGTTTACAAAACAGGGAACGTTTCATGGTTTTCCTTGGGATCGATGCGTTGACTTGGGCACCCCGTTGGTGCCTGGAGGGATTGGTTTGACTCGCCCTCCGAATGAACCTCGGAAGTTCACGGGGCGTTGGTTAATGCTGTTCACGGCCTTGTTTACTGACTGCTACCCAAATGTAACCATCCGCATGGATTGCTCCATACCACATTTGGGGGAGGACTAGGCCGGATAACCAAAGGCCCGGCCGTAGGGAGCCAGGCGGTCCAGCACGGGCGCCAGCGCCTCCGCATAGCGCTGCCAGCGGCCCACGGCGCGCCGATACACCGGCTGCGTCACATCGTGGTAGGTGGGGGCGTACAAGACCTTGCGGCGGGCCGTTTCATGATAGCTGCCTTGGGCCGGGTGCCAGCTCAGCCCCAGAAATTCCGTCACTCTCCGGCCTTCCGGCTCCAGGTCGGCGACCACGTCTTCATAACGCGATTCCAGCCAGTCAAAGCCACCCATTTCGCGGAACCGCAGCCAGACATCCATCAGGTCCGCGTAATGTTTCACCGTCCGTTCCAGGCTCAGGAAATTCACGTTGGTGACGTTCAGCACCAGGTTCAGAAAAAAACAACTGACCACCACATCCCGCGGATCGCGCAAGGCGATGATCACCTTCAAATCCGGAAACACCCGCAACCAAAAGCCCAAGGCCATCGTGGGGGACGGGTTCTTGTCCAGCAAGACGCGGGCGGGCCGCTCGCCGCTGATTTCGCGCAGCAGGCTTTGCGTGTAACGCCGACGCATTTCCGCGCGCCGCGCCGCGGAGAGTTGATCCAGTTGCCGGGCCGGGGACGACGAGGGCGTGAATTGAAGCGGTTTCTCAATCTCGTGCATGAACGCCGTGGGCTCGTCGAAGGCCAGGACCTCCGGATTGGCATCCAAAATCTGTTCCAACAGGGTTGTGCCGCTGCGCGGATGGCCGCCGAGAAACGCAAACCGGTATTGCTCGCCGATGGGGGGTGATTCCTGCCGCCAGCGACGGATCATCTCCGGGGTGAGACCGGCAATCAGCTCCCGCCGCCGCCGATCGGTTTCATCATAGCTCCGCTCCAGCAGCCGGGTATCGGTGATGGTGCGCACTTGCGCCTTGGCCGCGACGAGGCTGCGCCAGGCTTCGTCGTATTGTCCCAGTTGATCCAGCACCACCCCCAGCAGGTGCGGGGCGGCGTATTTGACGTAGGGATATTGGGGACCGTCGCGGATCAAGTCTCGCAGGGCCGTTTCCGCCTCGGCGTCCTGTTTCCGGCGATGGAGCAGCAACGCGCGAAAATAGCGCGCCTGGTCGTCGCGCGGGTGTTTGGCCAGGCACGCCTGTACACAATCCCACGCCTCGTCCAAGCGCCGTTCCTTTTCAAACCAAACCGCCAGACTGATGCGCGCATCCACGGAATCGGGATCGGCCGCCACGGCGCTTTCATAGCAGGTGCGGGCGTCGTCCAACTGGCGGAGGCTGAGGTATTGGCCGCCGATGGCGCCCAGCAAGCCGACATCGCGCGGCGCCAGTTCCCGGGCGCGGCGGTAGGCCTGGTTGGCCAGGGCAAAATCCAGTTCGCCGGCGGCGGCGTTGCCGAGTTCGAACCACAACATCGCCAGGCCCGGATAGCGGCGGGCCAGATCGCGATAACTTGCCAGGGCGCGAGTGTTCTCGCCGCCCAGAAGTTGCTGGCGGGCCCGCTGCCAGCGTTCCAGGTCACGGGGCGAACGCTGCAACTGGCTCAAGGCGTCGTGCATCCCGGACATGAAACGACAAAGTGAGGTGCCGGCGCAAGGGCAACCGGTGCCTGGCAAAAGCCGCGGCCGGGCACAGGTGCCGGTTCAGCGGCCGTTGGAGGACCCGGGATTGCACCACAGGCTGTTCTTGGCGGTGGACTGCGCGAGCGCGGCCCAATCGACAAACTTGACAAACTGCACATTGCCCGCCACGCCCATGACGATGCCGCCGAGCTTGCCGTGGCGGTGGCCGAGTCCCGCATCCGTGGACGGATCGGGGTAACTGGAGCCATCGTTATAGGCCGTGCCGCCGTTGGGCGCCAAATCATCCGGCTCCCACATGAGGTAGGCATCCTGGCGAAAGGCCGAGATTTTGTAACTACCGGACGTCAGCGCGCCGTAACCGCAGATGGCGCCGTTCTCGACATAGGTGGACAGCTTATTGGGGCGATTGGCGAAGTTGACCGTGTTCGTGACGTCCAAAGGACACCGGTAGACGCCCATGTTTTTGAGGAACGGCCAGAGCAATCCGCCCTGGTTGTTATTGACGCCGCCTTGGTAGGCCAGTTGGGGTTGAACGTTGTACGGCGCGGTAGACAGGTTGGGCGGCGAGCCGGCGCTGCCGTCATAGAGCCAGCCTCGTTGCAGCCAGGGCGGGTTCCAGTTGGGATACGGCAGGTAATCCTGGTAATCCCCGGTGTACATTTGCGTGGCCAAGCCCAGTTGGCGCACGTTGTTGACGCATTGGGTGCGCTTGGCTTTTTCCTTGGCGGAAGCCAAGGCCGGCAGCAACAGGGCAGCCAGAATAGCGATAATGGCGATGACCACCAACAATTCGATGAGCGTGAAGGCGGAGCGGCCGGACCACCACCGCGATTGCCTCCTATTGCTGATGCCGATTGGCTGGGTAAATGTCATAGTCAAGTGGGCTCGTTATCCTTCAATAACGAGCCATGAATACCATGCTCCGAGGGGGGCAACCATACCACATTCGGGGGAGAAATGGCCGTTTTCAATGCCCCAGGTACTTAAGGACAGCTTCGGTGCGGCTATGGACGTGGAGCTTTTCATAAATGGTGCGCAGATGGGTGCGCACGGTTTCAAAGCTGATGTTCAACTGGCCGGCAATCTCCTTGTAGGCGTAGCCCTTGGCCAGGGCCGCGAGCACTTCCTTTTCGCGGTCGGTCAGACTCACCACCACGGCCGGCTTCTGCCGGTCTTCCGGCAGCTCGTTCACCTTTTGAAAAAACTCCACCACCCGCCGCGCGATTTGCCGCGACATGGGCGCGCCGCCGGCATCCACCTCGCGGATTGCCTCGAGCAGTTTCTCGCGCGGGGTGCGCTTCAACAAGTAGCCGGTGGCGCCGGCCATGAGCGACTTAAAAATCAATTCGCTGTCTTCGTAGACCGTGAGCATCAGCACCGGCAGGTTGGGGGTGAGGTCCTTCAGCTGGCGCACGCATTCGGTCCCCAGCATGCCCGGCAGGTTGATGTCCATGAGCACCACGTCCGGCCGATTGGCGGGGATGCCCGAAAGGGCGGCAAAGCCATCCGGATAAGCCGCCTGACATTTAAAGCCCGACGAACCGTTCAACATGGCCGTCAGATTGGCGCGCAGGTTGGGGTCGTCCTCCACCAGGGCAACTTTAATGGGTTTGTTCACACTACGCCTGTTCATAACGCGTCTTCGTTGCCTTCAACATACCACATTCGGGGTAGTCGGCGTGCGGGTCGCTTCATTGGTTGACGAAAAAGATGAGATTGACGGTGGTGCCCTTGCCCGGAGCACTGGTCATTTCGACGCGGCCGCCGCTCTCGGCCATGCGCGCCCGCAGGTTGTCCAGGCCATTGCCGCCGGCGGCGGTCTGAGCCGGCTCAAAGCCCTGGCCGTTGTCCTGAATGCTCAGCGTCACCGCCGTGCGCCCCAGTTTGATGCGCAGCCAGACTTCCGTGCATTTGGCATGCTTCAACGCGTTGCTCAACGCCTCGCGCACGGCCAGGAAAACATTGTGGCGCACGTCCGCGCGCAACGGCAGGGCCGGGAGCAACGGCGGCACCTCCTGCCAGCAACGCACCCCGGTGTACTCGAAGAATTCGTCGCTGAAGCGGCTCACATATTCCGCAAAACTGGCGAGGTTGTCGTTCTTGGGATTGGTTGCCCAGACGATCTCATCCAGCGATTGCACCGCCGTGCGGGCGTGGTTGCCAATGCGTTCCAGCCGCTTCCGAATCAGGGTCTGGTCCTCGGTTTCTACCAACCCCATATCTGTCATTTGCGAGACCTGGGTGAGCACGCTGCCCACCTGGTCGTGCATGTCCTTGGAGATGCGCAACCGCTCGCGCTCGATGGCATTCAGTGCCTGCAGGCGGGCCAGGCGGAGCCGGTACCGGTGACGGATCTGCAGCCACAACACGCCGGAAAAGAAGCCCGCCAAGGCCAGGCTGGAACAAGCTTGGAACCACACGGTCTCCCAAAAAAACGGCAACGCGGTCACCGCCAGCGTGGTGTCTTCCCCGCTCCAGACGCCGTCGGCATTGCAGGCCTGCACGTGAAAAATGAAGTCGCCCGGCGCGAGGTGGGGATAATAGACCGCGCGGCGCGAACCCGCCTCGGTCCAGTCGTTGTCCACCGGTTCCAGCCGATAGCGGAAGCCGATCTTCTCCGGCGCCGAAAAGCCGATGGCGGTATAGTGGAGCTCGATGGCCCGCGCCCCGGCGGCGACCACGAGCCGGGCTTTGGCGCGTGGGGTGGCGGCGGTTGGACCGCTGGCCGCGGGATTGTCCACCAGTTCCCGGTTGGCCCCGTTGACCAGCGCCTCCTCCAGCAGGATTTTTGGGGGCGCCAGGTCATCACTCGGCTCGTCCGGATTGAGAAACACCAGGCCTTTCACCGTGGCGATGCAAATCTCGCCGGTCTTGGTTTTGAGCCCGGCCGGGCAAAAGCCGCCGGAACATTCCTCGGCCAGCATTCCGTCATTCAGCCCAAAGGAGCGGCAATAAATGAAGTGGCGCCGGCCGTCGGCACACTCGAGCAATTCCTGTTTGGCGACCTTGAAAATGCCACGGCTGCAGCCCAGCCAGAGGAATCCGTGATCATCCTCCACAATCTGCGAGACCGTGCGCGGGGTGAAGCCCTGGCTGGCAGAAAAGGCGGTGGCTCCGCCATGGCGCCAGCAATACAGGCCCCCGCCCGCCGTGCCAATCCATAAAACCCCGTCGCCATCCAGGTAAAGCGTGCGGATGGAGGATTTGGCGGACAAGCCGTTGGTCATCGGCGCCGCCACTTCGCTGCCAGCCCGGATGAAATTCAGCCCGCTGGCGGCCGTGCCCACCCACAGCGATCCGTCCGGCTGCATGGCCAGCGACGTGATGGTGGCGCGGGTGATCTGATTGGGAAACTCAGCCGCCTTTCCATTTCGGAGATGCTCGAGATGTCCCCCGCTGGTGCCGATCCAGAGTCCGCCCTGCCCATCGTTTTGCAAGGCTGTGACCGAAGCGTTTTGGATCCAGGCGCCATTGGTGATGCAGTCGGCCAACTGGTTGTCCCGCCAGTGGAGCAAGCCGAAGGACGCTCCCCACCAGAGGCTGCCGTCCGGGTCCGTCAGCAGGGAAAAAACCGAGGCGAAGTAATACACCCGCGGTTCCGTTTCCGGGCGGAGGGGCGCAAAGCCCGCTTTCGTGCCGTGGTAAATGCTGCCGCCGGCAGTCCCCACCCAGAGCGTGCCATCCGGCGCCTGCGCCACCGAGCGGGTAAAGTCATTTGTCAACCCCTGGGCGCTGCCCACCATCACCAGCTTGCGTCGGCTCAGCCGGTCCAAGCCCCCGGTGCGCGTGCCGATCCACAGGTTCCCCTCACGATCGCACAGCAGAGACTTGATGTCGTCCGCGGAAAGGCCGTCCGCCTGGCGGACTACCTGGAAGCGCGTGCCGTCAAAGCGATACAATCCCGCGTCCAAGGAACCCGCCCACAGCGTGCCGGCCGCGTCTTCGGTGATGCTGGTGATATAGGCAAAGGGCAGGCCATCGTCTTCGCTGAAGGTTTTCCATTGGTCTCCGTCACGGCGCAACATCATGCCATTGCCGATCCCAATCCAGAGTCGTCCCGCCCGGTCCTCGTACAGGCTCTCGGCCGAGATTCGTTCATGGCCGGTCGGGCCGATGCACGGCTCAAGCCGGTCCTGCCGGTAGGAGAACAGTCCGTGGTTTGCACTGGCAATCCACAGGGTGGCGCCGTCCCGACTGCGCAACAGGCAACTGATGGCACAGGCTTGCAGGCCGCTCAACCGGGGGTCGTCCACCAACTGGCCGTCTTGATAGCAGCGCAAGCCGCCCATCGTGCCCACCCACAGCCGGCCGGTGGCATCTTCCCCCAGGCAATTGATCGTATCACTGCCCGGCTGATGGAGGGACGCGGGAATCGTTTCCAGGTGCCCGCCGGCCAGCCGGCATAAACCGGAGCCCAGCGTGCCGATCCACAGCGCGCCTTCGTGGTCCTCCAGCAGCGACGAGATATCCACGCTGGGCAACCCCTGTTCGAGGCCATACACCTTGAAGCGAATGCCGTCAAAACGGGCCAACCCGTCTCGCGTGGCCAGCCAAAGATACCCGTCCCGGGTTTGCACCATGGCGTTTACGGAATTCTGCGGCAATCCGGCCTCCGTGCCCCAGGAGCGGATGATTGGCTTCGGCAATGCCAGCGGTGAAGGATCCTCCGTGGTCCCCAAAGCTGATTGCAGGGCAAGCATGGGAACGGCCAGAGAGGACGCCGCGTGGCGGACCATTCGCTTCAGAGTAAATCGCATCGCTCTTTGAATAGACTGCGAAAACCATGCCAGAATCCCGCGGCTTTTCAAACAAACTTCCACCTTTAACGCCTCGTGGGCGTGAGACAAACCCCTGGTTTTTCCCGCGCTCCCCCGAATGTGGTATTCTGCGCGATTGCGGCCCGGCCTAAGTTCAGAGGGATCGCGTGGTAGCAATAAATACTCGCGGTAGCAACCAATCCTGTCCGCCGGCGCTGTCGTCTACGGACCGGCGGGCAGGGTAATCATCAGCTTGGAAATATGAAGACCATGGAGTTCCGGACTCAATCAATTATACGCTGGCTGGCCGTCGCGTGCCTGGGCTGGCTGCCGCTGCCCCTGGCCGCCGCGCCCGTTTCGCTCGCCAATGACCGGGTGACCTTTACGTGTGTGACGGAGGGCGAGGTGCTCCGACCGGACACGTTACAGGATCAAAGCACGGGCCAGACCGTCAAACTGGGAGGCGAATTGTTCAGCCTGCTGCTGACCAACGGCACTTTTCTGCACGCCGCCGACTTCAAACTGGCGGGCCCGGTCCAACTCGAACCGCTGGCGGTGAATCCGGAGGCCTCGCGGTTTGCCGAGCGCCTGTCCGGCAAACAATTGACCGCCGAACTCATCAGTGCGGACGGCAACCTGCGCGTGACCTGGCACGCCATCCTGCGCGACGGCTCGCGCTATCTGCGCCAGCAGTTTGTTTTTCACGCGGACAAGACCGAAGTGCCGCTCAATGGCATCCTGCTGTTGGAGGCGCCCCTGGTCGGCGTGCACGCCACGGGTATCGTGGACGGTTCGCCGGTGATGACGGACACCGTGTTCTTTGGCGTGGAACATCCCCTGGCGGTCAACCGCGGGGAAATGGGCTTTGTGCGCTGTTTTCTGCCGCGCGGCGCCTCGCTGGCGGCGGGGGAAAGCTATGCGGCCTCGCTCGTGGTGGGCTTTGTGCCCGCGGGTCAGGCCCGGCGCGGTTTCCTGCTCGGCTATTTGGAGCGCGAACGCGCGCATCCGTACCGCCCCTTCCTGCACTACAACTCCTGGTACGACCTCGGGTATTTCAACAAATACAATGAAGCCGGCGCGCTGAACGTCATCAATTCCTTTGGCCAGGAACTGGTGGTCAAGCGCGGGGTGAAGCTGGACTCGTTCATGTTCGATGATGGCTGGGACAACGACGCGACCCTCTGGCAGTTTGACCGGACGAATTTCCCCAACGGGTTTGCGCCCATCCGCGAGGCGGCGGCCAAATACGGCGCGGCCCCCGGCATCTGGCTCTCCCCCTGGGGCGGCTACGGCCAGCCGCACGCGGATCGCATTCGGTTCGGCCGCGAACAGGGTTTCGAGATCCGCGACGGCAATTTCTCGCTGGCCGGTCCCAAATACTACGACCGGTTCCGGTCGCGCTGCGTGGATGTGGTCACCAACTACGGCATCAACCAGTTCAAGTTTGACGGCATTGGCGAAAACACGGGCACGGGCGGCGGCGGCGCCCAACGCGATTTCGACGCCATGCTCCGGCTCATTGGCGAATTGCGGACGCTCAAGCCGGACCTGTACATCAACCAGACCACCGGCACCTGGCCCTCGCCCTTCTGGCT
>CAYTJG010000120.1:0-16453 GCA_964437865.1 uncultured Bifidobacteriaceae bacterium | reverse complement strand
ACCCGGAGTGCGCCCGTCCTCGGGCGCAGCAACGTGGAGCGCGAAGAACGCTTGGCATATCCCTCAGGTTCCGACGTGCGGATGCCGCGGCCGAAGATGGATCCGCTCCGATTTTGTAGCACACCCGGCCGACTTGTTCGTTAGGTTGCACGCCAAAGGCGTGCTCATGGCTTGCTAGCCGTCACTCGGTAGAACCGTGAGGGGGCGCCGGCCGTTGAGTCGATTACGAAAGCCCGGTTGCCATTGGTACCCACGGAGCCGCTGAACACCTGCCAGAGGGGATCGTCGAGCGCGTCTTTATACTGCACGGTATAGGTCTGTCCGGGTGCAGCCGGCCAATCGATGGTGAGGTTGCCATTGCTGGCGCCGGCCACTCGCGCATAGAGCGGGGAATAACCAAAGATGTCCACCGTCTGGTTGAAATCGTCGGCCACCAGGTCGCTGGCCAAACTGGAGAAAACCACCGTATGGCCGTCGCCGCTGAAGAACGGCGCATCGGAACGTTCATTGCCCGCCACGCTGCCGTGGATGCTGGCGCTGAGGATTACGTTGGAGCCGGTAAGCGTGTCGTACAGGAATACATCAGGCACGCCGTTGGTGTCACCGGCCACCAGATTGTCGGCCCCGCTGAGATAGGCCACAAACCGCCCGTCGGCACTAATATCAGGCGAATCCGAAGAGCCGTCGGCCGGCAATTGTGAACCGTTTGCGTGGCTGATCAGGAGCGTCGTTTGCGCCGGAACGTTGCAAAGGTAGATCTGATTGGTCATGGGCCTGACCGGAGCGGCGGCCAGCGTCAGAAAATTGCCATCCGCACTGAACCGCAGACCGGATTCGCCGCCGATGTAATGCGTGAAAACTGTCCATTTGGTGTTGGCCACCCGGTCAAGCACATAGAGGGTTTCCTGGGACGAGCCGGTGATGACCGCCACGCGGTTGCCGTCTGGACTAATGGACAGAGCCTGAAGGTAAGTCGCCACGGTATTGGTAAGGATCGGGTGGGCCAGCAATGAATCCCAAATATAGAACTTTCCGGAGGTGGAGGACGAGGTGTCGGTGAACGCAACATAGTGTCCATCCGGGGTCATGGAAGCGTACGCCGCTCCCACGGTGGTCAAGGCGTGGGTCACGCCTGCCTGCCGGTCCCGCACAAAATAGTTGATGGCTCCCTGCTTATACGAAGCCGTGGCGAGATCCGTGGCCGCGCTCTGGAACAGCACGAAGCGCCCGTCGTAACTGATCTCGGCGGAGTCGGAGTTGCCGTTGCCGCCGGTGCCCGCCAGGTTGACACTTTCCAATGAGTTGGTGTTGGCTTGCAGGTCGCGGACAAAAATATTATCAAGGTCATTGCTGCCGCCGGGCGCCAGATTCGTGGCGCTGCTGGTAAAGGCCACATAGCGGCCATTGCCGCTGATCGTTGGGTTGTAACAGCTTTGCGACGCACCGCCGCCGTTCAGCCCCGCGCTGGCCAGGACCGTGGTTCCTTGGTAAAGGTCGCGCACGTAAATCGCAGGCGGCTGGCCGCTATCGCCGCCGACCAGATCGGTCGCGTAGCTGTCAAAGGTCAAATAACGGCCATCCTGGCTCAGCGCCTGGGCCGCGAGGAAGCTAAAGCCATTCCCCGACCAGCACGGTAGCAGCGGATGGCGGGTGGATACCAAATCGGTGGCGCCAGCGTTGACGTCGCGGACAAACACGTCGTAGGAGCCATTGTGGTCATTGGTCGTTAGCGTCGAAAGGGTGCTGTCAAAGAAAACCGATTGGCCGTCCGCGCTCAGGCAAACATCCAGCACGGAGCTGTCTCCGAAAGCGGCCCCGTTGGTATCGGCGTCCACCAGCACGGTGGCCGCGCCAGCCACATCGCGCCGGTAGACGTGCCAGTCGTTGCCGCTCGCGTTGGTGGTTAAAGTTCCGGTGCTGAGGAAGGCCACGAATTGACCATCGGCCGAAATGGCCGGTTGATCGCAGGATTCCGCCGCGGGCACCGCGTTGTTGGTATCGGCGCTCACGAGCGTGTTGGTGCCACTTTGGGCATTCCACTCGTAAACGGCCATATTGGTGCCGGCCGTGCTGCCGATGTCAGCCAGATAGGCAACGTATTGTCCGTCCGGCGTCATGCTCAAGTTTTCCAGGCTCTCCGGCGGTCCCGGCGACACGTAACCGTTGGTGCCGATGACCTCCGTTTGCCCGCTGGCACGATCATAGCGGAGCACCACCCCGGCGTTCTGGCTGAGGTAATATCCGTTTGAAGCGACCAGAAACGCGATGAAGTTACCGTCCGCGCTGATTTGGGGATCGCACGCAAGGGCATTGCTGGAACCGGTGACGGTCTTGTATTCGGCGCGCGCCAAGCGGCTGGCCCACGTGGTGGTACCGGCCACCAAATCCCGCACGTAGACATCACCCGGCATTGTTGCGCCGGCCGCGAGGTTCGTCGTATAACTGTAAAAGGCCACGTAATGTCCGTCTGGCGTGATGGCCGCAGCGTCAGAGCCGGCGTCATTCGGGCCCACGCCCGGTATGGCTCCCGGGCTGGCCAGCACCGTGGTGCCCGCCTGCCGGTCATAAACAAAGATGTTCGGGATGCCATTGGTGGCATCGGCACTCAGATCCGGCGCGTCGCTGGTAAAGGCCGCATGGCGGCCATCCGGGGTCAACACCGAATTGTATGAATCGCCATCGGCCTGGACGTCATTGGTATTGGCACTGATCAAGGTGGTGGTGCCGTTGACCAGATCCCGCAGGTAAACCGTGCTGACGCCGCTGGTGGCAGAGGGAGTGACGTTGTCGGCCGTGGTTTCAAACAAGGCATATTGTCCGTTGGTGGAGATCCCCGTGGGGGTGGCGTCCTGATCGGCCACGGAGAGGCCATCGGCAGCCACGCTCACCAGGGCGACGGTATTGCTGGCGCGGTCGCGCAAGTAGACGTTATAGTAGGATATGGGGGAAGGGCGGTAGGGCAGGCCGTTGGTGGCCAACGCCAAGTTGCCCGCCGTGCTGGCAAACAACACAAACCGTCCATCCGCGCTGACGATCGGCAGGTAAGAATCACCGCCGGCGCTGGCGGAGGGGCCAACGGCGGCACTGACTTGCGATTGTAGTTGCAGCGAAACCGCGGCCGCCGAAAGAGCGACCGAGACGAGACCGCCAATGATCAGTGTTTTCATAGATCCCATCGATTTGAAACTCCAACAATAAGATAAAATACTCGTTTCTACCAATAGCTCGTGGCCGGCCGGGCATTTCTTTCATTCAAATTGCATTTATCACCAAATTACGCAACGGTGAATTGCGCTTGCCAGTGAAACGCGGGATGGCTTATTAACAAGCCAGAACAAAATGCTTTACGAACGCTGGCAGCAGGTGGTCAGGGAACGGCAGCAGGAGATTGCGCTGCGCGATCTGGCTTCCGGGCGGAGCTGGACGTTTTCGCAGCTACGGGCGGCAGCCGAACAGGGGCCGCGGGAGAAGTGCGGGGTGGTGTATCCCCAAGGCAACTCCCCCGAATTCATTCTCCTGGTGTTGCGCGCCTGGCGCGCGGGCGCAACGGTTTGCCCGCTGGATTCCCAGCCTCAGGCCCTGACGGCCACGGTGCCGCCGACGCCATGCTGCCATCTCAAGATCACTCCAGCCGGCCTGGGGGTGCCGCGCACGGTGGCCTTTACCGGGGAACAATTGGCGGCGGACGCGGCGAACATCGTGGCGACCATGGGCTTGCGACCCGACTGGCCGAACCTGGGGTTGATTTCGCTGGCGTACTCGTACGGCTTCTCCAACCTGGTACTGCCGTTGCTCCTGCATGGCATTCCCCTGATTCTGGCGCCGTCGCCGCTGCCGCTGGCCTTGCGGGCGGCGGCCGGCGCACACGACCGGCTCACGGTGGCCGGCGTGCCCGCCTTGTGGCACGCCTGGCACAAAGCGGACGTCATTCCGCCCAACGTGCGCCTGGCCATCTCGGCCGGGGCGCCCCTGCCCCTGCCCCTGGAACGGGAGGTCTTTGCCCAGCACGGCCTCAAGCTTCACAACTTCTACGGCTCCACCGAATGTGGCGGCATTGCCTACGATGCCACCGCCGTGCCGCGGGGGGATGAGGCTTCGGTGGGCCGACCGATGAAAAACGTTCAAGTGGAAGTGGCCGGCAATGGCAGCTTGCAAGTGCGCAGCCCGGCGGTGGGCCAGACCTATTGGCCCACCCCCGAAGCGACGCTGAACCGGGGCGTCTTTCAAACCTGCGATCTGGCTGAAATCAAGGAGGGCGAGGTTTGGTTACGCGGCCGGAACGACGATCACATCAACGTGGCGGGCCGGAAGGTGTCGCCGACGATCATCGAGCAGGCGCTCCGGGAACATCAGTCGGTGGCCGAGTGCGTGGTGTTTGGGGTGCCGAGCGGGATGGCCGACCGGATGGACCTGATCGTGGCGTGCGTGGCGGCGGATCGGCCGGGTCGGAAGGAGGAATTGAAACAGTTCCTGCTGCAACGACTGCCGGGCTGGCAGGTGCCTCGCGAGTGGTGGTTTGTGGAAACCATCCACAACAACGGCACAAGCAAACCTTTACGCGCGCAATGGCGGTGCTACTTCCTGGAAAACCGCGCCCGCCAGCACGCTGCCGCTTGAGCGGGACCGGCGGCACGGTCAGATATCCAAGGCCAGGAATTCCTCACTGAGGCTATCCAGCTTCAGCGCGGCGTCCGATTCCATGCGGACAACCAGGCCGAGCAGCCAGTGGTCGGGCCGCTTCACCAGCCGGATTTGTCCCTGCTCAAAGGCCCAGGTGGTCCAGCGCGGCGCGAAGTCTTCGGGGAACAGGGCGGTTTGCACGCTTGCCATCTGCGCCAGTATCCGCTCCATCCGGTCCGGTGTGCAAAGGTCTTCGAGGCTGTGGCAGATGGACTTGCCGTCGGGCCCGCGCAGGCCGCAGGCGAGCGTTCCGGGCGGTGAGGCCCGGCGCACCAGCCACTGTTGACTAAAACCATTCATGCTTGCGGGCCGAGGTTGGCGGCCACCACATAGACGAGCCGATCCGGCCGGGCTTGGGCGATGGCGCGTCCGTTGGGGAACTGCAATTCCAGCCGGTCAAACTTACCCAATCCCGCGACCTCGGCCAGATGCGTGGCTTGGCGGCCGATGTTTTTCAGGAACATGACGCGGCCGGACAGGTCGGGGCAGTCGGCCTCGTAAAGCACCTTGCCCATGGGGGAACAGATCAGGGTTTCGACCACGCGCAGCGTGGCGGCTTCCGTGGCGGCCAGGGTTTGGGGATCCACCGGGGGCTCGGTGGGCGGGGGTTGGGAGGCCTGCTCATCGCGCATGCGCGCGGCTTCCATGAGCAGAAATTCCCAGGGGCCGTTGATGGTCTTTTCGGGCGGCGGCTCAAAGGGCACCAATTCGAAGGAACCGCCCGGCAGGGCCAGCAACCGTTGCAACGCGCGTTCGCCGGTCAGGTCGCCGCCGGCGGCATGGACGATGTTGCCGTTCTCGATGTAAATCCGACCCAGAACCTGCTCGTTGTAGACTTCGAGTACCGAGGAATTGCGGCCGAGGCATTCCATCTGGATGACATCCTGCAGGCCCACCCGCCGAAGCATGCCTTGGAATCCCTGCTTGGGCTCCCACTCGATGAGGTCATCAAGCATGGTATAAACGGACTTGAAGCCCTCGGCGGAGTGCGGTTTCTCGATGAACAGTTCGGCGCCGGCGGCCAGGCAGGCGGAGCGCTTTTCCTCGGTGGCAAAGGCGGTCAGCGACACCTTTTTAATTTCCGGGAAACGTTTGCCGAGGAGGCCCAGGAACTGGATGCCATCGAGCACCGGCATGCTGGTATCCACCACCACCAAGTCAAATTTTCGTTGTTTGAGCAACTGCAGGGCGCTATCCGCCGACGGGGCGCAGTGGATTTCCCAGTGGCGGCCGCTTAGCAGGCCAAATGCCTCGCGCACAGCCTGAAGGAAGTCCGGCTCGTCATCCACGAACAAGACTTGGCGCGAAGTCGAATTCTGCTTCGAATTGGCCACAACAACAATTTAGGAAACACCAGTGCCGTCGACTGGCAGGATGCCCGGATTTTCTTGCAAAATCAAATCCCATCAGCGGACACCAATTCATTTTCGGCAGGTTTAGGGGCGACTGAAGGGCTGGGCGCGGCAGGAAGCGGGACTCACTCAGGCGGCGGAGAGGTCGCCCAAGGCGTTTTGAGCGGCTCGCCGCACGCCCGGGTCGGCATCGCGCAGGGCGGCAGTGAGGATCGAGGCGGTGGTCTTATCCCGCAGGTGCCCAAAGGCTTCGGCCGCGGCGAGGCGCAAGGCCGGATCGCGGTCGAAAACCAGATCGGCCAGGATGGTGACCGCGGGGTTGGCGGTCGGGGCTTCCTCGGTTGGTGTGGCGATACTCGGTCCACCTGGCGCGGCGGGCATACTGGGCTGGGTGGACGCGGCCGGCGCCGGTTCCGGCAGCCGATTGGGATCCACGTTCAGTTGATCGAGCAACTTGCCAGCGCTAAAGCGCACCCAATAATCCTGGTGTTTCAGCGCCTGAATGATCTTGGGCAGCACCCTGCGGATGTCTTCGTTATGCTCCCAGCGGCGGTCCAGTTTTTGCAGGGTGGCGAGCGCGGCGGCGCGCACGATGGACTCGGGGTCCAGCAAGGCCAGCACCAGCGGCACGATCGCCCGCCGGTCGGCGATTTGAGCCAGCGCATTGATGGCGGTTTCCCGGACGTCGCGGTCTGGGTCATTGATCAAGCCGCAGAGCCCGTCGACCGCCGCCCGGTCGCCGAGGCGGCCCAGGGCATTGGCGGTGGACTGGCGCACTTCCCAGGATGAATCCTTGAGGCACTTGAGCATGGAGGGGACGGCGCGTGCGCCGCCGCAGCGAATGGCGGCTTCCACGGCGGCGCCGCGCACGCTCGGATTGGCGTCGTGCAGCAGCTTTTCCACCTCGGGAAAAGCCGCGGGGTCGGCGAGCCGTTCGAGAATGCCCAAGGCAGCGATACGCACGGCGGGGCTGGGCTTGCGCAAGGCCTCGAACATCGCCGTGCGCACCCGGGGATCGTTCATTTCGCCCAGCGCCTTGACGGCGGAAAACTGTTTGTTGGGCGGACCGTTACGAAGCAGGTCCAGCAAGGGCGTAATGCCGTCCGACCCCATGGCCACCAATTGCTGCAGGTTGCCCATGGCCAGGATTTGCAAGACGCGGTGGGAATCGCTGCCGGGTTTCCAACCCAACCGTTCCAAGCTGCGGACGGCAACGGCGCGCACGGAGGGTTCGGGGTCGCGGAGGAAGCCCACCAAGTGATTCACCGCCACCGGATCGCCCAAATGGCCCAGCGTCTCCGCCGCCGCCGACCGGGCCTCCGGGTTGGTGTCGCCCAGCATTTTGATTAACGGATCCACCGCGCGCCGGTCCTGAAAGCGCATCAACGCCTTGGCCGCCGCGGTACGCACACCGGGGTCCTTGTCCTGCAGAGCAAAGATTAGCGGCCCGACGGCACCTTCGTCAGTCGAAATTGCCAGTTGTTCGATCACCGCCAGCCGGCTCTTGGCATTCCCCATGCGGAGCTGCTGATATTTCCACCAAAGCATCTTATTAACGGTCAATCCGGGCAAATAATCCGAATCCCGTCGATGCTCAATGTGTCGCAAGAACGCACGGTTTGCGAGCGGAAAAGAGAATTTAACCGGACTGCCAGCCCAGGCCAATCGCCACCACGGCGGACACCCGGACCCCAGCGCGCGGCCGGGCGATCCCAGGGAAAGTCGGTGGCGAGCGGGGGCAAAGAATCTAAAAATTATTATTGTTCCTGACGCTCCGTTTGGTTAGGAATTAGGTATCGCACTTCCCCATACCGGACCGGCCCATGCTGTCGCGAGCAGCGGAACACCGGTTGTCGTGTGGATTTGCGCGTGGCGGACCCAGGTCCGCACGATTATGAACGCACCTGTGTACCTTGGGGCCAACGGTTTGGCTCTTGTGATGGCGACCAACCCCGCCACCGGTTCGTGCCGTGCACGAAACGGCGGAGGGTGGAATGTCCGCCGCCAGTGCACCCCCCTCCTCCCGGCCAACCAGCCAGCCGGGCTGTTCGGCAGTGAACCCGCTGGCGATTTGTTCCGCGCACCGCGGGCTGGATGGGACGTTCCCACGCGGCACTTGCAGCCTGACCTCCTCTGACCAATGAAACACGATCCGCTGACTTGGTTCTTTGTTGCCTCCCTGGCTTTTCTCGGTGTCTATCTGTACTCCCGCCTGCCCTACAAAGAATGGTACACGGAGCAGGACCGGCGCCGGAGCTTGGCGGCACTCGCCCGCAAGCTGCGGATGCAGTTCCACCCGAACCTCGATTTTGAGTTCGCCCGCCGCTATCTGTTTCTGAGCTGGCTCAATCGCGGCGTCAATAACTGCGCTTCGAACGTGTTTGAAGGCGTGCAGCAGGGATCCCCGGTCACGTTTTTTGACTATTCCTGCACGGCCGGCAAAGCCACGTTTTACTGGTCCGCGTATGTGCTGGCGGCCAGCGGGAATTTTCCCGAACTCCTGATCTCCCACGAGAGCCGCGAGTCGCGGGTGCCGGAGACGCCGGGCGAAGCGCAGATTGCCTTTGAATCCGCCGGCTTTTCCCGCACGTTCCGCGTGCGTGCGGCGGATAAGAAATTTGCCTCCGACATCTGCTGTCCCCGGCTGCTGGAATTCCTGCAGGCCAACAAGGATTTAACCCTGGAAATCCGGGGCAACGCCGTGGCCGTCCTGTTCGAGGATTGGCTGCATCCGGACAAGGTGGAGCGCGACCTGGCCCGGATTGGCGAAATCCGCAAACTGCTGCCCGCTTACCTCTTTGCCGGCAACTAAATAGACCCGCCGGCCGGCGCTGCCAGGGGCGGATTGGCTGGCCAGACTTCCGGCTTAGCTCAACAGCTTCTCGAACCGCGCCGCGGCAGCATCCCATTGGGCGGCGTCTTGGGGGAGATAGGTCTTCAGTTCAAACGAATTCCGCACCACTTCACGGGCGGCTTCGAGCGATTCCAAATGGCCCAGCGCCATCGCTTGAACCAGAATATTGCCCAGCGCCGCGCACTCGGTGGGCCCGGCCAACACCGGGATCTTGATGGCATTGGCGGTGAATTGATTTAGCGTGGCGTCCTTGCTGCCACCGCCCACCACGTGCAGGCGGGCGATTTTGTGACCCACCAGGCGCTCCGTGCGCCGCAGCACCACGCGGTACAGCAAGGCCAGGCTTTCGTAAATGCAGCGCACACACGCGCCGATATTCGCCGGCACCGGCTGCCCCGTTTCCCGGCAAAACTCCGCGATTTTGCCCGGCATGTCGTCCGGTCCCAGAAAGCGGGGATCGTCGGGATTGATCAGCGAGACAAACGGCGGGGCGGCAATGGCCATCTTCTCCAGTTCGGCAAACTCCAGCTTGGCGCCCTTCCGGGCCCAATCCCGGCGCGATTCCTGGATGAGCCACAGGCCAATGATGTTCTTGAGCAGGCGCACGGAATTGCCGTAACCGATCTCGTTGGTGAAGCCGAGGTTGCGGGTCTGGTCGTTGACCACCGGCTGCGGCCGTTCCACGCCCACGAGGGACCACGTGCCGGAGCTCAGGTACGCCCAGTCGTCGCCCTCGCCGGGGATGGCGGCGACCGCGGCGCCGGTATCGTGCGAGCACGAGGCGATGACCTCGATCGGGGGCAGGCCGGTTTCCAGGGCGAGGTTTTTCTTGAGCCGGCCCAGCCGGGTGCCCCCCGGGCACAGCGGTGCGAACAAATCCTCGCGGAGGCCCAGTGCGGCGAACAGTCGTTTGGACCAGCAATTGTAAATGGGATTGTACAATTGCGTGGTGCTGGCCAGGGACACCTCATTGCGGGCCACGCCGGAGCAGAAGAAGTTGATCGCGTCGCCGATCAGCAGGATTTGTTTGGTTCGGGCGAGGCGTTCAGGTGATTCGGTGGCGATCTGGTAAATCGTATTGAGCGCCATGAACTGGATGCCCGTCTCAGCAAAGATCACGGGCCATTCCACCTTTTCCTTGACAATTTCCACGCCCTGCGCCGTGCGGGAATCGCGGTAGCACCAGACCGGCAGCAGGGGCAGACCGCGCTCATCGTACATCACATAGTCCACGCCCCAGGAATCCGTGCTGATGCTGGCGATGGGCAGCTTGCGGGTGGCCACCTTGGTGAGCCCGGTCTTGAGCTCGTTCAGCAGCCGGTCAAATTCCCAATGCAACGCGCCCGCCACCTTCGTGGCGCCCGTGGGAAAACGGTGGATTTCTTCCAGGGACACCTTGCCGCCATCGAGCGTACCGAGTATCACACGGCCGCTGTCGGCCCCGAGATCGCAGGCGAGATAATGAGTGGGCATAAAAAAAGGCGAGGGCAGTTTAAGCCAAGCGCAACACCTGTCAAAAGAATAGCCGCGGCGCGGGAGCAGCATGCGAGGGATCGGAAACCACCCTTAACCAGGAATTTGGGAGTTGCCGCGATGCCCCCCATGACGGCGAACGAGTGTGCGCCGCCCATCCTAAAAATCGGCAAGGCGGAGACGAAAGGTCTGCCGTTCCATCTTGACGATTGGGGATTTGGCTGGCACAGTGAACTCACCTTGGCAGCCAGCGTAGCTCAGTGGTAGAGCAATGCTTTCGTAAAGCAAAGGTCGTCGGTTCAATCCCGACCGCTGGCTCCATTCTTCGGATCGTTTTTTCCCCCCTCGCGGCGGGCGGTGACGAGAACGCCTTGGCGTTTCGCCGGGGCAACCGCACCCAGATCGTCGAGGCCTGCCGCGAGCAGGACACCATGAAGGCGGTCGGCCAGTCTCGAACGACAATTACAACCTTTAGCCAAAATGGAACACGGCCAGGGTGCGCGAACCGGATAAATCAGGCATGGGGTAAGCACCCCATATCCCCCCGGGAAGTTTGGAGGCTATTATCAAGGCCGCGAATCATGAAGAATCCCGATCGCGCACCGCCCGCCCAACGGCCAACAGATTCATCGCAACGTATCCTCGTTGTGGATGACGAAATCTACATACGCGAGCTTTTGGTTAAAGCCCTTGCCATTTTGGGTTACCAAAGCGTTGATTCCGCCAGCGATGGTGCCGATGCTTGGGAAGCGCTCCACAAAGCGAGCTACTGTCTGGTAATCACCGATCATAAAATGCCCAGAATTACCGGTTTAGAGTTGATCGACCGAATGCGTTCCGAAGGCATGCTGCAGCCAGTGATTCTCATATCGGGCACGCCGCCAACGGAGGAATTAAAAAGGAACCCCGGGTTGCGCGTTGACGCAATGTTGCCCAAACCTTTTACCGTCGCCACGCTGTCGGCCACACTAGAAAAGTTCCTGCGCGCGACCGAGAGCGCGGCGATGGCAAATGTGAATCAGCTTTCGGGAACCGGGGAGCCGCCCATCGCTTTGGCTCGGGATCAAAAGAATTTCACACGTCGCATCCTCGTCGTGGATGACGACCGCGATTCCCGACAACTCAAAACTGATCTGCTGATTTCCTCTGGCTACCAGGTTGAAACCGCCAACGATGGGGCCGCTGGCTGGGAGGCACTTCGGACTTACGATTACGATCTGGTCATCACTGACAACCACATGCCGAAAATGACCGGCCTTGAAATGATTGAAAATCTGAGTGCTTCGTGCATGGCAATCCCGGTCATCATGGCCACCGGAAACCTGCCAACGGATGAATTTGCCCGGAAGCCCTGGCTAAAACCTGAGGCCACGCTGCAAAAGCCATTTACCAATCGGGAATTGCTGGACGCGATAAAAAACGTCCTCGGCACGGACGACGGAAATAAGGAGCGCAAGGAGACTCTGTTTCCAAAATTTTTCTGAATTGAACGGAGACTTATCATGAAGACGACCGACGTTGAGATGCAAGCAGAACAAGTCAAGACGGGAGTCGAGCGGGCAAAGACCTCCCGTGACTCGGCGCTTTGCCGTTCCGAGCTGAGTTACCGGCGGCTATTCGAAGCGGCCAGGGACGGGATCCTCATTCTGGAAGCTGAAACGGGACGGATCACCGATGTGAACCCATTCCTGGTTGAACTATTGGGTTTCTCCCAAAGTGAAATAATGGTGCTGGTCAATCTGCTGTCAAACGCCGTGAAGTTCACTGGTGCGCGCGCCGAGCCCAAAATCAGCATTGGCTGCTCGGCCAATGATAAGAGCGAGACCGTGGTTTTCATCCGGGACAACGGTGCGCGTTTCGATCCGAATTATGCCCACAAGCTGTTTGGTGTGTTTCAGCGTCTGCACAGCGCTGATGAATTTGAGGGCACGGGCATTGGATTGGCCAACGTCCAGCGCATCATTCTTCGCCACGGTGGCCGGGTATGGGCGGAGGGTGCGGTGAATGCGGGCGCGACCTTTTCCTTTTCACTTCCAAACGCAACCAACGGGGTAAGAGAATGAAGAACCTGCCGGTACGCTCCACAGGCGTGCCTCGTGTAACCACGGCACTGCTTTACGGGTTATAATATCGACGCGTTTGAAAAAATTCCGGATGCCGCGCCATGGTGGCCGTCGAGACCTCATACCACGGCTGGTCCGGATCCAAAAACACACAGATCAACTCTTCGGAGTATTCCGAGACCAATACGGCCTCGTGACCGCGAAGCTCGATCTGACAACCGGCCCGCGCGGCCACTT
Source organism: uncultured Bifidobacteriaceae bacterium (assembly GCA_964437865.1). Classification (GTDB taxonomy): domain Bacteria; phylum Verrucomicrobiota; class Verrucomicrobiia; order Limisphaerales; family UBA11358; genus UBA11358. Next base: position 3,794 of record CAYTJG010000120.1, on the reverse strand, counting down.
CCTGGAGGCCATGTCGATAGCTCTGATCCCGTGACTCGGCGAACCAAGACGGCACAGCCGCCATCTCGGCCGCAGGGTGATCGGGCAATTTCATAACCGGCTTAGCTTCTTTGATACCGTTCCTCCCACTGCGGGAGGTTCTGGTAATCAACCCCTACGACTGAAGCGGCCATCCGTCAACCGGTGTTGTGGGGTGCAAAACGGTGGGGTCGCGCGGCGGCGCCACGCAGCCAAGATCTGGGCGAAATCGAGTAATTCCCGTTCGATGGCCAAGACTTTTTTGGTCAGGTGCTTGCAATGAATAACCGGCCGGTTGCGGCCGAAGCAAATCGGGCGGAAAACCGCCCGTCCCGGTTTGAGGGGTTTTGCTTTCCGGCGCGTTTATGCATCAAGTTGGCCCATAAATGACGAGCGGCCATGGGGGTTGCTCCGGCGAAACCGGCCGCCAGGTTCAACCGTTGGCTCCCGCCCTAATGCATCACAGCCCGGTACAGGCGGACCGGTTGATTGATGCCGGCCGGATCCAGGAATTGGTAGGGACTGCTCAACAAATTGGACACCGAGAGGAGCGTGATCCAGTTGGTGGTGGCCAGGTTGGTATTATATTGCACCACGAAACTGTTGCTCAGCATCCCGCTCAAACTCAGCACCGGATACCCGGTCACGAACTGCATGGCGACCGTGGGCGGAATCAGGACGGTGAGCAACGCGTTGGAGCTGGTGGCGCTGCCGGCCACATTGGTGATGACCACCGAATAATAGCCGGTATTGGTGGCTGCCAAAACCGGGATCGCGTAGGTGAGGTTGGTGGCGCCCAGGATGTTGGTGCCCTTGAATTTCCACTGATAATACAACGGCGGGGTGCCGTTGGCGGCCACGGAGAAACTGGCTGCGCTGCCCAGCAACACGCGTTGGCCGACTGGCTGCACGGTGATGTTCGGGGCAAACGGCTTGACCGTGAGCACGGCGTTGGAACTCATCAAGCTGCCCTGTCCATTGATGACCTGCACCCGGTAGATACCCGACTGATTGGTCTGCACATCGGTCAGGGTGTAGAACGCGACATTGGTGCCGGAAATGGGCGAGCCGACGGCGGAATTACTGTAATACCACTGGAAAATGAACGGCGGCGCGCCATAAGCCACCGCGGAAAAGGTCACGTTGCTGCCCACGCCAATCGTCTGGCTCAATGGCTGCGTGGCCAGGTACAGCGTATCGTTCACCGCCAGCGACGCATTCGAGGTGGTTACGCTGCTGGTGCCATCGCCCACCACCGCACAGTAAGTGCCGGCATAGGTGTCCAGCAAATTGGCAATGGTGAGCGTGCTGTTGGTGGAGCCGGAGAAATTGCCGCCATCGACCAGATTCGTGCCGTCCTCCTCCCATTGATAGACCAGCGCTTCCGGGCCGAACGCCGCGGCGGTGAAGATGGCCGTGCTGCTCGCATAGTTCGTGCGGCTGGCGGGCGACACCACCACCGTCAACGCGGCATTGGAGCTGACGGCCCGGCCGGCCAGATTGGTTACGATGAGGGTATAATTGCCACCCTGATTGGTGGTGGTCCGGGTGATGTTATACGAGGAGCTGGTGGCGGCGGAAATGTTGGTGCCGTTGAACTGCCATTGATAGTGGAAAAAGTTGGTCGAGCCGGAGAAGGTGGCACCAAACGAGGCCGGGGTGCCCGCCAACACCACCCGGTTGGTGGGCTGGGTCACCATCACCGGCGGGTCAACCACCACCAGGTTGATCACCGAGCTGGTAATGCTGCCCCACGCATTGGTAATCGTTACCAGGTAACTGCCGGCGTCGCTATCCGAGAGATCGGCGATGGTGAGGTCGTTGGTGGCCGAGCCGGAGATATTCCCGCCGTCGACCAGGTTCGTGCCGTTCTCTTCCCACTGAAAAGTTGCGGGTTCCGGGCCATAGGCGGCGACCGTGAACACGGCCGTACCGCCGGCGGCGTTGGTCTGGCTCTTGGGCAGCACCATCACATCCAGCGGCGCATTGGAGCTGACCGCAGACCCGGCCAAGTTGGAGACCAGGAGGGAATAAAAGCCGGCGCTGTTGCTCGTGACGCTGGCAATGGTGTAGGTGGCGTTGGTGCCACTGACCAGATTGGTGCCGTTAAACAGCCATTGGTAGCGAAATGGCGCGGTGCCGCTGAGCGAGACGCTGAAAGTGACGTTGGACCCCGAGGGCAGCAGAAAGCCGGCCGGCTGAGCCGCCACCCCGGGCGCATCAATGACCTTCAGGATGGCATTGGAACTGGTTACGCTGAGATCCGCGTTGCTGAGCACCACGGAATACGCGGCCACGTCGCTATCGGAAATTGAAGCCAGGGTCAGCGTGTCGTTGGTGGAGCCGGAGATATTCCCGCCATCTTCCAGGTTGGTGCCGTTTTTCTGCCACTGATAGGTGAAGGGGAGCAGACTGCTGGCGCCCACCGTAAAGGAGGCGGCGGCGCCCGCCACATTGGTTACGCCGATCGGCTGGGCGCTGATCCATGGCGGCAGCAACAAACGAAACACGGTCCCGCAATCGTTGCTGCCCCCGTAAGCGGTGGTGCCATAAAAGCGCCCGTCCGCACCCAGCGTGAGCCCGGCCACGGGATAGGCCCCATTGGTATAAGCAAAAGAGACCAGCCGGGTCAGCGTGCCAGTGGTGGTCACCCGGAAGACCGTGCCGTTGGTGGCGTAGGCGCCGCCATAACTGGTGGTGCCGTAAAAGGCCCCGTCCGTCCCGAGCGCCAAGGGAGCCTGGGGCACATTGCCGCTCACACTGGTAAAGTAAGTCACGTTGGTCAGCACCTCATTGGTCGTCAGTTCAAACACGGCGCCGCCGCCCTGCGTGCTGCCGTACTCCGTGGTGCCGTAGAGATTCCCGTCGTCCCCCAGCGTCACGGCGGCCATCGGATAGCCACCGGCGGCATTGGTATAGCGGAAATAACCCAGCGTGGTCAGGGTCCCCGCCGTCGTCACGTCGAACACCGTGCCGGCGCCATATGCGGCGCTGGCGTTGGTCAGGCCGCCGAACTTGGCCGTGCCGTAAAAACTGCCGTCGGCGGCCAGTGTCAACGCCCCACTGGGATAGGCGCCGTTCGTACCGGCGAAGGAAAAGAGCGAGGTCAGGACCCCATACATGCTCACGCTAAACACGGTTCCAGCCTCGTTCGTGCCGCCGCCCGCCGTGGTGCCATAGAAGTTGCCATCGTCGCCCAGCGCCAACCCGGCCACCGGGTCTGCCCCGTTGGTGCCCGCGAAAGAAACCAGCGACGTCAGCACGCCCTCCGGCGTCACCTCGAACACGGTTCCCTCATTCGTGCCACCGTCGCCACCGAATTCCGTGGTGCCATAGAAATTACCGTCGTTGCCCACGGCGAGCCCGGCCGCGGGGTTCGCGCCGTTGGTACCTCCAAAGAACGCCAGGGGCGTGAACACCCCGCTGGTGGTGATCTTGAACACGGTGCCCATGCCGGCGGCATAGGTCGAGTTGGTCACGCCGCCGTACATGGTGGTGCCGTACAAACTCCCGTCCACGCCGAGCGTCAACCCGGTGGGATGGGCGCCGTTGGTGCTGACAAAGGGGTAAAGGGTTTGAATTACCTGCGCGGAGGAAACGAGCTCACTGCCGACCAACAGCAGCGCAAGCAGGCAGGTCTTTAGCCATTGCATAAATCAAATAAAAACCAAACTAGGACTGCCGACAATCTCAGATTTTCGACGCGCTCAAACAATACGCCGGCTGGCGTGATTGTCACGAGCAAAAAGCCCTTAAATGCAGGTGGCAGACGCTAA
>CAYTJG010000119.1:0-16530 GCA_964437865.1 uncultured Bifidobacteriaceae bacterium | reverse complement strand
CGCAAAATCAACATGCCACGAATGATCTCCAGCGCTATGAGTCGGTGGAAAGCGGGGCCGTTTCCCAGAGCGCCTTCGACCTGGCGCAGAGCCAGGCGCGGGCGGCCACGGCCAATCTGGCCGCCGCCCAAAGCCAGTGGGCCGCCGCCCGGGCGGAAGTCGCGCTGAGCCAGGCCATGGTCACGACCGCCGCCGCCGGCGTGGAGCAGGCCCAGGCCAAGGTGCGGCAGGCGGAATTGAATCTTTCGTACACCCAGATTCTGGCGCCGCGCGACGGTCGCATCACGGCCCGCACGGTGCAATTGGGGAACTACGTGCAGCCCGGCCAGAGCCTGCTCACCGTGGTTTCGGCGGAACGCTGGGTGACCGCCAATTTCAAGGAGACGCAGCTGACCCATTTGCGCCCGGGCCAACCGGTGGAACTGCGCGTGGATGCGTATCCGGACCGTGTGTTCAAGGGGCGCGTGGACAGTGTGCAGACCGGCAGCGGGGCGGAGTTCAGCCTGCTGCCGCCGGAAAACGCCGTCGGCAACTACGTCAAGGTCGTCCAGCGGGTGCCGGTGAAAATCGTCTTTACGGAACCGCTGCCCGCCGAGCTGAACATCGCGCCCGGGATGTCGGTGGTGCCCACGGTCCGATGTCAATGAATCCCGCCGCGTCGGATGCCCTGGCCGGGCCGACCTTGCCGCGGAATCCGTGGCCGGTGGCCATGGCGGTGCTGTTGGCCACGTTCATGGTGGTGTTGAACACCTCGGTGGTGGTGGTGGCGATGCCTTATGTGGCCGGCAACCTGGGCGCCACGGCGGACGAGGCCACCTGGGTGATGACCAGTTATCTGGCGGCCAATGCCATCGTGCTGCCGGCCAGCGCGTGGTTCGCGCGGTTCTTCGGCCGCAAACGTTTCCTGCTCGCCTGCATCGCGCTGTTCACAGTGGCTTCGGTGGCGTGCGGCCTGGCCACCACCATGCCGGCGCTGGTGCTGGCCCGCGTGTTGCAGGGCATCGGCGGTGGCGCGTTGCAACCGCTGTCCCAATCCATCCTGCTCGAGAGCTTTCCGCCGGCCAAGCGGGGCGAAGCCATGGCCATCTTCGGCATCGGCACCGTCATCGCGCCCACGGTGGGCCCCGCCCTCGGCGGCTGGTTCACCGACATGTACACTTGGCGGTGGATGTTTTATGTGAATCTGCCGGTGGGCCTGCTCTCCCTGCTCCTGATCGCCACGCTGGTGAAGGATCCGCCGTACATCCGCGCCGGCCGGCCCAAGGGCATCGATGGCCTCGGCTTCAGCCTCATGGCCATCTGGCTGGCAACGCTGCAAATCAGCTTGGATCGGGGCGAAGAGGTGAATTGGTTTGCCGCCGTCTGGTTGCGCTGGTTCTTGGGCATTTCGGCCGTGGCCATGGTGGCGTTCATCGTGCGCGAATTGTGCGCCGAGCATCCCATCGTGGACCTGCGCATCTTGAAGAACCGCAATTTCGCCGTCAGCAGCGTCATCTCCATCCAGTACGGGGTGATCATCTTTGCCCTGATCACGCTGCAACCCATGTTTGTCCAGGAGTTGCTGGGGTACAACGCCTATAGCGCCGGCTTGACCGTGGTCCCGCGCGGCCTGGGGCAACTCGCGGCGTTGTTTCTGGTGGGCTACCTCGTGGAGCGGCTGGATCAGCGCAAGCTGCTGGCCTTTGGCTTCGTGGTGATGGGTTTTGGCTGCCTGCTGCTGAGTCGGATGACGCTCCAGATGTCCATGAACAGCATCGTGCCCGCCAACCTGATCAACGGCTTCGGCCAGGGCTTCATTTTCGTGCCGCTGACCACGCTGGCCATCCGCAACGTGCGCAATGAACAGATGGGCAACGCCACGTGCATCTACAACCTCCTGCGGAACCTGGGCGGCGGCATCGGCCTCTCGCTGCTTTCCACCTATCTGGTCCGGTTCTCCCAGATGCATCAGGCCCAGATGGCGGGGCACATGTCGCCGCTGAATCCCGTATACCAGCAGCGGCTGGCCACCGTTCAGGGGATTTTCGCCACCCGCTTCAATTCGGTGGATGCCCAGGCGCGGGCGCATGCCTTTATGTATCAGACCCTGCAGCAGCAGGCGGATTACTGGTCCTACATGAATGAGTTTTATGTCATCGCCTGGCTGTGCGTAGTGTGTTTTGTGGGGGTGCTTTTCTTTAAAAAGGTGCCGCTGGCCCGCGCGGCCGCGGACGTCAAGGCTTCAAGTCTCTAGGACCCGTTCGCATTTTGTTTGGGATTCTGCGAGGGTGAAGTGCTGGCGTATTCAGACCCCACCATAATCTGCCAAACAGGAGGCAAAAACCGTGGATTGACACGCCTTGTATGTGACTGAATGGTTACGTGGGGTAGAAGACGACGATATCGGTGGTGAGCCTCTGCCAGATAAGCCGGGAGGTTGCAAGCCGAGAAATCTTTTTGCACTTTTGTCTGGCTGGCTCCAGTCGTCGTTCGAAAACCGAGAATGGAGAACCAAGCCCAGTTGAGTAACGGCCCTTCGCGGGTCCGGCAAACACTAACTGGCACTTGGCAAACGAACTGGGAGAATGTTATGAAAAACCAAATTGCGCTGGCTGCAATGGCGACCTGTGTTTCACTCGGTGCCATCGCTCAAGGTGACGTGACCGGAATTCAAAACATGTTCCAGGTTGATGGCATCACGGCGCATGGTCTGAACGCCACAAATTCTGCCTCGGCCGACACGCTGGCATCCATTTCTTATGCGCTTCCTGAAATGTACAGTGGTTTTGGATCCGGCACGGTGCCACAGTTCAACCCAACGAACGGCCAACTCATTAGTGTCTCACTCACCTTCGGAGGAGCTGGCATGGAGGGGGTTGAAGTTTTTAACTTTTCTTCCCAACAACTTTACTATTGGTTTTGCGGAGTAGGAACCTTCAGCGTAGCTCTTCCTGGATCAACCTTGGCGGGTTCGACGTCTTGTTCAATGTCCACCAACTCTGGTGATATAGCATCCGGATCCGCTGCCTTCGGGCAGTCGTATGGCAGTTTTAATCTTGGTACCAACACCTCGCAAGCCGCAGACCTGCAGTTTTTTACGGGCACTAATTCAGTGACTGTAAATGAAACTGCGTCGTTTTCCATTGAGTGTTCGGGAGAGGGACGTCATTCCCTGAGTTATGTCCAGGAGGGATTTAGTATCATGCTCGACAATTCGGCGTTAACATATTACTACACACCTCAGTTACCGCCGATAATTCAATTGACATACGCACCCTATGCAGTGTTGCCAACATTTTCAAATTTGATTGTAGGCACAAATTATCAGTTGCAAGTTTCCACCGACTTGACCGGCACTTTCACCAATTATGGCGCGGCCTTTGCGGCGACGAACAGCAGCATGGTTTATACGCAATATTTTGAGGTTGCCAACTGGAGTCAGTTGTTTTTGCGGGTGAAGACCTCGCCTTGATTAAAACACTTCTGGACGTGTGGCATGGTGGAAGGGCCTTAAAAGGTGCCGACCCAAAACATGGTTTGTTTTGCGGTAGACGGGAGCGTGGCTTTGAGTGGATTCGTCGGGGGTATGCCACGTAAGAGACGCGTTGAGTATTTCGAAGAGTGCGAATGCAAGGCTGCTTCAGCGGATGCGCCAGCGCACCAAGCGGGGCCAAAGCGTCGAAAATCAACAAAAACGAACCGTACTATGGGTTGACACATTTTACGAAAAGGGGTCAATGATCCCCCGAATCGTTCGGACTATCTGAGGTGCGCTACGGTCAGTTTCTCCCGGCCGCAGTCTCAGCGTTTAACCGTCGGGCGATGCTTGAGTTCAGATAGGAACGACGACAACGGTTCCCCGGACCGCCGTTTCCCATATACAAAAGCCAGCTGCAGAAACGGCTGCGGCGGCGGCATGCGCTGGAACACCACTCCGCCGTTGACCAGCTTCTGCGCGGAGGCCGCCACCAAGCTCACTCCCATGCCGGCTCCCACCATGGTCAAGATAGCCGGCACGCGTTCCGCTTCCTGTATCACGCGCGCACCGAGACGGAATTCGGCATTAATGTCCGCAAACTGGGATCGAAACGCCGGCGCCGCGGAACGCGAAACCAGCACCCAGGGCAGCCCGCGAAGTTGCTTCCAGCCCAACCTGCCGCCACGCACCAGCGGGTGTTCCGGCGGCAACGCCAAAACCAACGGCTCCCGCGAATAGGAAAGCACCTCCAGGGTCTTGCCCAGATGATCCGGCCGGGCGCCCACAAAGCCTCCGTGCAATTCCCCGGACTCGATCAATTTCAACTGCTCCGCCGGCGGCAAGTCGAGCACCTCCAGCTGACACCGGGGATTCCCGCTCCGAAAGCGCTGCATCACCTGGATCAAATCCTCGTCCAGCAAAGCGCCCACAAAGGCCAAACGCAAGCGAAGCACCTGACCCGCGCTCGTCCGCTGGATGGCTTCCGCCGCCCGGTCCATCCGCGCCAGGATTTGCCGGACATCCTCCACGTAGAGCCGCCCCGTGGCCGTCAACGCCACTGAATGGGTGTCCCGTTCGAACAACTTCATGCCCAGCTTGTATTCCAGCGATTGAATGTGCCGCGTCAGGGGCGGCTGGCTCAGATTCAGCCGTCGCGCCGCTCGCGAAAAATTCAACAGCTCCGCGACCGCCAGAAAACATTCCAGCTCCCGCAGTTCCGGACGTATCATGCGAAAAAGGTATTACCAAGATTATGAATTAGCAATTCCGTAATAACGAGGAAGCGGCCATGGTATTCGCATGACAACTCAAGCTGGTCCCGTGTTTACCGAACAGTACATCAACGGCCACGCGCCCGCGGTGCTGGCGTTCATGCAAAGGCGCTCCTTATCCAACCATGGACATTTTGTAGAACCGCTTCTCGCGCGCGGCCAGACACTTCTGGACGTGGGCTGCGGTCCCGGCAACCTGACCTTGGAACTGGCCGCGCGCATCGGCGGTTCCGGCAAAGTCGTTGGCGTGGACGCCCACCGTGCCCAGTTCCCCCCCAATCCCCCGGTGCCGTTCGCCGCCCCGGTGGAGTTCAAGACCATGGACGCCTATCAACTTGAATTCCCGGCCGGCACGTTCGACGGCGTCTTCTCCCATGCGCTCTTGGAACACCTGCGCCGCCCGCTCGATTTTCTGTCCCAGGCCCAGCGCGTGCTCAAAGTCGGCGGTTTTGTGGCCCTGCGCAGCCCCGACTGGGGTGGCACCGTGCTCAATCCGTATGACGACCAGATTCGGGCCGCCTTCCAAGCGCGATTGGCTCTCCAGCAAGCCGCCGGCGGTAATGTCTTTGCCGGCCGCCATTTGGGCGAGTGGTTGAAACAAGCCGGCTTCGGTCAGGTGCATGTTTCCGCCAGTTTCGAAATCTACCTGGACCCCCAGTCGATCGCGGAGCACCTGGCCAGCCAAATGAAAACCCGAGGCGATTTGGAAAATGCCACCGCCTGGCACCAATGGGGCCAAAACCCGGAGGCGCTCTTCGCACAAGCCTGGTTCGAAGCCACCGCCCGGAAAATCTAGACCACGAAGAACACGCCCTTGAAAAAATCCACCGGAAAGGGGTCATAAAGGAGTCCAACCTATTGACACAAAGCGCTGGTTGCGTGAGAAGGGCAACCCTGAATGGCCCCATTGGGGCTCTGTCTGGGCCAGCATGAACGATTGGCTGCGGTGCAGCATTGGCTAATACTCGGCGATGCGGCCGGACTGTGCCGCGCTTGCAGCGGAAAGTCATTGATTCGGCGGCTATATCCGTTGTGTATCCACCAAACTGCATTTCTTCGCTGAGTTTTTGCCGTTGGCCTCGATTGGCTTAGACCCGCGCGTAGAAGAGGTTTCTTCCAAATGGCCCGCGGGATGAGGTTAGGCGCCACAAGGGCTCAGCCATGCAGAGGTAGCCAGAACCTGTATCGGCAGATTGTGCGCCCGCGAAGTGCATTCCCAACGCAATGCCCGTATTCACGTCGTAGAACGGAGATCCGCTATCACCCGGTATACAATACGCATCGTAAAGGAAAACTTCCGGCACAATAATCGACAATCCACCGTTCACAGCGATTGGATAGCTTCCGAAGTGGCCCACATATCTTGCCGCCAAAGGGCCACGGTCGGTGTAAACGGCGTAAGAGTTCGATTGATTCGGAACATTTCTGGAATCACCTTCGATTCCCGCCGGGTACCAGTTAGTTCGCCAAAAGTTATCCAGGTTTGGCCGACCGCCAGCCAGAATCAACGCCAGCGCCGCGTCGTTTGAGAAAGCCACGGGCGGATTGCCGGGATTCATGGTTCCCTGGCAATTAGGAGGAACCGGACCGATTGGCACTCCCCGGCAGGCGACATAGGCGACTGGCCCAGGGGCCATCCCAGGATTGTTCTCGGAAGCGAGAAACACGTGATGGCATCCCAGAACATATTGCGCCGGACTCCCAGGGGTCTCGCTCAGTGCGCAACAAGCGTTACCTGCCACCAAGACATTTCCACTGCTGTCAAATGACGCAAAGGTCGGATTGTGGAACTTCAGGCCCTTTACTTCCAGTACATCGGTTGGAATTGAGACCGTGCTGCGAGATTGTCGGGAAAGCAGCGCGCGCACCTTGGGTGGAATGGTTCGGCCGGGGGGCTGGTTCCTTTTTTCTGCCACCAGAAAGAGGATTCCTGGCGGAGAATCCGTTAGCCGACTTCGCTTCGTGTGCTGCACGCCGAACCCAACGGTAATTAATCCGGGATATCGACGGAGCCAAATGGTCCGCCGTTCGCGAATGATTCGCCGTGCGATGGCAACCTGCCGGCGGTGTGGCAGGGATGACCACCGCACCCTTGGTTTACTTCGAGGCTTCGGACTCAAGTTTGATGGGGGGGTCAACCGTTGCCGCTGGTGGTGTTCGTTTTGCCACGTCCTGAGCGATCGGCAAGGCCGCCGCCGCAATGTTATTCGAAGTGGTCTGGTCGCTGGGCAGTGATTTGAGGTCCAACGTGAAGACAACCGAAGTGGGGGTGCTCCCGCTCACGGCATTAGCATTCTTGACCAAAGCCGCATAGGGAGCGAATCGAGGATCAGTAGCCAGGCAGTTTGTCAACACGCGGGAAAGGGCGTCAAAATCCACCGCTTCAGTTCCCGCCGGGAGCGGAGCGGTGGCACCAACTCCCGCTTTCACGCTGCCACTGGGAACAGCTTCGGAACCGTACAGTGTAAAATTCAAAGGCGAATCGCCTGTAGGCGTCAATGCTTGCACAGTGTAAACGTGATAGGTCTTCAAACCCAAGTGATCAACGAATGAAAGATTAGGACGGGTGGCTCCATACGGTTGAGGATATTCCACATTTTTAGGCAATGGATACAATCCAGGAGCCACCATCGTGCTGTCGATCAACTTGCAGGTAATTTGAGTCCCGTTGGCAACGGCCGCTCCCTGCAACATGCCGGCGGGCGGAAAGGTCATTGTGGCCGCCTTTTGTGCAAGTTGCAAAGCTGTGTCCCAAGTTTTGAACAGCTCTTTGGCCAATTCCGTATTATCCACCGTCGCATTCATCGCCGCCAGTGACCATCCTTGGGCCAAGGTCACCGACAGATTTGCCTGCCCCAGCCCTCCCCGTACGCGGATAATCCGTTTGTCAGAGTAATCCGGCAAATATACGATATCGAAGAATCGCCGCCCCGGCGTGATGTAGAAGTCTGCCGTTGAGGTGACCTTCATGGACGCGAGCCCGGCTTTTGAAGCCGGCGCATTGGTCGAGGGACTGGCCGAAGAATTATTTGTCGGAGAGTTTCCTCCAGAATTTCCATTCCCAAGAACTTTGGTGGCGTCCGTCGCGACTTGCGCAGCGGCGTTCGTGGCATCGATACCTACGCCCGTTTTACCTTCGAACTGGACCGGTGTGCCAGATGCGACCGGCGTCATGGCGATCAACTCGCTCAAGGACGGGTCATTTAAACCAGCCGGTAAGCTCGCGAGCCTCAAATACTTGCCATCCGGAGTCAGCTGCGCGGTAACAAAATAGGGACTAGTGTCCACGACAAATGGCTCGTACACCTCCACCCATGGTCGTGGCATATAATAGGGTATTCCTTCCACCGATTTATCCACCATCTCCCTCCCTTGGGCGTCGACATTCACCTTGTAGACTTTTACCGATGCGCAGCCCGCGAAAACCAGTATCGAGGCAGCCGCCAGCGTGCTGTAACAATTGATATTCATGGCTTGATTTGATTCCACCTTTACAGGGTTTCTGCTCGGTTAACCATGCTGCCAAGCCCGTCCCAAGAATCTGAGTCGAGCGTGAATTGACCGTTGAAATCGTGAAAAGGCAGGCATTTCCCATCTTTGATGAGAGCCAAAATGGAAACCGACGCGACAACGCTCGATGCCATCACTAGGGACGACAAGGCCGGTATGAGGGGGCGATTGCCAGCTAACCATTTTGCTCGCACAGTACCGACTTGACAAACTGCTGCTTCTCCACCTTTTTTACGTTTTCAAGTTTGCATGTTCGCGCACAGCGGCGCTTACACCCCCGTGCTTCATAAGCATGATGCTCCGAAATCGAACAACTCCTAATCTAAAATCCAACCCACAAATAAAGCAAGTGAAAAATAAGAAAAAGTATTCTCGACATGAAGTCTATTGATAAACGGCCAGCCACTGACAATCAACGGCTCACTCGTTTGAAATTTTCGGGTGAAACAGGTCAAGCAATTCGGGAACCTACGGCGGACGATTCTCTGACGGTAACCTATCAGATTGAGCGCGACTGATGGCGGCGGCTGTGGGCAAAAACGAAAAGGGGTCCATACTATTGACACAAATTGCTGGCCGCGTGGGCAGGGCAACCCTGAATGGCGCTTTTGGGTGGATTCGTCGGGGCTAGGCCACGTAAAAGGCTCGTTGACCAAGGCTTTAATGGCTGGCCGCTTTTAGGAACCAGGCCTCCCCGCTTTCGGGGACAAGCTTTGTCCAGCTTGGGTGCTATTCTTTGCCATCCAGCCACTGCTTGACGTGAGGCCATCCAGGCCAGAAATGAACCTATGAAAATGACACACTTTTGGGGAAACCAGGCGGCTTTCCGCCTCGCACTGCTGATTATTGCAGCCTTTGCAGGTTCCGCGTCGGCCGCGGGATTTCTGCATACCCAGGGTGAAGATATCGTTGATGCGCAAGGTCAAAAGGTCGTGCTGCGCGGCGTCGGACTGGGCAACTGGATGTTGCCGGAGGGTTACATGTGGCGGTTTGGGGAAAACGGGGACCGGCCGCGCCGAATTGAAAAGATCGTGAGCGATTTAATCGGCCCGGAGCGCGCGGCGAAATTCTGGCAGGAGTATCGAAAGGAATACGTCACCGAGCGCGACATCCGCCGGCTCGCCGGGCTCGGCTTCAATTCCGTGCGGCCGGCCCTGGATGCCCGGCTGTTTTTATCCGAAGGGGAGAATCCGGTGTATCAGCCGGAAGGCTTCAAGCTCCTGGACCACTTGGTGCACTGGTGCGGGCGGAATGGCGTCTATGTGATCATTGACATGCACGCCGCGCCCGGCGGACAAACGGGACAGAACATTGACGACAGTGCCAATGACCAGCCGGAACTGTTCATGAATCCCGCAAATCAGGACCGGTTGGTGGCCCTCTGGGTGAAGCTGGCCACGCGTTACCGCGACAACCCCACCGTGGCCGCTTACGACCTGTTGAACGAGCCGCTGCCGGAACGCACGGGCGCCGCCGCAAAATACAAGCACGAGCTCGAACCCCTTTATAGACGCATCACCCAAGCTATCCGGGCAGTTGACAAGAAACACATGATCACGGTGGAAGGCGCCAACTGGGCCAATGACTGGTCCGTGTTTTCAACGCCGTTCGATGATAATCTGGTTTACCAGTTTCATTACTATTGTTGGGCCAATCCAACCCGGCTGGACGATATCCACCCGTTTCTTGTCCGTCGCCTACAACTCGGGGCTCCGTTGTGGGTGGGCGAAACCGGTGAAAGGGATGAGGCGATTTACTGGGCCACCACCGATTACTTTGAAGCCAACAACATTGGCTGGTCCTTCTGGCCCTGGAAGAAGATGAACACCCGGAACACCCCTTATTCCATCAAAACGCCGCAAAACTGGGACGCCATCATGGCTTATTCGGGGCGAAGCGGAGCGCCCAAACCGTCGCCCGAGGCGGCCCAAAAGGCATTGGATGAACTGCTGCAAAATATCCGCCTCGAAAACTGCGAGTTCTACCCGGAGGTGGTCAATGCCATTCTCCGGCGGGTGCCGGGCAAGGTGGAGGCCGAAGATTACGGCCATGAAGGATTGAACGCTTCGTATTTTGTCAAAGCGGCCACGGCCAAAGCGAAATACTACCGGACTGCAGAACCGGTGCCGGTGGAACTCGTTGAGCCGGCCGGACAGGCGATCCAGTTGCAGGCGGGAGAATGGACGGCGTATACGGTCAACAGCCTGGCCGCAAAGACCTACGCGTTGACGGTGAAAGCCAAGGCGGAACGCGCCCCGGCGGTTATCCAAATTTCGGTGAACGACCAAAGCCAGGAGCTGGCCGTGGAGGACCAGAACTGGGTTGAAATCAAACTCAACCCAGTCAGCCTTTTGGCCGGCGCCAATCAGGTAAAGCTCTCCATCAAGAGCGGGGCCGTTGGGGTTGACTGGATGGAATTTCAGTAATCCGGAAAACCAGCCAATAAAAAGTGACCCATCGTGAAGACAATCCGGCGATCCGCTTTGTTGCCCGCTCTCGCTTTGCCCGCGTTCGCGCAACCTTATTACACTTCACCCGACGCAAGTCCCATCCTATTACTCGCATGAAAGCGGAATTCCTCGCCCTCTGTCTTTCCTGGCTGGCGGTTGGCACCGCCAACGCGCAGACCGCCGACAGTTTGCTCCAATACGACTACCGCAGCCTGGTCGCGCACTCGGACCTATCTTTCAACACCCCCGCGCCGAGCACCCATGACGGCCTGCCCATCGGCAATGGCCGCATGGGCACGTTGGTTTGGACCACTCCCGCCGCCCTGCATTATCAAATCAATCACGCCGATCTTTTCTGCAGCGGCAACAACACGCTGGCTTCTTCCAAAGGCCACACCGACTATTCCGCTGGCTGCGGGTACGTTGATATCACCCTGGCGGACTTCGGCAACGATGTCTTCGCCGGAGGGAAATTCAACCAGCACTTGTCCGTCTATGAGGGGCTGGAGACCGCCGTTGGCGACGGCGTCGAGACGCGCAGCCTGGCCTGGATGGACGGCGACGTCATCGCCACCGAAGTGGACGACCAGCGCAGCCATCCCGGGGCCATCAATATTGACCTGCGCATGCTGCGGTATGCGCAGAATTTCACCGGCAAACAAAGCCCCACACCCATCGGACCCCACGGCGCGGAAATCTGGACCGGCGATCATGTGGCCATCTCGCGGCTCGAAATCCGTGACGGGAAAATCCTGCTGACGCAGGAATTCGCCGAAGGCAACTTTTACAGCGCCTCGGCCGTGGCCATCGGGGTGGTGGGGCGCGACACCAAGCCGTCGTATGCCAACGAGATGACCGTTCGTTTATCCGCCGAGCCGGGCCGGGGCAAACTGTTGATCCTCACCGCCTCCGCGGTCAGTTATGACCGGAGGGAAAACGTCGGCGACCTGGCGCTGAAGCAATTGACGGCCGCCCAGGGCAAGTCGTTTGACGACTTGTTGCAGGACAACCGCACGTGGTGGGGCAATTTCTGGTCCAAAGGTTTCATTCACTTGCACAGCGCCGACGGTGTGGCGGACAACGTGGAGAAGTATTACACTTATTACCTTTACCTCATGGGCTCCTGTTCCCGCGCCACCTACATGCCGCGCTTCTGCGGCGTGCTCTGGGGCACGGATGGCGATTTGCGCATGTGGGGCTCGATGTACTGGTGGCACAATCAGGGCTGCCTCTTCGACGGTTTCACGCCCGCCAACCGGCCTGAATTGATGACCTGCGTGTTCAACTCTTACAGCCGCTATCTGGACACTTACGCCCGCGCGGCGCAACAGCAATGGGGTAGCCAGGGCATTTGGATCCCCGAGACCACCTGGTTCAATGGCCTGGAGGATTTGCCCGACAAGATCGCCGCCGAGATGCGTGACTTGTATCTGGCGCGGAAGCCTTGGAGCGCGCGCTCAAAGGAATTTGACGCATACGCCCTCAATAAGAACGGCCTGAACAGCCGTTGGAACTACCGTTACACGGACAATCAGCAAGGTCCCTTCGCCTGGACCTCCCACGTCTTGTCCACGACCGCCAAGATCGCCAACGTCTATTGGCTCCATTACGCCTATTGGCCCGACCAGGAGTGGCTGCGCACCACCGGTTACCCCGTGATCCGGGGCACCGCGGAGTTCTATCGCAACTTCCCCAACCTCTACCAAGCCGCGGACGGCAAGTATCACATTCGTTATGTCAACAATCTGGAAGAAAGGCCCTGGGGCAGCTCGGATACGCCGGAGGAACTGCTGGCCATGCGCGTCATGTTTCCTATTGCCATCCGCGCCTCGGAAATCCTGAACGTGGATGCCGACCTCCGTCCCAAGTGGAAAGAAATCGCGGACCACCTCCTGCCCGTTCCCCCGGCGCCCCAGCCCGGCGAATACTATGATATCTGCACCCCGGTTTCGGACGATACCGCGTTGTTCAACAACCTGAAGGCCTCTTACACCGGCCCCGGCAGCCGCCGGGGTGGCGACGGAGGGAACCTGGGCATCCTTTCCCGCGAGCCGGTTATTGCCGCCAACCTCGGCTTGGGCGAGCTCATCAAGACGCTCGTGCCCGGCCAGATGCATTCCAATCCCGAAACCAACGCGGGCCAGTTGCGAAATCGCATGATGATGGGCGAAGGAGCCGGAGCCATCGAGTTTGAGCAACTTGGCAACGCCTCCCACGGACTGCAAAACGCCCTGCTCCAGAGCGTTCCACCGTCCGCCGAGAAAGAGCCGGTCAACACCGTCTTCCCGGCTTGGCCGAAAGGTTGGGACGCGCAGTACACGCTCGCCGCGCGCGGCGCTTTTCTCATCAGCGCGTCGATGCAGAACGACGAGATCGAGTTCGTCGAAATCCTCTCCGAAAAAGGCGGCCAGTGCAGCCTGCTGAATCCCTGGCCGGCCGCAGAGATCACGGTTTGCCGCAACGGCCAAGCGGCGGAAGGCGTCGCGGGCAAGTTGCTGACCTTGTCAACCACTGCCGGCGAACGCGTGGCCCTGGTTCCGAAAGGCAAAGTCCCCGCCGCGAAGATCCTTCAATAATCGCAAGACCGCAATCCATGCTCGCCTGGTGAAAGGGCCAACCAATGGACACAGAGCGCGGTGAAGCGACTCGGCACAGAGTAGGGGGCAGCAAATAACAAGGCGCCTCTCTAGGTTGACCAACTGCGTGGTCCGATGTGTCGAGGTGGCATGCCGCGCCAGACGAGTTGCCGGAGTGCCAATGCCCGGTTGCCCGAGTGGATGAAGTCGTCAGGCAGAACCGCGCCAAGCCGACCCGGCATACGAATGGGGTTGACTCATTCAGCCGAGCGGCGCGTTTGGGACATCCAATACTTGCGCCTGAAGATGGTTTTGCGAGATATTCCTGGCATGAAACTTAAGGCGGGCTTGTTTGTGTTTCTTTTGGCTGCCGCTGCCATGGCTAGTGAAACCAACTCGCCAGGCACGTATCCATCAGTTTCCCGCGGCGAGTCCCGCAGCGTGTTCGGCTATGATCCGACTGTGGATTTTGTCGCTTTCGATCCGCAGTATCGCGAGAAGCACCACAAATATGTCGGCGAACTGGAAGCGTTGCAGAAAGAGCTGGCGCGTCAGGCCGCCAACGGCCGGGCGACGCCGTGTTCGCGACAGATTTTTCTCGAGGCCCGCTGGCTGACCTTTTACTCCGCGCAGTGGAATCAAATCGACCGGCGCTTGCGTGATTTGCGCGAGATGCTGCAGCACCCGGCTGATCCGCCGGATTCCCGGGAACAGGTTGAAGCGGACGGCAGCTTTGATCACTGCAGCGAGGCGTGGTTTCTGAAGCTGGATTCCACCATCGAGGAGGTGGAGTATCGCACCGAGCGCGGTTTGCCTGTCCGGTTGCCGCTCAAACTCCTCGACCGCGTGAACACGCCGGATAAACTGCGCGCCTATCTGGATTCGTTGCTCATTTCCGATGTGCGCAAAACGGGCGTCGACCAGCGTTACGAGTTGAACATCGCCATCACCGCGATCGAACGCTTCATTGTCGGGCACGTAAAGCACAATTATCAGTTTCCGCCAGAAATGAAGCAGGCGCTTTTCGATTATCAGGACCAGCACTGGCAGGACCCGCAGACGGGCTATTTCGGCGGATGGTATCGACTGCCGGATGGGACTATTCGCAAGACCGCTGATTTGAGTGTTACGTTCCACATCGCGTCGTATCGGCGTGACAGCCTTAAGCGTATTCCGGAACTGATTCGAACCACCATTGCGCTCAAGGATTACGAGTACCCCTTTGGCTGGCGAGAGGAAGGACAGCCGTCAAACCACCATAACGATGATGTCGTGCGCCTGTTCCGCATCGGCTGGCCACTGATGGATGCGGCGCAGCGCCAGCTTGCCTGCGCGGAAATGCAGCGCATGATGGACTTTTGCCTCCACGACACGATGAATCCGGATGGTTCGTTCAAGATGATGGACGAGGATACGCTTGGCTCGTCGTTCTATTTCCCTATCTCGCTCCTGAATGAGCTCGGCTATTTCCGGCCCTCACTGCGCTTCTGGACGTGGCAATCATTCCCGGAGGCGATGGAAGTTGCAGCGGAGGTCGACCAACGCATCAACGCCATGGGGCTGACAGACACGGAGTCAGCCAAGGTATTGCGAATTTTCGACGATGCCCGTCGTGAACAACGAGCGTGGCGGATGGGGGGCGCGATCCTGCTGGTGACCCTCCTGTGGTTGGGCTGGCGGGTGGTGAAACATTTCCGTCGGCGAAGAATTATGGCGCTTAGATAGTGCAAAAGGTTGGTTTATAATTTATTGAGAATTCATCTAGGCGACTTGGCAATCCCCGCTGCTCAACTCCCGCCTTCCCCGATCCCCTCCGGCCGAGCCGTACTCGGCGCGCCCGTTCCGGCACTCGACGTCCAGATGTATTTTAGATGTCATGGCGACATCTCACGGTTGCCGCCATTGGGCTATGATGCCCGGTGTGAGGGACCAAAACAGTCCAGGCGCAGGTGGCCGCGAGGTGGCGGCGCAGAGACGTGCGGAACGGGGTGAGTTCGGAAGCGCGCGCATGGCGGAGCGGCGAGATTCGCGGTGGCGAGGCCGCGCGCGGCAACTTTCCGGTGGCCGAGGAGCCGGATGGGGGGCTCGAAAGGCAAAGTGTTTTCGGACGGCCCGGGAAACCAGCGGAGCTCTCGGCGCTCCCGAGGAAGCCCTCACGTCGTGCCCTGCAATGGCGTTTTGCAGGCGATGAGGTGGTGAGATGTGCGCGTTCGTGGATGGCTTTGAGGATTGGCCCATTGATCCAAGTCCTCCGTATTTTTTATCGGTGCGCTGATCGTTTGTTAAGAATTTGGCTTGACTTTTTCCTCATTTCTTAGTTTCGTTAATTAATGATCTACATCCCCTCCCGTATGGGACAACTGAACCGTCGCGCCTTGGTGCGGCAGTTGCAGAAGCTGGGGATTGCCTCGCGGGCGGAACTGGCCAAAGCGCTGGGCATGAGCCAGCCCACCGCGGGCAAGATTGTGGATGAACTCATCGGCGTCGATGTGCTCGAAGAGGTGACCGAGAACACCGAACACAATGGCGGCGAAACCACCGGGCAGCTCGGCCGCCCCGGACGGAAGCTGCGGCTGAATCAGACCCGGGCAAAATTTCTCGGCCTGCAATTGGGCATCAGCCAGACCACCCTGGCGGGTTTGAATCTGGGTGGAACCGGCGAGGACCACTGGTCGGCGGTGTTTGACTTGCCGGCCGGCGAGCCGGATCTGGCCAAGGCTTGGGAGAAGCAATTGCGCCGGGTCGCGAAGTCCTTTGACGGGGAGAAATTTCTGGGGGTGGTGCTGAGTGTGCCGGGCGTGGTGGATGAGCCGGCTAACCGCATCCTGTTTTCCCCCAACCTGCACTGGACAGAGCAGACCGACCTGGCGGCCGTGGTCCAGCGGGTTTGGCGGGTGCCGGTGCTGCTGGTGCAGGAGGAGCGGGCGCTCGCGCTGGGCCACCACATGGCCAATCCGGGCTGCGACGATTTTCTGCTGGTGGACTTTGGTGATGGCGTCGGTGGCGCCATCATCATGGAGGGCAAGTCGCCGTTCAATTCGCTGCCGATCAGCGGTGAAATCGGCCATACGCCCGTGCCCGGCAATGCGCGGCGATGCGGTTGCGGCGCGGTGGGGTGCATGGAGACGCTGGTGTCCGTGCGGGGATTGCTGGAGAGCTTTGCCGTGGCGGTGCCCGGCTGCCCGAATTCCTGGACCGGCCTGCGCGATTATCTTTCGTCCCAAAACAACATCCCGGTGTGGCTGGCGCAGGCTTTGGACGCCGCG
>CAYTJG010000118.1:0-16533 GCA_964437865.1 uncultured Bifidobacteriaceae bacterium | reverse complement strand
GGCGAGCGCAGCCGGACCCCCGGCTCGGTTTGGCGGTCAAAGCGCGGCAACAAGAACACCGGCTGGGGCACCAGTTTTTGCAGCAGGCCCGCGTTTAGGGCGGTGGCGGAATCCGGCCGGGAAGGGGCCATCAGCACGATCCGGGCTTGGCGGCGGGCCGACTGGGGCAACGCCTCCAAGGTGAGCAGAAGGTGGTTTACCACGCCCAGCCGGTTGACGGCCACGATCACGGGGATGGCGTCCAGCGCCGAGATCAAATCGCGCCCATTGAAGTCGGCACCCAAGGGACTGAGCAGGCCGCCGGCGCCTTCCACGAGGAGCAGGTCGCAGGTGGGTTGGATCGAGCGAATGTATTGCAGCACGGTGGTGAGTCGCACGGCTTTGTTTTCCGCCCGGGCGGCGGCGGAGGGAGCGATGGCAGCGCGGAAATACCAGGGATTGATCTGGTCCAAAGAAAGGGACCCGCCCAGCGCGCGGTAAAGCTGCCGGGCATCGGCGCGACCTCCCGAACAGAGTGGTTTTAGGGCCGCCACGCGGGCGCGGCGGCGGCGCAGGAACTCCGTGAGCAGCACCGTGAGAACGGTTTTTCCCACGCCGGTATTCGTGCCGGTGATGAAGAATGTCTTGGTCTGGGTCATCCTGGCTGGCGTGGGCGGACAGCGTGTCACGGGAGGCCCTGGGCGCTGGTTTCAACCGGCAGCAAGGCCATCGGCTGGTCATGGTCCAGGTAGGTTTCGGCGACGCGCCAGAAGTCGGCGGTCGTGGCGACCCGCCGGATCTCAAACAGGAAGCCGGTGCCGACGCCTTCGCCGATAAAATTGGTGAACTTTTTCATGCGTTGTACTTGTGCTGATTCCCGCACGCCGGGAGTGATTTCATGCTGCCAGAGTTCGCGGAGATAGGCCAGCACGTCGCGGCCGGTGGGCCGGGGAAAGGGTTCTCCGCGCAATTCCGCGCGAATCTGCTCGAACAGCCAGGGACTGCGGATGGCGCCGCGGCCGATCATCAGACCGCGCACCCCCGTTTCCGCCAGCAACTGGCGGGCTTGGGCGGCGGAGTGGACATTTCCATTGGCCAGAACGGGGCATTTGAGCGCGGCGGCGGCGTGCGCGATCAGGTCGTACCGCACGCCGGGCCGGTACATTTGCGTCACGGTCCGGGCGTGCACCGTGAGGAGATCGAGTTGGTGGCGGGCAAACACGGGCAGCAGGCATTCAAATTCGGCGGGCGAGTCGAAGCCAATCCGGGTTTTGACCGTAAAGGGGATGCTGACGGCCTGGCGCAGAGCGCCGAGGATGGCGTCAATCTGTTGCGGATCCCGCAGCAAGCCGCCCCCGGCGCACTTGCGATAGACGACGGGCGCCGGGCAGCCGAGGTTGAGGTCGATCGCGGCCACGGGATATGTTTGCAGAACTTTGGCCGTGCGCACCAACGCCGGGATGTCGTTGCCGATGAGCTGGGCCACCACGGGTTGGCGGGTGGGGTTTTGGGTGATCGAGGCCAGAATCCACTTTTCGGGCCGGGATTCGCCGTGAACGCGGAAATATTCTGTCCAATAAACATCGGGTCCGCCATAGCGCGCGATGACGCGCATGAATTCGAGGGTGGTGACATCCTGCATGGGAGCCAGCGCCAGGAGCGGCGTGGTTCTTTGCAGTAGTCGGGCAAAGGTTTCGGGCGGAGTCACGCGAAGGTGGATTTTAGCGCAAAGCCGCCGGTGGCGCCAACCAATCCGCTGAGGGGGGCGTTTTGGGCGTTGCCTTTTGGGGTCGGATATTTCCACAATGGCAGTCGCTATGGCTGAAGAGATATTCGATGTGGTCAACGAACGCGATGAGGTGATTGGCCAGGCGCCGCGCCGGGAGGTGCATGCCCGGGGTTGGCGCCATCGGGCGGTGCATGTGTTGGTCTTCAACGCCCGCGGCGAGGTCTTTTTGCAGAAGCGCTCGCAATTGAAAGACTCGGCCCCCGGCAAGTGGGATTCCTCGGCTTCCGGCCACGTGGATAGTGGCGAAGACTATGACGCCTGTGCGGTGCGTGAGTTGCGGGAAGAAATCGGGTTGGTGGCCCGCCAGGCGCCCCGGCGGCTTTTCAAGCTGGAGGCCCGACCGGAAACCGGCTGGGAGTTTTGCTGGATCTACCGGAATGAAAACGAAGGGCCGTTTGTCCTGCAGCCGGAAGAGATTGAGACGGGGGCCTGGTTCACCGTGGCGGCGGTCCAGGCCTGGGTGGCGGAGAAACGCGATGAACTGGCGCCGTCTTTTGTGGCGGTCTGGCAGGAATTCCAAGCCCGGAACCCTGATTAGGGCTGGAATTACCCCGCCGGGAAGTCCGTCCTGGCCGCCGCCGGCGAAAACCTATTCAGCCGGTCGTGGTTGCCCGCGGCCAAAAAAGATCCTCAAATGTGTTGAAATAGGACGGCTTTACTCGGTAAATTCGTTGGGCTTAGAAGCCCAAACTCAATTCATGGAGAAAATCGTCCGCGATCATTTGAGCAAGGTCGAGGTGCTGCCGCTCTCTCCGGTCTTGCTACCCAGGTTGTTGCCCAAGCTGAGCGACGTGGACACCAATTTCGATGAGGTCGTGGAGTTGATTGCCTTGGATCCCTCACTGACGGCCAAACTTCTGCAGATTTGTAATAGTGCCTATTTCGGGCACGAGTCCGAGGTGACCTCGGTGTCTGAAGCGGTGAGCCGGGTGGGCTACCAGGCCGTGTATCTGTTGGTGGCGATGATCAGCGGGAGTGCCTGTTTTCCGTGTCCGACGCCGAAGGGGATAGATGCCACCAAGCTGTGGCGCCATAGTTTGATGGTGGCGTTTAATGCCAAGTTCGTGGCGGAATCGGCAGAAGCGGATGGCAATTTGCTGTTTACGGCTGGGTTGCTGCACGACCTTGGGAAGGTCATTTTGGCGCAAGAACGGTTGCCGACGGCGGTCGAATTGTACGAAAAACCGTCGGAAGCCGCTTCGCTGGCGCGCGAACGCGAGTTCTTTGGCTGTACCCACGCGGAAGTGGGGGCGGCCTTGTTGGCGGACTGGAAATTGCCGCAGCCGACCGTGGCCGCGGTGCAGTATTCTCACGACCCGGAAAAAGCGGAGGGTTTCGAACGCATGGCGGCGTGCGTGGCGCTGGGAAATATCCTGGCCTACGGTTTCGAGAATCCACAAGCGCTTAAGCGGGAGGATTTTCCAAGGTTGCTGGACTTTTTGAAATTGTCCAAGGACTTGGTGGGGCGCTGGAACGAACGCTATCGCGATCATCAGGCGCTGGTCACCGGTATGAGTCATCTTCCCATCTGAGGTGTTGGCTGGCTCGGTCAACGCGTGTTGCTGTCTCATTCTTCCCCGGTGCGGCGC
This sequence comes from uncultured Bifidobacteriaceae bacterium, assembly GCA_964437865.1. Lineage (GTDB taxonomy): Bacteria > Verrucomicrobiota > Verrucomicrobiia > Limisphaerales > UBA11358 > UBA11358. The sequence goes on along the minus strand of CAYTJG010000118.1, from coordinate 13,176 downwards.
ACCGCCTCCGTTCCGCGCCTTTGGGAGCGGCCAGAATAGCCAGGGCTAAAACATTGGGTTGGCTGCATTAGCCGGTGATAAACATGCGATTGACAATCCCTGTGCACGGTCTTAAGATGGCAATGGTTGCTACCGAAACACCGAATAAACTTAAGAAAAGCACGCGATATGAAAAAAAGTCACGAGATTCACACCTCGTCTCGAACGTATGGATTCACCCTGATAGAATTGCTGGTGGTTATAGCCATCATAGCAATTTTGGCAGCCATGTTGCTGCCCGCCCTGTCTGCGGCCAAAGCCCGGGCACAGGCTGTTCAGTGCATGAACAACTTCAATCAAATGATGAAGTGTACCGCCATGTACACCGGGGATTACCACGAATATTTTCCACCCAATCCTGACGATGGCGCTGCGCCTGCCGGTTACATCTGGGTTCGTGGCAGCGTGGAAGGTTGGATGCCCAGCCTGTCCGCCGGCGGTGACCCTTCAGCCGGGGATACCTCTTATTTGACCGACGCTAATAATTGCCTGCTGGCACCCTATTTGGGCAAGAGCGTCAACATCTTCAAGTGCCCGGCCGATCCCCGCGTTTGCACTTTTAAAGGCCAGGTTGTTCCGGTGATCCGCAGTTGCTCGGCCAATCAAGGCGTGGGCACGGCGGACATCTCGTGGCTCGGTGGTGGCAGTCATGCTGGCGTGCCGACCCATGCGGTGGGCGGTCAGTGGCTACCCGGTGGCGGTAGCGAGCTACAGACAACTTATGCCACTTTTGGCAAGTCGAGTGATTTTGGAACGATCAGTCCTTCCGACATCTTCATTTACGATGACGAGAGTCCGTGGAGCATCAATGACGCAGGCTTGGCGGTCGTGGCAGCCACACCGAAAATAATCGATTGGCCGACTTCCCTGCATCGTGGGGCCTGCGGCTTTTCCTTTTGCGATGGCCATTCCGAGGTGCATAAGTGGAAGTCCTCCGTCTTTAATCTCAATACGACTGCGTATGCCAAGACGATCAGTACGGTTGGCAGTCTCGAGTACAATGACTGGTACTGGCTGGCCTGGCATGCTTCGCGGAAAAGGTCCACTGGCACTATCCCTTGATTAACATGAAAAAACTCAATATTCTATGTGGACTGGCGGCCTGCGGTTTGATCTTGCTGGCCAGTGCGGGTTGCAGCGGCAAAAAGACCGCGGCCAATCAGGTGAAGACGGTGGAGCAAAGCATGGCCGATCTCCGCTCGGCGATGGCTACGGCCAGTCCCGAAGTCCAAAGCAATTTTTACCAAGGGGTCACATATTCGCTCCGGTATGGTAAAACCGACGTTGCCGTGGCGACCTTGCAGCAGATGTCTGGTGATGCCAGCCTCAAGCCGGACCAGAAGCAGGCGGTGGATGATGCCATCAAAGCGCTCCAGGCCAATGCGGGGCAGCAAAATCCGCCGGCGCAATAGCCGGCCCACAAGCCGGGCGCCAATTTTTTGGCACAGGCTTTAACAATCGCACGCCAAGGTGGTTTTCCACCTTGGCGTTTGTTATTTTTCAGGGCATGGACAGCATGAGCCCTTCCCCCATCAAATTATCGCTGGCCATGATCGTCAAGGACGAGGCCCGTTGCCTGGCGCGTTGCCTGACCAGCATCCGCCCGGTGGTGGATGAAATCGTGGTGGCCGACACCGGGTCGACCGATGACTCGGTGGCCATTGCCAAGCGGTACGGAGCCCAAGTGGTGTCTTTTGCCTGGACCAACGACTTTGCGGCAGCGCGGAATTTTGCGCTGGCGCAGGCGGGCGGCGATTGGTTGCTGGTGCTGGATGCGGACGAGCACGCCAGCGAGGCGTTGGGCCGGGAGATCCGGGCGTTCATTGGGGGACCGCCACGGATTGGCCGGCTGAAGATTGTCAGTGATTTCCGGCACAAAGGCCAGACGTTGCGGTCCAGCACGCAGGTGGCGCGGCTGTTTCCCCGGGGGATCCGGTTCGAGGGCCGAATTCATGAGCAAGTGGCTTCGCCGTTGCCGCGGGTCAATTTGCGGGGGGAACTGTGGCACGACGGCTATTTGGAGACTCGGAAATCGGAACGGAATATCGGGTTGTTGCAGGCGGAGCTGTTGCGTGAACCGCGCAGCGCCTATCTTCACTTTCAACTGGCGCTGGAATACACCGCGTTGGGGCGCACGGCGGAGGCCTTTGCCTGCCTGGAGAAGGCCCACGCCCTCATGGCGCCTTCGGATCCGTTTGCGCCCAATGTCGTGGTGGATTTCCTCTATGCGGCCATGGAACTAAAGCAATACGCCGCCGGACTCGAGGCCATCCGGGCGGGAGAAGGGTGGTTGGCGGATTTTCCGGATTTTCATCACGTTTGCGGGCTGTTTTACATGCGCTATATCGGGAGTGATCCGGCCAAACACCTCGGGGATATGCCTAAAATTGAGCAAAGTTTCCGGCGCTGTCTGGCTTTGGGGGAGACAGACAAATACAAGAGCGTGGAAGGCACCGGGACTTTCCTGGCCAATTACAATCTGGGCGTTTTCTACCACGCGCTGGGTGATAACGTGCGGGCGCGCCCCTGCCTGGAGGCGGCGGCCCGACAAAATTACGCACCGGCGGCGGCGTTGCTCCGGCAGTTGAAACCCGGCTGAAGCCGGCGGGGTGGCCCACCAGGCAAGCTCGCGCGGCGGGCTCGGCCAGGTCAGCCCACGGTCGTGGTGACGGGGGCCTCGGCCTCGGCGAAGGCGTTTTGCAGCATCTGTGCCGCCAGGGGAAGCACGCGGGACAGCGGTTCCAATCCGCCATTGATTTTTCCAATCATCGGCTTGGCCCGGGCCGCGATCAACCGCTGGTACCACTGGACAAACGCGACGCTGGTGGCCTGTTCATCCGGTCCTTGGGCGGGGAGATGCGGACCTGAGCCGGCGGCGATTTCGCAGAGGATCAGCGCCGCCAGCGTGCGCGGTTCGGGTTCGCTACGCCAGAGCTTTTCCCACAACCCGGTCGCCTCGGGAGCCCGGTCGTTGAGCATCAAGGCCTCGGCGCGCTGGGCGGCAACCAGCGGATTCTGAGGCAGCGCCTTGACGGCTTCCCTCGTCCATTCGAGCGCGAACTCGATGAACTCGGGGCGGCTCAAGGCGATTTCGCCGCCGAGCTGCCAGGCATCGGCCAAGCGTGGTTGGGACTGGGCCAGCGCATGCAGCTGTTGCAGCGCCTCCACGAGGCGGGTTTGGGTGCGGAGGAAGCGGGCATAATCGAGCCGGGCTTTCTCGGCGTGGCCGGTGGCCGTGAGGGCGCCGGCAAAGGCTTTTTCCGCCCCCGCCAGATCGCCGAGTTGGGCCAGGCAGAGGGCCAGACAATGCTGGGGGGCGGCCGTGCGAATATCCGTGTTGATGGGCGTGAGACAGGCCTGCTGGCGCTGGCTCAGGCATTGGCGCATTTGATCGGCAGCTTCGCGGAACTGCTTCAATTCAAAGTGCGCCAAGCCCAAAGCAAAATGGAGGGAGGCGGTGAGCTCTTGGTGACGGGCCAGCGGCGAATTGAGCACCTGCACGATTTCCTCGTGGGCGCGGATCTTGTAAAGCTGGCTGGTGAACTGCGTCAACAGCACTTCGCGCAATTCCGGCACCAGCTTGTGGGGGGGCTGGGCGGACATCAGCCGGAAGGCCTCGCGATATTTTTCGATGCCGCCCGGGAGGTCGTCGGAGCGCACCAGTTCCAGGCCCAGATTCATCACCAGATTCGCGTCGGTGGGATCCTCCGCGACGGCGGCGCGCAGCAGCTTCAGGTTGCGTGCGATCTTGTTGCGATCCTGCACCAACTGCTGGGAGTAGCCGTGGTGCAGGATTTCGGCTGAGCCAAACGCGGTTTTAAGCCCCCAGTTTTCCGCGCGATCCAGGAGACTGGTGAAGACCTGCTCGTGAATCCGGCCCTTGAAACAAGCGCCGGGGAGGTTACGGAACAGCCGGGGCACGAAACTGCGGCCTTCGTCCTCGTCGCCCACATTGATGAGCGGCAGGCGGTACGCAATGGTGGCGGCGCGTTTCAGGTCGGCCAAGAGCCGGGGGTGCTGGGTGGCGGGCAGCTCCTCATCGGCATCCAGCATCAGAATCCAATCGCCGGTGGCATGTTCGAGTGCGGCATTGCGGGCGGCGGCAAAGTCATCGCACCAAGTGAAGGAATGAATCTCGGCGCCGAACTCCCGGGCGATTTCGACCGTTCGATCGGTGGAACCAGTGTCCACGACGATGATCTGGGCGGCGAGTGCGCGGACCGATTGGAGGCATTGGGCGAGGAAGTGCTCCTCGTTTTTCACGATCAGACAGATGGATAGCCGCGGGGCGGGCGGGGCGGTGAGGCTGGCGGATTGGAGCCAGGCCGGTTTGGCATCGCCTTTCATGGGGCGGGCCAGGAATTGGCGCGGGGGGGCCCAAGCCGGCGCCAGTTCACGGGCGCGTTGGGCGCAGAGGCGCGCGGTTTTGCCGGCGCCGGCGCCGAGGGCGATTTCCGCGAGTAGCAGGAAGGCTTCCGGGTGGAAGGGACGACGGGTGATCGCTTCGTTGGCGGCCTGCCAGGCGCCGGCGAGGTTTTTCTGGCCAAACAATTCGCGTGCCTCGTTTAGCTGGCCGAGCCGGGCGACTGCCGGCGTCGCCGGGGGCGCGGCTGGTCGTGCCGGGAGCGGTTTGCTTTCGCCGCCGGTCATGATTTCCACCGTGACCGCCGGCTCGGGGAGCTGCGGCCGGAAGGGCGGTTTGCCGGCCATGATTGAATCCCGATAACGTTCGCGGGCGAGGCTGATTTCCTTGGCGCCAACGTCCCGGTTGGCGTGTTCCACGCTGGTCGGCGACTTGAGATAAAGGCCGAGCACGAGGCGGACGTGCAGAAATTTTCGATTTTGGGCCAACCGCAGCCAGAACTCATAATCGCCGGCGGAAATCATTTGCGCGTCGAAATAGCCGTGTTCGTCGTGTACCTCGCGCCGCCACATCGGCTGGGGTCCGGCGAAACAACCCTCGGACCACAAGTCCTGGGCATTGAATTCAAGCCAATGGTAACAACCGATCGGATTGCCGGTGTCGAAAGTTTCATTTTCGTGTGCCGTGATCATGCTATCCGCATAGGCCAGTGACACGTCGGGATTTTCCTCCAGCGTGCGGGCCAGAATTTCCAAGGCATCGGCCCGGTGGCGGTCGTCGGTGTTGGCGTTGGTCAGGTATTGGCCGTGCGCCGCGCGGGCGCCGCGGTTCCACGCGCCATAGACGGTCTCGCGTTCCTGCGTGCGGATGTAAACAATGTTGGTGTAGCGCTGCTGAAATTCTTCCACGATGCCACGTTCGTTTTGCGGCGAATGACTGTCCACCACAATGATCTCCAGGCGATCGGCAATGGTCTGCGCTTCCAGATCCTCGAGGCAGCCGCGCAGGAAGCGCTCGGATTTGTAGGTCGAGACAATGGCGGTCACGAGCGGGCGGGCGGCGGTTTTCAAGCCCATGCGGGTGGGTTTCTGGCCGGACGGGCTTGGCGGTGGCACCGCCGCAGGCCAGTCGAGCACGGCTCTTTCCTCGGCGTCGGCGTCCAACGTCTCGATGAGAGTGCGGCGCATCTTGGGCACCAGTTGTTGCCTGAGCGACTCGGCCATGGCGCCATCCCCGCCGCTGGCGGCCACGCGTGCCAGCCGGATGGCCAGGCGAAATCCGAGGATTCCCCCGGCGGACCGGGTCATCGCGTGCGAATAACAGGCCCAGGCGTGGCGCCAATCCCGGCGGACTTCCGCAGCCAACCCAAGCACCAGTGCGGTCAAGCAGTCGAGATCGGACAGCGGCGCGAGCTGTTTCAAGAAGTGCGGGGACAGTTGGTTGAACAGAATGGCGGCGGCAGCTTCAGCCGCACCCGCGCGCTGGCGGTGGTAGTATTCAAACCCTTCGTATTGCCAGGCCAAGGTCCGGAGCTGGATGCTCAATTTGCGGGACGTTTCATCACCCCGATCGAGAACAAAAATCAGCCGCCGGATTGAGTCCAGAGGATCACCGGCCTGGGGTGGCAGCACGGCCGCCAGCTGGCGCAACGCCTGCATTGCCCCGGCCAGTTGGCCGCCGGTGGTTTCCCAGGAAAAGCGGCCCACATTTTTTTTGCCCGCCTGGGTCAGCCGTTGGCGCAAATCCTGACGTTGCACGTCCAGCAGCGCCTGCCGCATGGCCGCCTCATCCGAGTCGCCCACATAAATGACCGAGTCGCCCCCCACTTCCGGCAGGGATGAATTCCGGCAGGTGATGACCGGACAACCGCATTTCTGGGCTTCCAAAATGGGCAGGCCGAAGCCTTCGTAGCGTGAGGGATAGGCGAGCGCGATGGCTCCGCTGTAGGCCGCGCAAAGTTCCTCGTCGCTGACACGCAATACCCGGCACGAGGTATCCGCCACCAAGGGCTGGAACTCCGCCTCCAGCTTTTGCGCGCCGCCGGCACATACGATTTCGTACTGGCCGCGATCCGGCAGCCCGGCAAACGCCCGGAAGAACAATTGCGCGTTTTTATAGTCGGCGCGGTTTCCCACCAGGAGGAAATACGGTTTCCGGAGGTTGTATTTTTGGCGGAAGGCGCGGATCCCGTCCGCGGGCACGGGATGGAAATCGTCGCCCACGGCATTCGGGGTGAGGAATATTTTTCGGGCCGCAAGTTGCGGCTGGAGCCGGTGAAAATCGTTCACCGTGGATTCCGAGACCGCAAAATATCCGATGGCCTTTTTGAGCGCCCGGGATTTCGCCCGCCATTCAGGTTTCAACAAATTCTGTCCCGTCAGCTCCGGAATCATGTCATGAACCATGATGACGGTGGGCGTGGTTTCCGCGTAGCTATAGTAGGTGGAGATGAACAGCCCGGCATTTTCCTCGTCGCACCAGCGCTGCACCCACAGGGAGTCCGACTCAAAACGCTGATAATCGTAGGCCGCGACGGTGCGTTTGCGGATTCCTGGAATGACCGGGGCCGTGCCGTCGCGATCCAGCAAAACAATGTCCTTGGCCAGCGGCGACTTCGCGAGCTGCTCCAGCAACCGATGCCAGACGCGGCTGATGCCGTGGGGCCGTCCGCGTTGGAGGTCAAAGATCACGCCATCAATGACGATGTTTCCCTTGGCGGCGGAGCCCGGCGTGGTAATGGAAACGCCCGCCCGTGCGGCGGTGGTTGGGGTGGCGGCGGCCGGTTGCTGGGGCAGCGTGCCAAGCCAGTTGACCGCCTCCGTCAGCCGGCGGTGCAGCGCATGTTTATCGCGGACTGCCTGCCAGCCCTGTTCGGCGATCCGGGCGGCCAGTTCCGGCCGGGCCGTAAGTTCACGGACCGCCGCGAGCAGTTCCTCCCGGTTGGAATAATATAACAGATGCCGGCCAGGCTCGAACTGTCGGTCAATTTCCGCCACTCCCGTACGGTTGGTCACCACCGCGCAGCCGCAGGCCATGGCCTCGTAAAGGCGCGTCGGGTGATTGGAAAACACCGACGGAAAATTCGCCGCGATCTGGTAGCGGTTGAAATCGGCTGCCAGGTCCTGCGGCGTCACTGGCTTGGCCTGGTAGGGTACCAGTTCCAGCGCCTGGTGATCGAGCAAGTGCTGGATCAGCGAGCGTCGGTCTTGATAGGAGGTGGCCTGTCCGGCGAAGGGCTGGTGTTTGCCGCGGAAAAACGCGCGCGGGAGACGTTCCGCGAACGGCGTATGCCGGAAAAAGATCGTTTCATCGACTCCGAACGGCTGGAACAACGCCGGCTTGCCGATGGCTTCCATCAGCGGGCGGTCGCTTAAGTCGGTGTAAATGATGGCGTCTACCAAGCCGGCGGCGCGCCGGAACGCCTGTTCCATGCTTTGGTTGCCGGACAGTTTTTCGTGATTGAGCACGGACTCCTGCACGTACAGAATTTTGCGGGCGCGGCATTGCAGCCAGCGGTCCTGCCAGCGCGGACACCCGTGCAGCACCTGGGAATGCCAGTCGAAACCGGCCAAGAACAAAATGTCCGCCTGGGGATCCCCCAGCGCGGCAAACAGCCCGTCGTCGGTCTGCACCTCCGGCGCGCCCCACTGCGCCCGCGGGCGGAACGTGCGGTGATGCACGCCCAACTGGCGCGCGGCCGTCTCCCAGCCGCCGCCCACGGCCCAGGCATGTTCGCCGGTGGCCTGAAGCACGATATCCACGCGCGGTCCGCTGGCGGCCGGCTTGACGCTGGCCGGCACGGCGGGGGCCTTTGCCGGGATGGGCGCCGCTTCCCCCGGTGCCGGGAAAACCCCGGCCGGTCGCGGCGGATAGGCACGGAAGACCGGCTGCGGTCCGGAGGGAGGAACCGGCTGGAAGACAGTGCCCTGGCCCACGGGAATACAATCCCGCAGTTTCAATGTTTTTTGCATCTCCGCATAAAGCGTGTTAAAGCACTGGCCGGCCATGGCGCCGATGTCCATTCCAAGTTGCTGGCTGATGAGCGGGCTTCGCAGGACGGAAAACAATTCCACCAATAATCCTGGGGTAATTTGATCTTTGGTATATTTGCGATACAGTTGCCAAAGTTCGTTCCATCGGACCATGCCGCCGTTTGAGGTTTTGATATCCTCGTGCATCCGCCACGCGGAAAGCGGCTCGTTCAGCAGCACCACCTCAAAATCGCGCCCGACGCGGAGCCAGTATTCCAAGTCCATGGCAAACCGCAGGGTATCATCGAATTCGCCCGCCCGGTTCCAGGCTTCGCGGTTTATGAAGGTGGAAGGCTGGAGCAAATAGCAGGAGCCGCGGAGCAGCGATTCGTAGGTATAGCCGATTTCCCGCATGTAACGCCGCGGGTTTTGCTTGCGGCCATCCACGATCAAGCCGTTGCCGGTATAAAGCCCGGCCTGCGGATACTTTTGGTAGGCCTGGGCAATATACTGGAACGCATTGGGCAGGAAGAAATCGTCTGAATTCAGATACGCCAGAATTTGTCCCGTGGCCCGGCGCAGTCCCTTGTTGATGGCGTCCGTTTGGCCCTTGTCCTTTTCGCTCACCCAGTACGTCAGATGGCGGTCGTACTTCTTGAGCACGTCCACCGTCGAATCGGTGGAGCCGCCGTCGAACACAAAGATTTCAAGCTCCGGATATGCCTGGTCCAGGATGCTCGTGATCGTGTCTTCGATGTATTGGCCTTGGTTGAAGGAAGGAATGGCGATCGAAATTTTTGGGAGCGGATCGGGTGTCATGGATTTCCTGCGGTTAGAGCATCAGAGTTTAAGCATCCAGAAGGAACCGCCGCCATACGGCAGGATTTTCTTTTTATGGGCGTAATAGATTGGCAGCGCCGGCAGCCAATCGCGTGAATTCAGGAAAAGCTGGGCCAGCAGGTATTGTTCATTGTAGCGGCAGGAGACGTGCATCTCGTAGGGGTAGTCGTGGGGCAGGAAAACATCATGGAAGTGAACCCAGACGCCGGAACGCAGCCGCGGCAATACGTTCAAAAAAAGATGCACGCAATCGCTGCCATTCATGACCAGATGGCTGCCGTCCACAAAGAGAAAGTCGCCGGCATCAAGCTGGTCAAAAAAAACAGGCGCCATGGCGGTGGTACTGGCCGGATGAAACTCGTCGGCGACGCCGCGGATATTGGCCCGCGGCTCAGGGTCAATACAGATGATCTGCGTGCCGGTTTGATAATCCACCGCCGCCCGCCGCATGAATTTGGTGGAATTGCCGCAGCCGCATTCGATGATGCGTTTTGGCCGGAAGCGCGCAACCATGGCATAAGCCAGACGCGCGTCGCCGGGATGGAAATAATCGTTCGACCAAAACGGCGTCACGTCATCCACTTTGTTCTGCGGGATGGAGGTCAGCTTGGGAGATTGAATGAACGGAATGACCTCGGCGGCATGCAACCGCATGGCGCTGAGATGCGATTCAAACACCGCTTGAACCAGCGGGAAAATCTGGTCGAAGGGATTGGCTTGGATGGAAAACCCCAGCCGCGGTGTGATCCAGGCATCCAGCGCCTCCTCGAATTTGGGATAGACTTTCTTAAGCTGGTTGTATTCCAACCGCCCGACTTGGCCGCATAGATCCGCCGCCCGCGACAGCGCCGCTTCCGGATTCCCGGGCGGCTTCGCCGGGGATGCCACCGGCCGGCACTCGGTCAATTGAATCTGGCGCAACTGGATCGCCAAACGGCGTGACGGATCATCTCCGACGAAGAACTGATCGGTCCGGATGCCGACGGCATAGGGGGTTTCCGCTGGTGGCAGAGGCAACCGGAGGTGAGCGGACTGGTGATCGTTCTGAAAGATAAAGTGTTGCTGGACCCGGCCGTTCAACATCACTTGGACGTGGAGGAGCGGGCTGCGATACCAAGCCATTTTGCCGGCGCGCAGTTCGAAATACAAAGTCACGGGTTTCCCTCCGGCTGGCACTGCGACCTGAAGTTCCGCTTCCGCGTCGAGCCATCGGAAATCACCCTCATCTTTGTGAATCCCTGCGCCATACTGAACCGAGGGCCAGACCAGGGGTACCGGCCGGCTGGTGGCCAATGGCGTGAAATCAATCTCTTCGGGCGCGAACCACGCGGCCATGGGAGCCGGCAGGGCTCCGCCGCACAGGTCGGTCTGGGCAAACACCGCCGGCTTCTGCCGGGGGGCTTTCAACGCCGCGGCAATGGCTGCGGCAACCACTTCCGGTGTCAGCCGGGTGATACAATGGGGGCTGGAATACTGGCAATGCCAGTTGCAACCAAAGCAATCCAGGGGCAGAGACACCGCCGTGGTCAGCCGGCTGTAAGGCATGAAACGGCCGAAATGGCCGCCCCCCAACACCACTACATTAGGTACGCCTACCGCGCACGCGATGTGCGAGGCGCAGGAATCCGAGCCGACCAGCAACTTGCACCGGCGTATCAGGGCGGCCATTTCACGCAGGGTGGTGCGCCCGGCGAGATTGCGGACCCGGCCAGGCAGCTCGGCGGCAAGCTGGCCGGCGCGCCCAGCGACTTCCTCGCCGCCCATCAGCAAAATATCCCAACCGGCAAAATCTTTCAGGGCGGCGGCGAACGCAGGATAATCTTTGATGGCGTGCTGCGTGAACGGAAACAACGCCAGCGTGCGCTCAGGATTCAGGTTTTGCTGCTGGAAAAATGCGTTTGCCAAATCCTCGTCGGCCGGCGAGGTCCAAACGATCGGTTGCAGGGGCGGCGTCTCGATGCCCAAGCCACGCAATAAATCCGCGTGTCGTTCCAACTCGCTGGTGGACGCGGGTGCGCTCGGAATGAGCAGTTCATAGTGGGCCGCAGCCCCCTCGCGCTCTGCTGCCGACAGGTTGTCCAGGTCGCTTGCAATGCCCACATGCAGCGCCCCGGGGAAAGCCAGGGTGAGATCGTCGGAAAACTTGTCCCGCGACCGCACCGAATTCAAAATCACATCCGGCTGGAACGCGGCAATTTCGGAAACGATCTGCTCATATTCCTTGGGATCAGCCATTTTTTTGCGATCGTAGCAGATAATGGAATCGACGAACGGGCAGGCGGTAAACAAGCCGGCCACATGCTGCTGGCACAACAGGGCGAGTTTGGCCTGGGGGAACTTCTTACGGATTGGTTCGAGCAGCCCGGAGGCGAGGACCAGGTCGCCAATGGAATCGGTGCGGACAAAAACAATGCGCTGGGCGCCGTCCAGAATGGTGGGGGGTTTGACCGGGGCGGAAGCAGCCGGCGCGGGTTGTGACGGTGCCGGCGTCTTGGCGGCGGCACGGGCCACCGGCAAAACCTGTCCAACCATCGCCGGGGACAGAATTTGAACATATTGGGCCAGCAATTTTGATTTAAATTCCTGCGACTCCCGGGCAATCACGGCCAAGTCGGCTTTCTCCCAACGGACCAGCGCTGCTTCAAAAGTCTCCACCGTGTTGACCCAAGGCGAATGGAGAAACCCTTCGAGAGTGTGGGTATGACGGTCGGTGTCGTTGATGATGATGCCTGGAATGCCGTGACCGTTCGCAAACAAACTGGCGTGGAGCCGCGTGGTGATGACCAGATCATAGCGCCGGTAAATCTCGAAAAAGTCAGAATAAAAGGAGGAAAAGAGGACGGGGATGCCCGTCCCTTCGAGCAATTTCAGGAAATGAAAATATTCGCTCTTGTGGTGGGCAACGACCTCAACCCGATAGCGCGCGGCGAGGTTGCGGAGGGCCGTGACCGCCAGTTGATATGGATTTTCCCCGCAGAACTGATTGACCAACCCTCCGAGCAGGCGGGGCAACTGGATTGAAAACCCAATGCGTTCGATTTGCCGGCCGGGCGGCACGGTTTTGACTTCCGACACGGACAGCAAAGCAGGGCAGTTGACGTAATGATATTCCTTGCCGGCCGAGCGGATGAACTCGGGATACTTTTTGGTGCGGCCAATAATCACCCGAGCATGCCGGAAGATGGTTGCCTCCGGTTCCTCGGCAATATGGTCCTCACAGTAGCGGCTCTCGTAATGGCCGCTGATCAGGTAAACCTTGCTTTCCAAATGATTGGCAAGAATCCAACGGTACAATGGTTTGACCTCATGACCGGCGGAAACCCCCACAACCACCACGGCATCCACAACGTCATGGTATTGCTCTAAATCATCTTGGGAGAGAATGTTGCTACCGGCGAAAAGTTCGTGATGCTGGTAAAAATCCGGGTTGAAGTTATAAAAAAGGAAGTTCAACGGCCGGCTGCCGAACACCTTTCTGATCACGCGCATGACGCCTTCCCGGACAAAATCGTCGCCCGGGTTCCAAAAATTAGTGCCGGAGATAACGATGTTGCACGGCCGGTTGTCGGCCTCGCCAACCGCGTGCAGGTTGTACTCGGGCAAATCAACCGGGGCTTTGAGCTCGGACGTCATAAGCAATCAGTCTTTAATGGGTATCGCCGGGACGGTTTCAGGCTTCAGGACGCCATTCGGTAGGAGAAGGGCCGAGGCGTTCAGGGACGGCAAGGGGTTGGTTGGTGTAGCAGGACGTATCATAAGTCAGCACCCTTGCGGATCAAATATCGAATCGAAAAGTCTTCGCACAATTGCCGTTGTTTTTTAAGAGATTAGAGTGACCGGGTTGAACTCAAGGCCGCCCGGGGTTGAATTTTGATCACGTCGGCGCATTTCATCGCAATCCCTCCGTGAGCAACGGCTGTGCCACCGTCAAATTTTTCCGGTTTGGGCTAAAAACAGGCAAAA
>CAYTJG010000117.1:0-16539 GCA_964437865.1 uncultured Bifidobacteriaceae bacterium | reverse complement strand
AACGGCGCGCCAACTGAAATGGTCAGTCAACCAGCCGCCCAACAAGGGACCGGTATTGCTGGTTCATGGGGCCGGGGTCCGTGCCAACATATTCCGCGCTCCGGTGCAAACCAGCATCGTGGATTATTTGCTGGCGGGCGGTTACGATGTCTGGCTGGAGAACTGGCGGGCCAGTATTGATTTCAAACCAAACGAGTGGACGCTGGATCAGGCCGCACTCTACGACCATCCCTATGCGGTCAAGACCATCGTCAATGAAACCGGCAGCGCGGAGATCAAGGCGATCATCCACTGCCAGGGCTCGACCAGTTTCACGATGTCCGCCATGGCGGGATTGGTTCCCGAGGTGAAGGTGATCGTGAGCAATGCCGTTTCGTTGCACACAGTGGTGCCGCGATTCTCCGTCTTGAAGCTGAATTTGGCGCTTCCCTTGATCAGTCTGGTGACGCCCTACCTGAACCCGCAATGGGGATTGCATGCTGCCACCTTGCCGGCCAAGGCGATTTCCCTGCTGGTGGCGATGGTTCACCATGAATGCCATAACCCGGTCTGCAAACAGGTGAGCTTCACCTATGGCAGCGGATTCCCAGCCCTGTGGCGACATGAGAACCTGAATGAACCGACCCACGAGTGGGTGAAGCAGGAATTCGCCGAAGTGCCTATCAGTTTTTTCAAGCAGATCGGCCGTTGCGTCCGCCGCGGTCACCTGGTCTCCGTCACCGGCACACGGGAACTGCCGGCGGACTTTGCGGCGGAACCACCCAAAACGACGGCGCGCTTTTCCTTCTTTGCCGGCGCGAAGAACCTTTGCTTCCTGCCTGAGAGCCAGCGGCGCTCCTACGAGTTCTTTAATGCCCAGCGAAAGAATTATCACTCGCTCAACATCCTCGAGAATTATAGCCATCTCGACATGTTCATGGGCCAAAGCGCCGCCCGGGATGTCTTCCCGCTGATGCTGGCGGAGTTGGAAAAACAAAACTAAAACCATGGCCACCCCGCAACGCATACTGGATTACGAAGGCCGATTCTCGCTGGTGGACGGCATCCCGTTTCGGATGCCGGTCAAGTGCGTCAATTCGCCAGTGTTGATGGCCATCTTCACGATCGATGCCGACAAGGCGCGCAAGTTGATCCCCGGCAACGAAGTTTATCCCTTTCGCTTATGGAAGCGCGGATTGCTTGTCATCACCGTGGTGGATTATTTGAAGACGAACATTGGCAAGTACATTGAGTTCAGCATCGCCATCGCCTGCACGCATGGCCGCGGGCCGGCGCCACGTCTATTGCCGGCCCTCTTCCAGCAGCATTATGGCGTGGGACAATATGTTTATGATCTGCCGGTGAGCACGGAAATATCCGTCAAGGGCGGCAAGGGCATTTGGGGCATGCCCAAACACCAAGCCAACCTGAACTACCTCATTGGCCAGGACACGGTGAGCAGCCAATACGATCTGGATGGGGAGTTCGGCATGAAAATTGAAATTGCGAGGCCTAAAAGCGCCTGGTTGCCCATGAGCACGGCGGCCGCTAATTACAGCGCGTTCCGCGGGCTCCTCGTGAAATCCAGAATCTATTTCAGCGGCAAGATGGGCTTTTCCCTGCTCAAGAAAGGCGCGGCGACGCTGACCATTGGATCGCTCCCGCGACTGCAGCCGCTCAAGGAATTGGACATCAATCCCAATCCGTTTTGCACGGTCTTCATCCCCGAGGCCACGGGCATCCTGGATGACTATTTTGAAAGCTGGTTCCTGACCTTTGACACGCCGCCCACCACCCCGCCCGAGGGAATGGAAAGCGTGGTAAACCTGGGGCTGAGTGAGCAGTGGCTGCCACCGCCCAAACCGATCTCCAACTCGAATAGCGAAAGCCCCCGAATATGAAAGCCCGCCTGCTGACGCTCAACGCCGCGTTCCTGTTCCTGTGCGTGTCCATGTATCTGGGCACCGGCTGGTCCATGGTGTTGTTTTCCTTCCCGATCGTGCCCAAGCTCACGGTGGACAACTACTATCTGGTCTTTGTGCCGGAGGTGGCTTCCGCCACGAGTTTTTTCACGCCCATGACCAAGCTCATGATTGTCAGCGCCTGTCTCATGACCTGGGGAGCGTGGCGAACCTGTTACCGCTGGGTTCCCATTGTGGTACTGCTGAGCGTCATTGCTGCGACTTTACTCACTTTATATTGTATTTTTCCGCTGAACGAGGCCATGACCAATGGTATCAAGGATCAGGCGGTACTTCAAAAGACCCTGGCCTCCTGGACGTCCTTGAACAAAATGCGGGTGGCGCTTTGGTCGGTGCAGTGGGCGGCGATGATGATGTATTTCGGCCTGAAGTCGATTCGCTCGATCGGGGGAGGTGTCCCATGAAAGTGCGCAACTGGCTCTATTGGCTGTTGGTGATCATCGCCGGACTCACGATTTTCAGCGGCCTTTTCCAAATCTTTGCGCCGGGATTCGAGCTGCGCCTCCTCGCGGCCGAGGCTGCGCCAACGAGCGAGCATTTTTTTGGCACCATTGGCATGTTCATGGTTTTGTTTGGCGGTGTGTTCTTGAACGCGCTCCTCAGTGCGGTTGATCAACCGTTGGTCATCTTGTGGGGCAGTTTGCAAAAATTCGGGGCTTCTGCCGCCGTGGGCCTGGGCGTGCTCCATCACGTTTTTTCCCCGCTGGCATTATTGGTCGCCAGCTTCGACCTGTGTTCCGGCATTCTGGGCATCTGGTATTGGCGCAACCTTAAGACGAAGGCATGAAAATTCTAACCCTCATCTTTTTTTACGGTTATGTCTGGGCGCTCATCGTCTTTGGCGGACTGTGTGTCTTTACGGCGAAATTTGACCAGCAAATCCTGTATAAGCTGAATACCGACCAACTGGAACCGCGGACGGGCGTCAGCCTTTTGAGTCAATACCGTTTTTTCCGGGCCATCGAATGCGGCTTCGGGGTGTTCGCCTTTACCTGCCGCAAGGCCATTTTTGAGAAACGCTTTTTCAACCGGTTGTTCCTGGGCACAATGCTCGGTGGCGTGGTGGCGCGCTCTGTCTCCCTGGTCTTGGATGGACAGCCATATCCGGTCTTTTATGCCTTCCTGCTGTCCGAACTAATCGGCGTGATCCTGATCTTCATTTACACCCGGACGACCTTGAAAAACGATGAGCGACCTTGATCATATCCCGGCAGGAGCACCGCCCGCAGGCGATTCCAGCCCCCAACGGTCCCTCATACTGGCCGGTGGTGGCATGCGCGTGGCGTACCAGGCGGGTGTCCTTCGCGCATTGCTGGAATCGGGTTTGACGTTTGCCCATGCCGACGGCACCTCGGGCGGCACCATCAATCTAGCCATGCTCTTTTCCGGCCTGTCACCGGTTGAAATGTGCGATCGCTGGCGCACGCTGGAGGTTCATGATTTCGCCGCGTTCATGCCGCTGGAACAGTACTTGAAAGCCACCGACCTGATGGGCCTCGGCAGTGCCGATGGCATCATCAATAAAGTGTTTCCCCATTTGGGCGTTGATATTGCCCGGATTCAGGCGGCGCAAGGCATGCAAGGTACTTTCAATGTTTGTAACTATTCCCGGAAGATGAGCGAAGTCATTACACATGACCGGATTGATCTGGACTTGCTGGTGGCGGGAATTTCGCTGCCCATTTTCATGCCGCCCGTCCGGCACGGAACCGACCTTTATGTGGACTCGGTGTGGATTCGGGATGCGAATTTGATGGAAGCCGTGCGCCGGGGCGCGGATGAATTGTGGGTGGTCTGGTGCATTGGCAACAGTGGCCTCTACAAGGGCGGGGCCTTCAACCAGTACGTGCATATGATTGAAATCAGCGCCAACGGTGCGCTGTTCGGCGAATTTGAGCGTATTAACGAGATCAACGACCGGATTTTGAAGGGGGAAACTGTGCTCGGCCATACGCGGCCCATCAAGCTGCATTTAATCAAGCCCGCATATCCGCTGCCGCTGGATCCGGACTATTTTTTGGGTCGTATCGACGCCGCCACCTTGATTGCCATGGGCTACGCCGATGCAAGCAAGTATCTAATCAACCAAAAACCGGAGGGGCTTCCTCTGCAACCGGAGACCACACAGATGCAAAATCCAACGCTCGGCATCACCTTTCGCGAAACCATGGCCGGCGGCTTCACCCTGGGTGAGACCGATCCGGCGGCCGGCAGCGAAAAAGGCAAAAACAGCGGCAGCATCCTGGCCATGCATGCCACCATCACAATCCAGGATCTGAATCGTTTCATTTCGGATCCCGATCACACCGGACAGATCAACGGCTCCCTTGACTACGCGGCTTTCGGCGAAAACATCCCCGCCAGCACCGGAGTCTTCAACCTGTTCTCACCAACGGATCAACCGGGTCTCAGGCTGATGGTTTACGAAATGGGCTTCACCGCCGGCGGTAAGATTTACTATCTGGCGGGCAAGAAAGAGGTGCGGGACGATTCGGTCGTGCACATGTGGGCGGAAACGACCACGTTGTACGCACAATTGCACGAAGGTGCCGACAAATCCGGGCCAGTGGTGGGGGCGGGTATTCTGACCCTGGGGCCTCTGGATTTGATGAAGATGGTATCCACGATGCACGCGCTCAACGCGAGTTCGACCGCCGAAGGGGCCAAGGCCATGATGACATTTGGCGAGTTCTTCCTGGGCAAATTGTGGGACAGCTATTTTAAGAAGGTGTAAACGGCCGGCGGGCGCACTTTAGCGAAAGGTTCAGCTTATGAACTATGATGTCATCGTGATTGGCAGCGGGTTTGGCGGGGCGATCACCGCCTGCCGGCTGGCGGAGGCCGGCTACAAGGTGTTGATCCTTGAGCGCGGGCGCCGGTGGAACAAAACCAACTACCCCCGGCGGGAAGGAGATGCCTGGACGTGGAATCATGAATGTCCCGAAAAGGAAAATGGCTGGCTGGACCTGCGGGTTTTTGAGCACATGTCGGTGGCCCAAGGTGCGGCCGTGGGGGGCGGCTCGCTGATATACGCCAACATATCCTGCGAGGCCCCGCCGTACGTATTTGAGGTCGGCACCTGGCCGAAGGAAATCACCTCTGCCGAGTTGAAGCCGTATTATGACACGGTGGCCAAGTTCATGAACGTGCAGAAGATTCCGGATAATCAGTGGACAGAGCGGATGAAGTTGATGCAGGAGGCCGCCGGAATGATTGGCAAGGCTGATCGATTTAAGCCGCTGGAGTTGGCGGTCTCTTTCGATCCGGCTTGGAGTTACGCACTGCCGGACCCGCATAACCCGGCCCGGTCCAAGCGCTTCATCAATCAACAAGGCGTGGAGCAGGGCACCTGCGTTCATCTGGGAAACTGCGATATCGGGTGCGAGGTGGACGCCAAAAATACGCTGGACCGGAATTATCTTCCCGCGGCCGAAAAAAAAGGCGCCCAGATCCGGCCGCTCCATCTGGTCAGCGACATTGCCCCCACGGATGGAGGCTACCGGGTCTCCTATGACGAACTAAAGAATGGGGGACGAATACCGGGCTTTGAAACCGCCCGGATTGTGGTGGTGGCCGCCGGTTCGCTGGGTTCCACGGAACTGCTGTTAAGGTGCCGCGATTTGAACGGGAGCCTGCCGAATATCAGCCCGTTTCTGGGCTGCGATTGGAGCAGCAATGGAGATTTTCTCACCCCGGCATTTTATGCAGACCGCCTCGTGGCCCCCACAAAAGGCCCGACGATCTCCAGCGCCATCGACTTTGAGGACGGCAGCGAGGGCGGAGAGCGTTTCTGGATCGAAGATGGCGGGGTACCAAATTTGCTGGGAGATTATCTGCTCAAGCAGATGCAGAACCCGCCCCGGAGTTTGCGTGCCAAAGCCCTCATTGATGCCATCGGCCACCTGCTGCGCAATTCCGATCCGTTCAAAAACGTCATGCCTTGGTTTGCGCAGGGAGTCGATGCGGCCAATGGTGTGCTCAGCCTAAAGCGCCCATGGTGGTTTTTCGGCCCGCGCCGGCTGCACTTGCAGTGGGAAATCGCCCGTTCCCAAGCCGTCATTGATGCCACCGTTAAAATGCATGAGCGCCTGTCCAAGGCCACCGGCGGCGTGCCGCTCGTGCCCCCCACTTGGTCCCTCGCCCGGGAGCTCGTAACCCCGCATCCGCTGGGCGGATGCAACATGGGGGACACGCCCGCGCACGGCGTGGTCAACCACCAGGGCGAGGTGTTCGGTTATAAAAACCTTTATGTCGCCGATGCGGCGATTATTCCCGAGGCCCTCGGCGTGAATCCCTCGCGCACCATTGGCGCGCTGGCTGAGCGGATCGCCAAGATCATCGCGGCGGAAGGCCGTTGATTGGCCACCAAAAGGATTTTGCCAAAGGCAGGAAGTTGCCGGCCGACTGACATCAGAGGAGAAAAGCTATGGAAGACAATCCAATGAATCAAACGACGGACCCAACTGCTCCCGCGGCAAACCAACCGTCCGGCGGCCCGCCGCAAAATCCCGCGAGCGGTAACCCAGTGATCCCGCCAACCGCTGGGCCGGCGGGTGCCACGCTCGGGACTCCCACTCCGATCCTTCTGTCGGCAGGTTATCTGGCCGAGAAACTCGAGGAGGCCGAACTCCTGTTGGGTTATGCCGCCGAAGTCGGGATCAGGGTGGATAACCAGGTGCGCGATGACGTACTCAAAGTCCGTAGCGCCAGCGCCGGCGGCCGCATCCCAGAGCCATTGGCGGCCAACCTCCTCAGCGCGCTCACCACTTTGGCCATGACCGTCCGTCCGGTGACGGTGGAAAGCTTGCAGGCGTGGGCAAATCCCAAGGATGCCGAGACGAAGAAGATTCCCCTTTTGGCTCCCATCGCCATTTTCGTTGGCTGCGTCATTGTGATCTTCTCGTTGCTCACGTTTATCAGCAAAAGCATCGCGGACAAAATCACGGTAAATATCGATGCCGCCAACGAATTGGCTGCGAAATTGCGGACTGAACTCGGGCCCTCGCCGTTGTCCACCAACCAACCGTCCGCCCCCATCGATGCCATGACCAACAGCTCTGGGGTTTCGTGGTCGGACCAGGTCTGGTTTGGACCGGCGGGTCCTCCGACCGGGGTTTCGGACAAGGATGTGGTCACCGACTTGCAGCAATTCGCCGCCACGATGCGCGCAGTTGACGGTTACGCGCGGCAACTAAAGCGGTGCCTGTTTGATTTTTCCACGCCCCATTACGTCGAACGCACCACGAACCGGATGATTCTGGAACTCACGCCTGGCTTGAACGTCCGGCTGGCCCAGGAACTGACCGACCGGGTCGCCGAGTATCAGCAAGTGCGAAGTCTTGGAAGCCAGGTGGTTGAAAAGATAACGGTTTATTATGGTGCCATCGCCATCAGTATCCTGCCGGTGTTGTATGCTTTGTTGGGCGCGGTCGCCTATCTGTTGCGCTCCTATGAGCAACAGTCCAAAAATCGCACCTTGGTCGCCGGGGAGAAGCCCATTGCCCGGCTGCTCATTGCCGGCATCGGCGGATTGGTGGTCGGCCAGTTCAACAACGTCGGCCAAGGCATCAACATTACGCCCTTCGCGGTCGCTTTTCTGGTCGGCTACGCGGTCGATGTATTCTTTACTTTTCTTGAGGGCTTGTTGCAGATGTTTATCAAACGGGGGCCCGGCAACAGTTAGGAGGCCGCGCCATGTCGCAGAAGCAATCCTCCAGCGACTGGCTGGTCTTGGTCGGCATGGCAGCGGCGTTCACCCTGCCGTTCGTGCTCACGCTTATGACGGTTGCCGAGCCACGTCCGCTGGTCAATGATCTGCCAGCCAATCCCACGCCGCATGGTTACACCTGGAGCCTGTCGCTCTTTATCGTGCCCGTATTGGTGCTCTCCGGTTGGCTGATGCGCCGGCCGGAGAGCCGGATTCAGAACCGCGCGTTTTGGCTCACCACTCTGGGCGTGGCGAGCGCCGGCATTTTGCTGGACATCTGCTTTGGGTTGAGCTTTTTCACCTTTCCGAATCGGGACGCCGTACTCGGCATCCACTTTCCGGGTTACTCGTTTGCGAACGGCTGGCAACGAGCCATCCCGATTGAGGAACTCGGTTTCTACGTGTTCGGCGCCTTGGCAGTCCTGTTGCTTTATATCTGGGGCGATGAGTTTTGGTTTGCGGCGTATAATGTGGATGATGCGCCGCGGCGGAACGTTCGGCTGCGAAACGTGATTTCGTTCCACCCGGCCTCGGCTGTTTTCGCCGGGGTGCTTTTACTGCTGGGCTTGCTTTACAAGAAGTTTGGCCCGCATGCCTATCACGACGGGTTTCCAGGCTATTTCCTGTTTTTGACGCTGGTGGCGTTCACGCCGAGCTGCGTGTTCTTTCCGGTGGCGCGTCCCTACATCAATTGGCGGGCGTTCAGTCTGGGCTTTGTGTTCATCCTGCTGGTGAGCCTGTTTTGGGAGGCGGCTATCGCCGTTCCCTATCAATGGTGGGGTTTCCAGCCGCGGTCGATGTTGGGATTGTTCATCAACGGCTTGTGTGGGCTGCCGGTCGAGGAACCCATGCTCTGGGCGGGGGTGACTTGGGCCACAGTCATCTTCTACGAGACCATTTCCACGCTGCTGGTTATGGACTGGGATAAACGGGCCCGTGAAAGCGGCCGCTAAACCCGGATAGGAATATGCCGGTTAAAGAAGACGGTTGGGTAACGCGCGGTTCCACTACCTGAGAGGTTGCTTCAATTTGCTGGCGAGCATGGCGGGAAGCGGCGTTGGAACTGCCGTTTACGGCGATCGTGGCGTGTGTTGTTCCAGCCAGAGCATATCCGGATCCGTGAGCAGGCAGGGTACTTGCTGGAGCAATGTGTACCTCACCGGGCGATTCAAGACGGAGCCAGACCATTTGTGCATGTCCGCGTGGCCATCGGCAAAGGTGATGCCGTCGGCGCCGTCGTGTTCGTTACCCGGGAATTCCTCAATGAAAGTTGTGGGGTAGGGAGCGACGTACATCAGGATGTCATCAATACTGTCCGGATGCTCGTCCGAGAAAACCCAGGTTTGACCCGGCGACGGGTACTCGAAATCGGTTGCTTTCTTGGCGACATACCATTGCGACCAGCCGAACGGGTTGCCGGGCTGCTCAAATTTGCTCCCATCGCCGACGGCAGCATTCATGGCAACACTGCGAGCCCGATGGTCCCAGCCGAGCATGCGCTGCATTGGACTCACATCGTTTTCGGCCGGACAGGCAAAGACACCCGGCGAATGCCCCAGATAATTTGCCAGCGATGAATATCGGTCACTGGTAAGATAGGCGGTGTTGGTGTTTTGAGAACCGGCTGTCCAGTCGAGCAGGCCGGTCGCCCAGGAGGGAACGCCACTGAAAAGATAGCCACTTGAGCTGACGTGAGGATCGCTGTTCAAGACGAGCTTTTCGTTGTTCTCGCTGGCATACAGGGTCCACGCCTGCGCCAGTTGCCGCATGTTGTTCAGGCATTGGAAGCCTTTGCTCCGCGGTTGCGTGCCGGCCACCGCCGGCAAAACCACCAGCGCCAAGACGGCCAGCGACGCGAGCACCACCAGCAACTCGGTGAGTGTGAAGCCAAAATGTGTATGGTTCCGAACCTCCGGCTGGGTGGCGGTTGGCTGTGAAAGAGTTTTTGGCGTGATTTTCATAACCTCGGCGTAATGGTTCACCGCCCCACAATCTGATAAAACCTCTGTGCGCCCGCTGGATTGGAGTCGGTGAAACGGGCGGTATTTCCAAAGAAGGTGATGTTGCCGGGGAGCGGCTGCCAAGCAGGATCACTCAAGCTATTCTTGAACAACACTTGGTAGAATTTTCCGGGCAATACCGGCCACAGCAGCGTGGGCTTGGACGCCGGCGACCCCGGTATGGTCTGGAGTTGGAAGACTGGTATCACGCCGCCCGTGAAAAGGTTGAAAGCCAAGATGTCACCACTTCGGTTAAAATCATTGGTCACCAAATCGAAGCCCGCGCTCTGGAAAACGAGCGTCTGACCATCCGGGCTGAAGCACGGATGAGACGAGCGATTCGCCTCCGGACCGCCGCCGAACAGGCTGGTGGTGAGCAGCGTCGTGGTTCCGCTGCTCCGGTCATAAAGAAGCAGGTTTGGTACTCCGTTGCTGTCGCCGCTGACCAAGTTGGTGGCGAAGCTGCGGTAGGCCACGAAGCGCCCGTCAGGACTCATGACCGGCGAATCGGAAGGGCCATTGCCGCCGCCGGAGCCGGTCACATTGCGGCTGATCAGTTGGTTGGTTTTTGCCAGCACATCGTAAACAAAAACCTGGCCGACACCATTGGTCGGCTGGCTGGAAGTTGTCGTGTTGGTGGCATAGGCCAGGAATCGGCCATCCGCGCTGAAGCTCAGGCCGGGCAGGCTCGGAAACTTGGCCGTGCAAATGGTAGCGTCGTTCGTGGCGGCCTGCAAATCGTCCAGCAGCAAATTGCCCGGGTTCGCGGTAATGCAGGCCAGCCTCTGGCCATCGGGGCTGATCGCCACTTGGAGCAAGGACGCCGTGTTGTTCGTGTAAACCAGGGACGCCGATTCCGAGTCCCACACATAGAGCGAAGGGGCCGCCGTGCCTGGCGGCCTGCCGCAGAAAGCAACGTACCGTCCATCGGGAGTCATTGCCGCTGTCGTCACACCGTTGGCGGTGTTGGCGGCGGTAAGCGCGAAAGTCGTGTCCAATTGCAAATCTCGCAAAAACAGGTTGGTGCTGCCCGATCCAAAGGAGCCGGCAGCAAGATTATCGGCCAGGCTGTAAAACAAAACGAAGCGCCCGTCACTGCTGATGATCGGCGAAAATGAATTTGTGTTGCCCGGGCCGGAGCCGTTCAAGTTGACGCTCACCAGCGTCGTGATGCCGGATTGCACATCCCGCACAAACACATCGCACGAACTGTTGGTGTCACCGGGCACCAAGTCGCTGGCGGTGCTGGTAAAGGCCACGAACCGGCCATCGCCGCCAAGCGAGGGCTGGGAAGAATTGCCGGCGGCCGCGAAGCCGTTGGTATTCACGCTGACGAGCGCGTTGGTGCCCATCACCAAATCGCAAACAATCACGTTGCGATAGCCATTGGTTGCACCGCTCGCCAAATTGTCCGCGTCGCTGGCCAAGGCCACATAACGGGCAGTGGTGCCAATGCTGCCGCCAAAAAGCACACTGGGACCATCGGCAGATGGAAACGCGAACACCGGGGCAGACGACGATGCAATTTCCGTGGAATTGGACGCCAGGTTGTGGACCACCACGTTCACGTATTGGTTGCGGTCGCCCGCACCGGCACTTTCGTAGGCGAGGAATTGAGCGTTTGTGCTCCAACTCGGAAACGTCTCCGCGTTCACGCCCAGACCCACGCCATTGGTATCCACGTCCACCAGGAAGGTCGCACCGTCCTGTGTGTCGAAGCAATAAAGATGCACGGGTCCGGATAAAATATTGGTGGTCAGATTCGTCGAATCGCTCAGGAAGGCGATGTATCGTCCGCTTTCATCCATGACCGGTGCGTAGCTGATGCCATTGGCCGGCACGCTGCTGGTCAAGGCCGGGCTGGCCAGCAGCGTGGTCCCGTCGTTGGCGTCCCACTGGTAGATGGCGGTATTTATCCCTTGCGAATCTGTGTTGATCACCGCGGCCACATATTGTCCGTCCGAACTCAGGTCCACGGTGCGGACGTCTTCGTAATTGACCTTGGGCGCGTTGGCGTTGGTGTTGACCACATCGGTCAGGCCGTCTGGCAGATGGCAGCGCAACACTGCCCCCGCCGTATTGCCGTAAGCGACTTCACTGACTTCGTAGGCCACCCAAGTGCCATCTGAACTAATCCTGGGACCAAAGCATACGCCGCTGGCGGCGCCGAAAACTGATTGCAAAACAGACCGGGCGCCGCTGCTGGCCCAGTAAGTAGTGCCTGCCACCAGGTCGCGCACATAGATGTCGCCCACGTTTGTCAGCCCGGGCACCAGATTGGTGGCCGAACTGTAAAATACCACGCGGCTGCCGTCCGGGGTGATGGCCGGGGCCGCCGACCCGCTAGCGGCGGTGGCACCGGTGGATTGTGCGCCCGGACTGGCCAGGGTGGTGGTGCCCAATTGCAGGTCGCGCACAAAAATATCCGGGATGCTGTTGGTATCGCCGGGGACGAGATTGCTGGCGGAACTGACGAACGCCACGTAGCGCCCGTCTGGTGTCATGACGGGGGTGCGCGAAGTACCGTTGCCAACGCCGCCCTTGGTGCTGACGCTGACCAAGGTGGTGGTTCCGTTCAACACGTCGCGGACGAACACGTCGTTCGCATTGTTGGTGTCGCCGGCCACAAGGTCGCTGGCGCTGCTTTCAAACACGGCATACTGCCCGTTGCTGGACACGCCCATTGCGAAGGAATCTCCGTTGCCACCGCTGCCGGTCACGTTGACGCTCACCAAGGTGGTGACGCCGCTGGTCCGGTCGCGCAAATAGACGTTCAGCGGTGCGGGGATCAGTAGCGGAATGGGGTTGGCGGCGGCCGTGGCCACCAGATTATTGGCGGCGCTGCTGAAGAGGACGTAGCGACCGTCGGGGCTGATGATCGACGGCCCCGAGTCGCCATTGCTGTGGTTGGCGCCGGCCAATGTGCCATCCGCTTGCGAAACCAGTTGCGTGGCGTCGGCCGGGAACAAGAGAATCCCAAACGCCACAGCAAGGAACGGCGCGCTGAACCGACATCTCAAGAAGCTCGCTTTCATATTCTGAATCTGAAGGCTTGTCCCATATCCTTTTCCAATGGGGTCAGACTTTATATTAGCACTGCCGATCCCGGAATGCCATCGCATAAATTGTGACGCCAATCCACCCGGTTTCAGTGAACAAAACCCGCTGGCTCTAAAATAGCGTGGGGGAAGCCAGGAGAAAGGACAACGGCTGCGGCAGGCGTGAGAAACAATTCGTGTGTATCCTGGGCCGGTAAATTTATTACTTCTGCCGATTACTGACTTTCAGTCTTTTCTGGAGCGCACGGGCCACACCGCCATGCGATTCAGTAGCCGGTCACGAACGATGAGCGTGTGGTACAACACCGTGCTGAGGTGAAAAATAAATGTCACGAACAGGAGATACGCCAGGACCGTGTGTGCCTTGCGTAAGACCGCAAAAAGCGTCGGACTGGCCGGCATGATCGGCGGCAGATGCACGGGCCCGAACATCACAATGGGATAATGGCCGGCGGACAACATGCCCCAACCCACCAGCGGCAGGGCGAACATCAACGCGTAGAGCAACCGTTCAGAGATCGAGGCCAGCAATCTCTCCCGCTCGGACATGGTCGGTGGAAACGGAGGCAGGGTGGTGAACATCCGGTTCACCAGCCGGACGGCGGCCAGGATCAAAATGGCGATGCCCAGCGGACGATGGATGGCTACGAGTCGGTGATAATTGGCCAAGGAAGCGACCATGGCCACGCCGATGAACAGCATGGCCAGCAGCAGGGCGGCCATCAACCAGTGAAGGAGGCGCGACAGGAGCGCGAATTGCGTTGGATTTTGGGCCATGCTACTTTTCGGTTTCAATGTTCGAAACCGCGCTGGGTTCTTTGGGTTCGCCTTCCCGCCGGGTGAAGGATTCTGCATAGGTCGCCGAACGGGCACTCAACAGCGGATCATCCGAACCCGCAATTCCATTGGGCAGGACGAGCGGATCGAAATTGATGTCGCGTGCGGGACTGGTGTCTTCACTTTCGACGTGATCAATCGTCAAGATCCCCACGTCCACTTGCTGCCGGTTCGGCGGCCAGGGAAGCGTGGCATCCGCGGTTGGATCGCCCGGTTCACCGACGGTGATGATGAGGTGCCACTGCCAAGCGTGCCGGTGGAGGTCTGCAATCAACACGTCAAAAAGCGAATTGGTATCGGACTTACGGGATAGGGCAGGGGGGGCAGGCAGGGACAGTTGGTCCGGCACCATGGACCAACGAACCGGGAGGACAGTGCCTTGGGCATTGATGAAGCGGAAGGCATTCAGACTGTTGTAGGCGCTGTCCGCAAATCCGGAAGAAACGGACCTGCTGCCGATCAATTGGAGGGCCCTGGCTGATTCAGGATGGCTGGCTAGAAAGTCGCCCATTCTCGCCGGGTCGGGTTTACCCGTGGCCGGATCGGGGGCGGAGGCCAGCACCAGATCGTAAAACCCCTTGGCCGAGTTCACTGCGAAAACCGGAATATTGTTCATGCCGGTGCGCCATTCCTCGCCGTCCGGGAGCTTGAACAACAGCGCCATGCTGCGCACCGTGCGCTCCGCATCCGCGGCATAGGGCTGTCCCACCGCGAGTGCGAACCGTCCGATGACCGGCACGCGGCCGGGCAGGAAAACAACCGCCTTGGACAACGACGTGCCGTGGCCATTGCTCTCAAAGTAGCCGCTGATGCAGACCCCTTTCGCGTGGTTGCGACGAAAGCCGGGGTGTTCTCCGTTTACCTGCTCAAAACGGTCAACTATCCGGGAGGCGGTCAGAACATGCGGCGTGAGCCAACCGGCCGTATAGGCAAACAAACCGGCAATTCCCAGAATCACCAGGCCGATGGCGGTCAGCCGCAGAAACAGACTTCCTTTCCCCAATCCTATGGGGATCGATTGCAGCCCTTGATCATGTTTGCTTGGATTCATTTTGTTTCAATACACTGCTTTGCTGCAAAAGTGCAATTGCCGGCAAAGAAGGAACTTCTAACCTCCCGCCGAAAGCGACTGTATATTACAAAGCGAGAATTCCCTGAAAAGAAGCCAAAAAAAATGGCGCTTGGGTGGAATTATTCGGTAAAACTCCCCCGCAGGCCGAGGACTGTAAGTTGGGTCGACTGGGCTGCTGCACTCACCCCGCGGTGAGGGCGGCACGGGGATCGGCCGCCGCTCCGGTTTTCTCCAGAAAATAATCATAACCGCCCACGTAAGGCGTCACCCGGCCGGCGTTGACGTGCAACACCTTGGTGGCCAGTTGGCGGATGAAATGCACATCGTGCGAGATGAACACGAGCGTCCCTTCGTAACGTTCCAACGCCAACATCAGCGACTCGACGGTGTGGATGTCGAGGTGCGTGGTCGGTTCATCCATGAGCAGGAGGTTTGGCGGGTCCACCAGGAACTTGACGAGATTCAAACGGCTTTTTTCGCCACCGCTCAGCACCTTCGTGGGTTTGTAAATGTCGTCTTTACGGAACATGAAGGAACCCAGCACGGCGCGGGCCTCGTCCTCACGCATGGCCGGCGAGCTGGCCAGGACTTCGTCGAGTACGGTCTTGTCGGGATCCAGGGTCGCAGCACGATGCTGGCTAAAATAACCGATCTTGGCGTTGTGTCCGAGGTCACGTTCGCCCTTTTGATGCGCCACCACGCCGGCCAGGATTTTGATCAGCGTGGACTTGCCCGCGCCGTTCGGTCCCACCAGCACGGTGCGTTCACCGCGCTCGATGGTCAGGTCCAGGCCGGCGTAGACTTTCGTCTCTCCATAGGCCATGTGAATGCCTTCCAGCGTCACCGCGCGTTGCCCGCCGCGTGGTGGAGGCGGAATTTGAAAACGGAATGGCTTGCGCGGTGCCATCGGCTTCTCGATCAGCTCCATCCGCTCGATCTGCTTGAGCTTGCTCATGGCCTGCGAAGACTTGGACGGCACGGCCCGGAAGCGGTCGGCAAATTCCTGCAGCGCCTGGATTTCCTTCTGTTGATTCTTGTAGGCGGCCAGTTGCAGTTCGTAGCGTTCCTCGCGCTGGCGCAGAAAATCCCCGTAGTTGCCGGCATAGGCAACGAGTTTCCGCTCCGAGATTTCATGCACCTGCGTCACGACCTCGTCCATGAACTGGCGGTCATGCGAAATGAGCAGCACGGCGCCGGAATAGTTTTTAAGATAATTTTGCAGCCAGAGCAGGGCGAGCAAGTCGAGGTGGTTGGTGGGCTCGTCCAACAGCAGGAGGTCCGGTTCCATGACCAATAGCCGCGCCAGCCGCGCCCGCATGATCCAGCCGCCGCTCATTGCTTTCGCCTTTCGCTCGAGGTCCGTTTCGCGGAAGCCCAGACCGCGTAGCATCTTTCTGGCCTTCACCTCCACCTGCGGATCGTTCAAGGCATCATGCTTGGCATGCGCCTCGAGATATTCCGGGCCGGAGACGTTGCCGGCCGTTTCCAGCTCGTGCAGCCGCTTTTCCAATCGCGGCAGTTCATCCACCTTGCCGGTGGCCACTTCGAGGATCGTTTCGTCGCCATTGGCTTCGGCTTCCTGCGGCAGGTGCCCCACCATCGTCCACTCATCGCGCTCCACCGTGCCGGCATCCGGCTCCAATTGCCTTAGGATGATGGAAAACAACGTGGTTTTGCCCGCGCCATTCGGCCCGACCAGCGCCACGCGGTCACCGTAATTCACCGTGAAGGACGCGTCTTCAAACAGCACGCGCCCGCCATAGGCCATCTTCAAGTCTCGAATTGTCAGCATAAAACAACAGGCTATCCAGCGGCCAGGCCGCTGCTGCGCGAAGGGGGATTGTAACCAGCACGACGCGGGTGCCGGAGAACGGGTTTGGTCTGCGGCGACGGATTGGATAGG
>CAYTJG010000116.1:0-16556 GCA_964437865.1 uncultured Bifidobacteriaceae bacterium | reverse complement strand
CGGCGGCGCGTTCCAAAACGGTGGAGGGCCACCGTACTCCACGACGCTGGCGCGTATTCCGGCCGCCCCGCGTGCAACAGATCGCTGTTTTTTCCCTCGCGGCTTCTCGCCTTACGCGCTCGGCGACCCGCCGCTCCGGCGCGAAAACATCTTCTTCAGAAACGCGACCAAGGCGATCACGCCTATAATGACGAATTTCTTGGCCGCGATCAGCCCCAGCCACAGCACCTTGAGAAAGCCGAACTTGGCCGCCGCGGCCAAGGCCCCGCCCGCGACCAGCGCCGCAATGCCGTATTTGGCCACCTGGTCCGTCTTGGGGTTGAAATCCGCATAGCGGTTCCCTTCCTTGAAATCCACCATGCCCAGAATCCGCGGCGTCTGCTGGTCAATTTCCGCAAACTGGTTCATGTCCGCCACCGCGGTCAACTCCAACACGCCTTTCCGGCCGAGCAGCCGGATGTTGTAGTTCAGGGTGTCGCTGTCCTCGCCGCCAAACTTCAGATCCTTGGCCCAATAAAGCTTGTGCGTGGCCGCGTCATAATGCGGCGGCGCCGCCCACCCCACCAGTGTGATGGTTGGATAATTATGTTTTTGCCGCTCCGGATTTTCCTCCGCGATGGACTTCTGCATGGTCTTCAGCATCTCGTCGTAGTTGATCTTGCTCGCATCGCTGTCCTTCACGTATCCGTCTTCACTGTATTCAATGGTGACCACCCAGCAATTGGTGCTCCTCGGCGTCATGCCTGCCGGGATCAACAAGCCGAGCGGCTTGGTTCCCGACGGCGGGTTGCCCCAAAGTTTCACCAACACCGTTTCGGCATCATCGGCCCCCAGAAAATTGAATTCCTTGGGCACGGTCAATTTGGCCAATCCGCCCCGCAAGTCGATTTCGCCCTGCTGATATTTCAAGCTCTGCAGGAGCCGTTGAACCTCCAGCCGGATTTTGTTGGTATCGTCCTGCGCCTGAGTCGTCCCGACCACTGCCAGCCAGACCGCCAACCAGAGCATCGTGATGTTCGTTTTCATTTCCGTGGATTGTGTCGTTGTTTTTTCCCTGCTGCCCGCCTCGCTAACGGCCGGCCCATTTTGAAAGCCGGAATATGCTGGCGGGGTCGCCAATGGTTGTCAACCCTGGGAGCTGGTCCTCAGCGCGAGATATCCGCCTGTTTCAACACGGGGAATTGGTGGCGACGCAGGGTCTGCGCGGCCGTTTCATTATCCTCCACGCTGATGGCCAGGAGCGACTTGCCGTTGGGATGGGGAATGAAGGGGTAAAGGTAGTTGAGGTTCAACTCGGCTTCGAGCAGCGCCGCCAGCAACTTGTTCAGTTCCTCGGTAGAGCTGATCTCCGTGGCCAGCAGCCGGCTCTCGGCAAACGCAAAGCCGCCTTCTTCCAGCAACTCACGCGCCCGGTCCGGATCATCCACGACGAGGCGGAGCACCGCGCATTCGGTGGTATCGAGGACCGTAATGGCGAGCACATGCACGTTTTTTGCGCCCAGCAGATTTAGCACGGCGTGCAACCGGCCCAATCGGTTCGGCGTGAAAATAGAGAATTGCACCACCGCTTCGCCCGGGGCGTCGGTCGCGGTCTGCGGCATTATAGGAGCGGCTTCTACCATGCATTAAACTTCCACAGCTTGGCGCTTTGCGCATGTAAAATCCTTTAAAAAGTCCTGCTTATGTGATGGTTTGCCATTAATACTACTTAATCAAAACGGCTGCTTTTTGTTTAAAATTGCGCCATATTTTCTTATTTATTAGGGCCATTTTAACCAATTTTGCAGCGCAACAACGGGAAATAGAACAAGCCATATGATTTCATTGATTGATCGGCAGCGAATCAAGGTGACTGTCAACGGTCGCGAACTCGAAGTATTTGACGGCCTGACCATCTTGCAGGCCCTGCTCCAGGAGGGGCAGCACATTCCCCATTTGTGCTATGACATCCGCCTGCCGCGCGCCAATGGCAACTGCGGCATGTGCGCCGTGGAACTGGGCAACGGCAGCGACGTGAAAGCCTGCCACACGCCCATCAAGGCGGGCATGGTGATCACCACCCATTCGCCCAAGTTGGAAGCGTATCGCCGGGTGCGGCTGGAGCAGCTCCTGAGTGACCATAACGCCGATTGTGTGGCGCCCTGCGTGCAGACTTGTCCGGCCAATATTGATATCCAGAGCTATTTGCGGCACGTGGTCAACGGCAACTTCCAGGCGGCCGTGCGGGTGATCAAGGACCGCAATCCGTTGCCGGTGGTTTGCGGCCGCGTGTGCCCGCATCCCTGCGAGGCCAAATGCCGGCGCAGCCTGGTGGATACTCCGGTGGCGATCAATCATGTAAAGCGCTTTGCGGCCGACTGGGACTTGGCCCATGGCCCCTGGCTGCCCCGCGTGAATGCCAAGACCGGCAAGCGCCTCGCCGTGGTGGGCGCCGGTCCTTCCGGACTGGCCGCCGCGTATTACGGCGCGATCAGCGGTCATGAAATCACGGTTTTCGAACGCCAGCCCCACGCCGGCGGCATGATGCGCTATGGCATCCCGGAATACCGTCTGCCCAAGGCGACGCTGGATCAGGAAATTGACTCAATCAAGGCGCTGGGCGTGAAAATCCTGACCGGGAAAACCCTCGGCACCCATATCCGACTGGACGACTTGGTGCGCGATTTTGACGCGGTTTACCTGTCGATCGGTTCCTGGCGTGCCACCCCGATGCAGATCGAAGGTGAAAACACCGAGGGCGTCTGGCTGGGCATCCAATTCCTGGAGCAAATCACCAAGGGCGTGACCATCAAGCTGGGCGACACGGTCATCGTCATTGGCGGCGGCAACACGGCGATTGACTGCGCCCGCACGGCCCTGCGCCAGGGGGCCAGGCAGGTGAAGCTGGTCTATCGCCGTACCCGCGAGGAAATGCCGGCGGAAAAGATGGAAGTGGCGGAAGCCCTGCACGAGGGCGTGGAGATGATTTTCCTCAATGCGCCCACCCGCATCACCGTGAGTGAAGGCCGCAAGCAACTGCACTGTCTGAAAATGGCCCTGGGCGAGCCGGATCGTTCCGGACGCCGCCGCCCGGTGCCGGTGGAAGGCAGCGATTTCACGATGGAGGCGGACACCATTATCGGCGCCATCGGCCAGAGCACCAACACCCAGTTCCTTTACAACGATCTGCCGGTGAAGCTCAACAAATGGGGCGACATGGAAATCAACGGCCAGACGATGCAGACTTCCGAGGAAAAAGTGTTTGCGGGCGGCGACTGCGTCACGGGGCCGGCGACGGTCATTCAAGCGGTGGCGGCCGGCCGGCGCGCGGCCAAGGCGATGGACGAATTTCTCACCAAGGGGTACGTGCGGCCGGAGAACCCCAACTACAAATGCAGCCGGGGCTCGCTCGAAGACTTGCCGCGCTGGGAGTTTGAGGAAATGCCCAAGATCCCCCGCGCCGACATGCCGACCCTGCCGATGGCCACGCGCCTGAACGGCTTCCCCGAGGTGGACTTGGGGCTGGATGAGGCGACGGCCCGCCAAGAAGCGGCCCGCTGCCTGAAATGCGGCTGCAGCGAGCGGTTTGATTGCACCCTGCGCAAGACCTCCCGCGAACTCGGCATTGAATTCCGCCCGCCGGCGCACGTGCGGCCTTATCTGCCCATCGTGAACGATCACCCGTTCATCATCCGCGATCACAACAAGTGCATTGCGTGCGGCCGCTGTATTTCCGCCTGCGCGGATATTGAAGGTCCCGGGGTCCTTACCTACCGGCTCACGAATGGCCAACTGCTGGTGGGCACGCACAACGGCGAACCGCTCAACGAAACGGATTGCGTGTCCTGCGGCCAATGCGTCACCTCTTGTCCCTGCGGCGCGCTGGAATATCGCCGCGAGCGCGGCCGGGTCTTCCGCGCCATCAACAATCCCAAAAAATTGGTGGTGGGTTTTGTGGCCCCGGCGGTACGCAGTGTCTTCTGCGATCATTTCAAGATCCCGTTCGATCAGGCGCAACCCTACATGGCAGGCCTGATGAAGAAAATCGGGTTCGACCGGGTGTTTGACTTCACCTTTGCCGCCGACCTCACCATCCTGGAGGAAACCACGGAATTTCTGAAGCGCGTGGAAAAGGGGGGCGTAATGCCGCAATTCACGTCCTGCTGCCCCGGCTGGATCAATTTTGTGGAACGCCGTTATCCCGGCATGATCCCGCATCTTTCCTCCTGCAAGTCGCCCCAGCAAATGATGGGCGCCACGGTGAAGAATCATTTCGCAAAGCTGGCCGGCGTGAGCAAGGACGAGCTCTTTGTGGTGTCCGTGGTGCCGTGCCTGGCCAAGAAATTCGAGGCGGCCCGCCCGGAATTCGCGCCCGAGGGGATGCGGGATGTGGACGCCGTGTTAACCACCACCGAATTGCTGGAGATGATGAAACTGGTGCGGCTGGATCCGGCGGATATCCAGCCCCAGGAATTCGACGAGCCGTACCGGCGCGTCTCCGGCGCGGGCGTGTTGTTCGGCGCCTCCGGCGGCGTGGCCGAGGCGGCGCTGCGCATGGCCGTGGAGAAGCTCACCGGCAAACCGCTGGTGGATCACCTGGAGTTTGAGCAAATCCGAGGCTTTGAAGGGGTGAAGGAAGCGACCATTGAAGCCGGCGGCAAAAAGGTTCGCGTGGCGGTCGTTTCCGGCCTGGCCAACGCCGAGCCCATCATCGAGAAAATTCTCAAGGGTGAAAACACGGGGTACGACCTGGTGGAAGTCATGGCCTGCCCCGGCGGTTGCATCTGCGGTGCGGGCCATCCCGTGCCGGAAAAAACGGGCACGTTGTCGCAGCGCCAGCAGGTGCTGGTGAACATCGACAAGACTTCGCAATACCGGAAGTCGCAGGAGAATCCGGATATTCTCCGGCTCTACCACGACTTCTATGGTCAACCCAACTCGCACCTGGCGCATGAGTTGTTGCACACCACGTACAAGCCGTTCCGCGGCGCGGAGAGGAAAACCAGCGCGGCGGCGGTTTGAACATCTAGCCGCATGCGGTCGTTCGGTCGTGCGTTTTGATTCAGGGCGACACGACAGTTGGCTTGGACGCGATGGTTGGCAGGCGCGACGCACCCTGCGCTGGGCATGCCGGGTGCCAGGAGGTCCTCGTGATGGCGCGAAAAAAATTGTTAACCAGCCCCAAAAGGGCAATATTATCTTCTTATGTTTACCGGCATTGTCGAAGAAGCGGGCATCATCGAAAAAATCGCATCGACGAAAAAATCGATCGAAATGACCGTCCGCGCCACCGTCAGCGGGCGCGGGGTGAAGGTGGGCGACAGTGTGGCCGTCAACGGCTGTTGCCTGACGGCGGTGAAAGTGGCCGCCCGCGGCCGGGCCAGACTGATCCGGTTCGACCTCCTGCAAGAAAGCTGGAACCGCACGAATTTCCAGTTTGGGCGGGTCGGTTCCCTGGTCAACCTCGAACGTTCCTTGCGCGCCAACGGTGAATTGGGCGGGCATTTCGTGACCGGCCATGTCGACGGACTGGGCCGCATTGTCCGCTGGGAACGCGCCGGCAAGGACCACGTGCTCGATATCACGGCGCCGCCGGAAGTGATGCGCTATCTCGTCTTCAAGGGGTCGGTGGCGGTCGATGGCATCAGCCTCACCGTGGCGGCCGTGCAGAAAAAAAGTTTCCGCATCTGGATCATCCCGCACACGTTTGAGGTCACGGCCCTGCGGGAGCGAAAGGTGGGCGACGCGGTGAATCTGGAGGCCGATCTCCTGGGCAAATATGTGGAACGTTTCCTGACGGCCCGCCAGCGCTAATCGGTGTCGATCAGCCGTTTGGGCCGGGCGTTTTCCTTCTTGAAAATTTTACACAAACGCCACATAATTGGCATATAACTAGAGCACTCTATTTCCGTGAAAGCATCCAAAGAATCAGTCCGGCTGCTCGCAAGCGCTTCCCAGTATGCCGTCCGGCTGGCCCGTTCGCCTGAAGAGATTCAGGCGGCCCAAGCGTTGCGCTTTCAAGTCTTCAACCTGGAGCTGAATGAGGGGCTGGCGCATTCGTACAGCACCGGCTTGGACGCCGATCCGTTTGACGCCGTTTGCGATCATTTGATCGTGGAGCACGTGCCCTCCCACCAGATCGTGGGCACCTATCGTTTGCAAACCGGCGCCACCGCCGCGAAAAGGCTGGGCTACTATTGCCAACAAGAATTTGAGTTTGCCGTGTTTGAGCCGCTACGGTCGCAGATTGTGGAATTGGGTCGGGCTTGCGTCCACCGGCAGCATCGCAACATGTTCGTCCTGGGCTTGTTGTGGAAAAGCATTGCTGAATACACCCGCGACCGCGGTTGCCGGTATCTCATCGGTTGCAGCTCGCTCACCTCGCAAGAACCGGCCACCGGCGCGTCCGCCTATACCGAACTTTGCCGCAATCACCTGGTGGAGCCGCAATGGCGCACCAAGCCCCTGCCGGTCTGCGAATGCCCCCTCGAGGCGGTCACCGATGAACCCACTTCCATCCCCAAGCTATTGCGCGCCTACCTGATGCTCGGCGCCAAGATCTGTGGCCCGCCCGCGCTCGATTGCCAGTTCAAAACCATCGATTTTCTCACGTTTATGGACATGCACGCCCTTTCGGGCCCCGCACGCGAGCGCTTCCTTGGCTGAAAGCCACCGGCCGTCGTTAATTCATTGACCTTGCCCCGTATCCGGATTGAAATTTACCGATGTTAATCCGCACCGCGGGTAGGATTTGCTGGTTCCTGTTTGAAGTAGTGGTGATCATCACCTGCTACTTCTTCACGGCTGCCCGCGCACCCAAGGAGAAACAACGGCACGCCCGCGCCGCCTGGCTGTCCTGGTCCTCCCGCCGCCATTTGAAGATTTTCGGCTACACTGCCGACGTGGCCGGCGAAATTCCCCGGCATGGCCTGCTCATCTGCAACCATCTCAGCTACCTCGACATCCTGGCCATCTCCGCCGTGACCCCGGCGGTCTTTGTGTCCAAGGCGGATGTGCGCCGCTGGCCGCTCTTCGGCTGGTTCGCGGCCATCGCCGGCACGGTGTTCGTGGATCGCCAACGCCGTCAACAAGTGGGTCAGGTGAATCAGGAGATCGAAGCCGCCCTGGCCGCCGGCGAATTGGTCGTCATCTTCCCCGAGGGCACCAGTACCAACGGCGAAGCCGTCCTGCCCTTCCGCACCTCGCTGCTGGAACCCGCCGCCCGCGGCCAGCACGAAATCTCGGTCGGCTGGCTGCATTACGAGCTCGCGGATGGCGATGCCCGCCAGGAAGTGTGTTATTGGGGCGACCACACGTTCTTTTCGCATGTGGTCCATCTGCTGGGCAAGCGGAAGATCCGCGCCACGGTGCGCTTCGGCAAATTTCAACACACCACGGAGGACCGCAAGGTGCTGGCCGGGCAATTACGTGAGGCGGTGCTCCAGTTGAAAACAGCGGCGACCGACGTCACCAGGTCACCGGCACCGTGAGCTTTTTGTTGAAGCGGTTGAAGTAGTGCAATTGCTTCTGTTCGCGGCCGTACTCGTGCACCATTTTCGTGATCTTCACATCGTAACAGCAATACTCGGCAATCTCCAGCAGCTTGCCTTCCTTATACCACTTGATCGCCTGCAAACCCTCGGCGGTCTTCTCCACGTCGAAGGTGGCCGTGGCGATGGAGTCCAGCGACAGCCGGTGGCCAAGCTTCTCGTTTAAAACCACCAGCATGTCGAGCGTGGGCAACTGCGTGAGATCATACGCCGTGTAGCCGTGCAACACCTCGTAATCGAACCGCAAATTGTTAAAACCCACCACCAGATCCGCCCGCTGCAACTCCGTGATCAAATCATTGACCTGCTTCTCGGCGTAAATCTGGTAGCCGCCCCGGGCCGTGCTGTAGGTCACCCCCACGCTCAGCCCCATCTTGGAGATGTTGCTCCAGCCCCCCACCTCATCCGCGGACTTCTGCGTTTCCAGGTCGAAATAGACGATATTCTTGGCCATCGCCCCAATTTTACGATTTACGATTTGCCCTTTACGAGCTTTTTTGCGCCACGCATGCAAAGCCACCCGCGGAACGTAAACCAAGGGTTTGCTGGCGGGCGTGGGCTGTCGGCATGCGGGCCGAGCACTCCCGGCGCTCCGGGAGGCGGCCTTTCGTTGCCAGGTGTCCGGTCGGGTGACGCCTCGTTGAAAATCACGTCTCAGCGGCCGGGACGGCCGCGGACCGGGGGCGCGCGGCGTGCGGCGACAAATCGGTTCTCGCTTTCCGCTGGCCGAGCAACTCTCGGCGCTCCGCACGGGAATGCTCCTCACGTCGCACCCTACACCAACGCCGGGACGCCTGACGACTTGCGCAAACCGTCTTCCTGCGCCACCTTGCGCGCATGGCCATGACGCCCTCCACCATGTTGCCGCTCGGCACCCCCGCGCCGGCATTCCAGCTCCCCGATACCCACGGCCGGATCGTTTCGCTCGCCGATTTTTCCGGCCGGCCGCTGCTGGTCATGTTCATCTGCAATCATTGCCCGTTCGTCAAGCACCTGGCCCCCCAACTCGCCCAGTTGGGACG
This sequence comes from uncultured Bifidobacteriaceae bacterium, assembly GCA_964437865.1. GTDB lineage: Bacteria > Verrucomicrobiota > Verrucomicrobiia > Limisphaerales > UBA11358 > UBA11358. The sequence continues at coordinate 8,005 of CAYTJG010000116.1, read as the reverse complement.
CGACTATCACGCGCACCCCCTCGGCATCGTGGCCATCAATGCCAATGACGTGGCCAACTACCCCGAAGACAGCCCCGAGCGAATGAAGGAAGAAGCCCGGCGCCAAGGCTATCCGTTCCCCTACCTCTTCGACGAATCACAAGCTGTCGCCCAAGCGTATCGCGCCGCCTGCACTCCCGATTTCTTCCTCTTCGACGCCGCGCATCGCCTGATTTATCGCGGACAGTTCGATGACAGCCGCCCGGGCAATGGCCTGCCCGTGACGGGCCGGGACCTCCGCGCCGCCCTCGAAGCCGTCTTGGCCGGCCAGGCAGTCTCCGCCCGGCAAAAGGCCAGCATCGGCTGTAACATCAAGTGGAAAGCCGGCCAGGAGCCGGACTACTCCTGATCCCTCCTCCCAACGGTTTAGCTGCGCCAGCCCCATAGAGCCAGCGCGGCAATAGGTGATTGGTCGTGCCGTTTCGGGCCGGCACCGGTCTATTCAGGCAGACACCGTGTTGCCCATGACCAAAGCTGCCCTGGCCCAATACCCCGACGCCGACTGGCCGCCGGCGGCTTCCGGCCCGGGCCCCGAAATAATTCAAAGGATTTCCGCGGACGGATTGTCAGACGTGGTAAAAGCAAGCCGCATGGGCGACGCCGAATTGGAACTGGTGTCACGCAGCCAAAAGGGCGACCCGGCAGCTTTTGAAGAACTGGTTCGCCAGTATCAACGCATGGTACACGCGCTCACATATCGCATGACCGGCTCCGCCGCTGACGCCGAAGACCTGGCACAAGAGGTCTTTCTGCGCGCCTACGAGCAGGTGGGCAGTTTCCACGGCGCCGCCCGCTTTTCCACCTGGCTGTACCGCATTGCCATCAACACCTGCCTGAACTGGCGCCAGAGCGAGGCGCGCCGCCAGGACCTCTACGCCCGCGCCGCCACCGAACTGGCCATCCAGCACGCCGGAAACGAGGCCCGACCCGGCGGTTCGGCGGAGGAAGTCCAAGCCGCGTTGCAAAAGCTGCCGGCCAAACAACGCGCGGCCATCGTGCTCACCATCTATGATGGGCTGAATCACGCCCAAGCGGCCGAGGTGCTCGGCTGTTCCGAAACCACCGTTTCCTGGCGGATTTTCGCCGCCAAGCGGAAGCTGAAACGGTTTCTCACCGCGTGTTCCCACGTACCCGCCCCATCGTCCGCGTCGGCTAAAACCGCGCTCCCCGATGGCCCGGCCGCCGGCCATGAATGATCGCGAACTCCATGACCGTTTGCACCGCCTGCCGCTGCCGGAACGGCCGGGTGAATACTGGGAGGATTTTCCCGCCCGCATCCGCCGGCAATTGCGCCCGCCGTCCGCCGGCACCGCGGCCCATCGCTCGCGCCCGGCACCGCTCGTGTGGACGGCCGACTTTGCGTTCGCCTTGGGGTTGCTGCTTTTGTTTTGCGTGCAGTTCCATGCGGCGCAGCTCACCTACGCCGCCATCAATCGACACGAACGCGTGACCCAAACACAACTGGCCCGGCTGGATGCCGGCCTACACCGATTCGTCCTGAAAGCCGCTGGCTTGGGCGACCTATTGACCGATGCAAATTGACACTGACATGCAAGCGAATGGCCCCCGCCGACGCCGGCTGAACATTCTGCTGGGCGGGTTATTCCTGGCCCTGCTCGCGGCGGCTTGTTCGCCCGCCGACTCCGATCGGAGAACCACGCCCGCCACGGCGGAAATCAAAGGTCAACTCATCGACCGGGCGCATCTGGCGGACGCCGGCAATGCGACGCCGGAAGCGGCCTTGGAATCCGCCTTTTGGTTGAAGGCCACCGGCGATTACGATGCCGATATCGCCTCTTATGTGCCGCAAATGCGGGAGCAAGCCAAACAGTGGGATGGCAGCAAGGTTGAGTTTACCACGCAGATGAAGAGAAATTTCGAGCGGTTCAAAGGACTGCAAATCATGGCGCGTAAGACCGTGGCCAGCGACAAGGTGGATCTGTTCTATCGCTTTGAATTCGCCGGCGAACGCGCCCATACCAAGGCGCTAACGGTGGAGAAAGTCATCTCGATGGTCAATCTCGGCGGCGCCTGGAAATGCGGTGAAACCACTTCGCACACCGCGGACTGGGATAGCGGCAGCGTGCCGGAACCAAGGTGAATTTGTATGTCTGTGAATCTCAAAAATTCCGCCGCCGCCGGAGCACCGGCCGCCAGTTCCGCACCGGAAGTGCTGGAGGAGCTCGTGCAGCGCGCCGAACGCGCCGGGGCCAGCGACATTCACCTGCAAATGCGCGGCAAAATTGCCGAGGTGGGCTTCCGGTTGGATGGCCTGATCACGCCCATCCGCGAACTGCCGGCGGACGTGGCGGAACGGGTTTTCGGCCGCATCAAATTTCTCGCCCGGCTCAAGACCTATCAGGAATCCCTGCCCCAGGATGGCCGCATCGCCCGGGACGAAATGAAATGCAAGAACGACCTCCGCGTGGCCACCTACCCCACCGTCACGGGCGAGAAAATTGTGCTGCGGCTGTTTAATTGCGCCACGGCCCGGGCGCTGGGTGAATTGTCCCTGGCCCCCGAGGCCCGGCAGGAACTCGAGAATTTTCTGCGCCAAGCCAGCGGTCTGCTCCTGCTCACCGGCCCGGCCGGCAGCGGCAAGACCACCACCATTTACGCCTGTTTGCGCCACCTGGCCGAACTGGGCGGCCGCCACATCATCACCGTGGAGGATCCCGTGGAGCAGGTGGTGCCCGGCACCATGCAAACGGAAATCAATGAGGCCGTGGGCCTGGATTTCGCGCGGGCCGCCCGCCATTTGCTGCGGCAGGACCCGCAGGTGCTCATCGTGGGCGAAATCCGCGACGAAGCCACCGCGCAACTGGCCGTGCGGGCCGGGCTCACCGGGCACCTGGTCATTTCCACCCTGCACGCCGGCTCCTGCCGCGGTGTGTTCGAACGTCTGCTGGCGATGTGCCCCGACCATTCCGCCGTGGCCAGCGCCGTGGAATTGGTCCTGAACCAGCGGCTCGTCCGCAAATTGTGTGCGGCCTGCGACGGGGCCGGCTGCGAAACCTGCCTGCACACCGGTTACGCCGGCCGCGTGCCGCTGGTCGAATGGCTGCGCGTGGATGACACCCGCCGCGACCAAATCCGCCGCCGCGAACTGGCCGGGCTGGCCCCGGCGCAATCCCTGGAAACCGCCGCCCGCTTGCTCGTGCAGCAGGGCGTCACCAACCCGGCAGAGTTCAAACGCATCTTTGGCTTATGAAATACGACGAATTCGCTTTCTTTAACCAGCAACTGGCCGCCATGTTGCGCGAGGGCATCCCGCTGGAAGGCGCCTTGCGGCGGCTGTGCCAGGAAATGCGGCAGGGCGCGCTCCGCGATGAATTGCAGGCCCTCGAAGCCGACCTGGCCAAGGGCACGCCCATCGCCGACGCGTTGCGGCGGCGCCAACTGCCGGAGCTGTACAAGCGCATGATCGTGGTCGGCGTCCAAGGCAGCGACCTGCCCGGCGCGCTCACCATGCTGGCGGATTATTTCCAAAACCAGAACAACGTCTGGAACCGGCTCAAGAGCATGATGACCTATCCCCTCATCGTCATGTTCGTGGCCTTCGCCATCTCGCTGGTGTTGTCGCTGCTCTGGACCTGTGTCATCGGTCCCGGTTTCAAGGACATCATGGTCGGCGCCAACATGCAGGTGCCGGGGGCCACGAACTTCGCCTTTGACTCATTGAAGTTTATTTGGATTTTCCCGCTGGCGCTGGGAATTCTGTTCATGCTGGCCGTTGGCATCGTCTTCGTTCCGGGCTTGCGCGCCAATGTGCTGTGGCGGTTCCCGGCCTTCAAGGAGGCCATCGTCTCGCGCATCGCCGCGTCGCTCGCCTTGCTTCTGAAGAACGGTGTGCCGCTGCCGGAAGCGGTCGGTCTGGTGGAACAGCTGGAGACCAGCCCGGCGGCCGTGGCCGACCTGCAACAGTGGCGCACCCGGCTGGCGGCGGGGACGGCCAAGTTCACCGACGTGGCCGCCAGCAACCGAATGCTGCCGCCGCTGTTTGTCTGGGTGGTGGCGAGCGCCGGCGAGGACCTGACGGCGGGCTTTGTCCGGGCCGCGGAGATTTACCATTCCCGCGCGATCTACCGCACCGAAGTGGCGCTGTTCTCGGTGCTGCCGGTGGCCTCCCTGTTTCTCGGCGCGCTCGTGATCTCGCAGGCGTTCCTGGTGATCAGCATGTTTTTGCCCCTCATCGCCATGCTCAACGGTTTGAGCGGCAATTGAGCGGCCCAACCCGGTTCACGAACCAATCATATGACTGAATTCTTTCAATTTGTCATCGTTTTCGTCTGCTGGATGAGTTGGTTTCTGCTGCCCGGCGGCGTGGCCTCGGTGGTACTGCATTACCTGCTTTCGCTGCCCATGCGCCGCCGCGATCGCGCCTTGTTCTTCCTGGACTTGATGGAAACGGTGATCGATCGCGGCCAGCCGGTGGAACACGCAATTCTTTCCGCTGCCGAAAACCATGACCGGGCCATCGGCGTGCGTTTCTACATGGTGGCAACCCATATCGAATGCGGCGCCCGCCTGGGCGAAGCGCTCGAACGCGTGCCCAGCTTTCTGCCGTTGCAGGTGACGGCCATGATCCAAGCGGGCGAAAAGCTCGGCGACCTCAAAAAAGTCCTGCCGGCCTGCCGCGAAGTGCTCCGCGTGGCGCCGGACACCGTCCGCACCACCATGCATTACATGGTGGCCATTCTCCTGCTGTTTGCGCCGATTGCCGTGTGGTTGATTTCCCTGCTGACGCTGTTTGTCATTCCCAAATTCAAGGATGTGGGCGCGGGCTTTGGCATCCCGCCCTGGCCGCTGGCCCTGTTTGTCTTCAAAATCGCACCGTATTTGGTGGCCTTTGAAATCGTGCTCTTCTTCGTGCTCTTGGCGGTGGCGGCCATTTATATCGGCGGCCCCGGCTTCGTTCGCTGGTTTCAGTTTCGCAGCGTGCCGGTCGTGGACTGGCTCATCTGGAGCATTCCGTGGAAGCGCAAGCAACACCTCCGCGCCTTTTCCGCCATGCTCGCGGTGCTGCTGGATGGCGGTGTCCCGGAGGCCGAAGCCGTGCGCCTGGCCGGCGAAGCCACCGCCAATGAAATCTGCCGCCGCCGCGCCCAGCGCGTCATCGCCGCCCTCCAAAGCGGTGTGCCGCTCGCCGAAGCCGTCCGCAGCTTCGACGACACCGGCGAACTCCACTGGCGACTCAGTAATGCCATTCACGCGCACGGCGGCTTCCTGAGCGCGCTGCAGGGCTGGCACGCCGCCCTCGACGCCAAGGCCTTTCAGCAGGAGGAAACCGCCACCCACACGCTGGCCAGCGGGCTGGTGATCCTGAACGGGGTCGTCGTGGGCCTGATCGCCATCAGCCTGTTCGGCATGCTCGTCATGTTCCTGAAAGCCACCATCGCCGCCACATGAACACACATTATTCCACCGGTCGGTCCCGCCGCCGCGGCTTCTTGCAAGTGGACCTCATGGTCGGCCTGGCCATCCTCGCGATCGCCATCCTGCCACTCGGCTATTCCTTTGTCCGCCAACGGCAGGTCCTGCGCATTGAATATTGCCGCGGCGTGGCGGATGAAATCGTGGACGGCGAAATGGAAATCCTCGCCGCCGGGGCGGCCAAAAACCTCCCGGACGGCTCGCAGCGTTACGCCGTCCGCGCGGAAGCCGCCGGCCAGTTGCCGCCCGGCCATTTCCAGTTCACCAAGACCGGCAACCATCTCCGCCTGGAATGGCAGCCCGACCGGCCGCGCGGCCTGGCCGCCATCGTCCGCGAAGCCAACCTCAAATGAAAACCGTCGTCGCTCCTGCCCATCGTCTCGCCGGCATGCTGCTCATCGAATGCCTGGTGTATATCGCCGTCTTCGCCATCCTCACCGGCATCGGTTTCGGCGCCTTTTACCTGTGCTGGGACCAATCCCGCGCGGTGGTCTATGCCACGGACGACATCGGCGCCGCGCTCCGCACCGGCGAACGCTGGCGGGCGGATGTCCGCTCCGCCACCGGACTGGTCTCTGTCGAATCCGTCGCCGACGGCCAGATCGTCCGGATTTCCGCCAAGGATCGGGAAATTATCTATCGCTTCACCGGCGCCGAGGTGCGCCGCGAAACGTCCACGTCCAAAAACTCCGAGCTGCTCCTGTCCCGGGTGAAGACCTCAAAAACCAGCCTGGAGCCGCGCGCTGGGGTCACCGGTTGCCGCTGGGAGCTGGAACTGATGCCGCGCAGGCCGGAAACCCAATTGCCGCTGCTTTTCACTTTCGAGGCGGCCCAGATCAAGCCATGAATATTTCATCAAAAATCCGAGCGTTGAACACCAACGACCGCCGCCGCGAGCGCGGCATGGTCACGGCGCTTTTCATCGCCCTGCTGGCCATCATGATGGTGCTCATCATGGTGGAAAGCAGCGCGGTGATCCGCCTGCATCGCGAAGTAAAAATGCTGGAACAGCAGCAGCTCAAGCGGCTGAATGCCCAGCCCACCAACTCCGTTCATCTTGCCACCCAGCCATGAATAATTCCGGCGCTGAAAAACTGCGGATGCTAAACACCTCCATCCGCTGCCTGATCTACGGTCTGCTGGGGTTGCTGCCGCTGATTGGCCTGCCCTTCGCCCTGGCGGCACTCTGGCTCTCGGGCAGGATACGAAAGCAGGAGAAGATCTATTGGAATGCAGCCAAACCTTGCCGGATCATGGGGGTGGCCTGTGCGGCCGCCGGCACGATTGGTTGGTTCCTGGTCGCGGTCGTGATCGCCATCGACAATATTAACGGCTTCCGGCTCTAAGCCTTGGGCAGCTTTTCATCCACCAACTCGCAGAGCACGTGGTACAGCACTTTCTGTCCCTCCTGAATCCGCGCCGTGCTGGTGCCGGGCACAATCAAATCAATCGTCGCCAGGCCCTTGGTGAAGCCGCCGTCGCGGCCCAGAAAAGCAATGCTCTGGAGGCCCTTGCGCCGGGCCTCTTCCAGCGCGCGCACCACGTTCTTGGATTTGCCGCTGGTGGTGATCACCAACAGCACGTCGCCCTTTTCCCCCAGCCCCCAAACCTGCCGCGCAAAGATTTCGTCGGCATGATAATCATTGCACACCGCCGTCATGAACTCGCCGTTGGCGGTAAGGGAAACGGCCGGATACGGCCGGCGGTCGCCCTGGAAACGGCAGAGAAATTCCGTGGCCAGATGCGTGGCGTCCGAGGCGCTGCCGCCGTTGCCGCAAACCAGCAGTTTTTTGCCCGAAGTCAGGCAGCGGACCAGCAGTTCCGCGGCCTCTGCCAGCGGTTGTTCCAACGCCGGCAGACTCCGCAGCATGGCGATGGACTCCTCAACGGCGCGTCGTAATTGAATCATGCAGTCGGTCAGCGTTTAAAATCGTTGCTCCGCGAAGGGGATCACGGCTGGGCCAGAATGGCCGCCCGCTGTTGGTGATATTCCTCGGGCGTAATCTGGTCGGTCTTGTATTTCGCCAGCAGGGCCTTCAACTGGTCAGCCTTGCTCGCGCTGATCGGCAGCGCGGGAAGGACCAGATGCATCTCTTCCTCACCAGGAGCCACCGAGTTGGTGCCGGCGGCGGGCGCGGGCGCCGACTTTTGCGCTTTCGGCTGGGCGGCGGCGGCTTTGGCCTGGGCCTTGGCAGCCGCTTTGTCGGCCTTGGCTTTGGCCTTGGCGGCAGCCTTGTCCGCCTTCGCCTGCGCCTTGGCATCCACGCTGCTCACCACGTTCGTGCCGGTTGGGGCATTGGTCACCGCCGTCGCGGGAGCGGAAGCATCATCGGCGCGGGCGCAAAGGCCCATTGCGCCCAGGGCCAGCGCACAGAAGAGGGGCGTCAGCTTTGAAATTGTCATGCCCCTCTCTTACGGTAAATCCCCGCCGGAAGCAACAGCTTTTGCGGCCCGGCGGCGAAATCGGGTGTGAGACAAAATTCTTCTTGGTTCAACCGCGCAGCGGTTGTTTTTAGGTAGGGCGCGTCTCTCC
>CAYTJG010000115.1:0-16563 GCA_964437865.1 uncultured Bifidobacteriaceae bacterium | reverse complement strand
TGTCACGGATTGACGTATAGTGCGTGTTGCAAATCGCGCAACATCACGCCGCCGAACGGATAGCGCCGATCCGGGTCGCGTTCCAGGCACCGCAGCACGACTTTCTCGAGTGCCGGCGGCAGGTCGGGATTATGTTCGCGCAACGGCACCGGCGTAGACGGCTGCATCTGCGAGGCGAGGATTTCGCCGGGCGTTTCCCCGGGGAACGGCTTCTGGTTGGTCAACAGCTCGTATGCCGAGACGCCGTATGCAAAAATGTCCACCCGCGCGTCTATCGGCTCGCGTTTCAATTGTTCGGGCGCCATGTAGCCGGGCGTGCCGGGGTTCTTGGAAAACTTCACCGGCTTGTCTGGAATCGGCTGGGCCATGTCAAAATCAATCAGCCGCACCGCCGCATTGCGCGTGACCAAAATGTTCTCCGGCTTGAAGTCCAGATGCATGTAGCCGCTTTCGTGCACGTGACTGAGGGCCGTGGCGGAATCGATCAAAATCTGCGCCACATTCTCCTTCAGCAGCGGGTCCTGCCGCGCATACAGTTCCTTCAAGTTGTCCGCCTCCACGTAATCCATCACCAGATAACACGTGCCCTCAGCGCGGCCATGCTCAATGTAGCCGACGATATAATCGCTTTCCGTGAGTTTGGATAAGACCTCGCAACCGCGCAGGAAGCGGCGGCGGGCGGTGAAGTTAAAGCGCAGTTCGCGCTTTAATTTGCGCAAGGCAAACGGCTTGTTGCGGCCATCGACCGCCAGCCAGATTTCAGACATGCCACCCGAATTGAGCAGTTCACGCAAGTAGAATCGGCCGAACTTCTGCTCACTGGTCGCCAGGGTGTTGATCGAGTGCGCCATCCGTTAAGAAACTAGCACAGCGCCCCGGTGGCTGCGAACAAAAAGAGGGCGGCGGATCCTCCGCCGCCCGACTGAAATAGGTGCCTTTGGCCAGCGGTGGACGCGCCACCCGTTCAGCGGCCCACCCAGAGCACATCCAAGTTGCCTGGACCGCCGCGCTGCCCCCGCGGCCGTTCGCCCGCTGGCGCGTTCGTGGCGGGCGCTGCCCCCGGCATCCGTTCCGTGCAAATGGTCACAATGATGTTGTTCCGCGTATCCAGCGCACAAGTCTTGCAACCCTGCTTGGTCTGCACGGTCTGCTCCACCGCAAAAGTCGTGGGGCTGCTCTCCTTGATAATCGTTAACGTGCCGTCGCGCTGCGAGCTGAACGCCTCTTGGGTGGCCGGGTTGAACCCGCCGTTATCCGTACCGTTGCCAATCGGGAGTGTGGCCAGCACCTTGCCATCATCGGCATTCACCACCACGCACACGTTCGGCCGGGCGCACATGGCGAACAAAATGTGGTTCTTGGCATCATACCCCAGCCCTCCGGGCTCGCCCGACGCATCACCCAGATCGTATTTGGTTGCCACCTTCAACGTCTTCAGATCCACCACGGCGATCTTCTTGTCATCCTCCACGTTCACATACAACTTCCCCTGCCCGTCGCTCTGCGCCTGCTCCAGCGCCCCCCCCACATCGATGGTGCCCGTCACCGTACCGTCCTTGGGGTCAATCATCGTGATGCTGGGCGACTCATGACTGAAAATAAACACCTTGCCGGTGAAGGGCTCGTAAAGAATGCCATCCGGCCGCCCCGACACCTCAATGTCCTTGATCTTCTCCAGCGTCTGGGTGTCAAACATGCCCACCTTTTGGCCGCTGGCAAAACCGTGGTGCGAGGCGGTGTCGATCGCCACGCCGTGGCCACCCACGTTGGTGATGGCTCCGAGGTAGTTGTGGCTGTCCAAGTCAAACACATAGGTGTTGCCACCGCGCGGCACGTAAACCCGCCGGCCGTCATTGTCGGCGCACACATAGTCAATACCACCGTTGCCCATGAGCTGGGCGGTAAAGAGCACCTTGTAGGGCGTGTCGGTCTGGGCTTGGGCGGATAAGTTGCCGGCGAGCAGGCTGAGGCCGCCCGCAAACGCCAGGGCGGTGGACAGGCATCGGCGGCCCGGCCGGGAAAGAAGCGAGTTGTTCATAAATTAAATGGAATGTTAACCACGAGTTTCAAGGACCAGTTTATTCCACCAAGTTTCCACAAAAGCAATCGGTTTCTGGATTATGACAAAGAATTCATGTCCGCCGCCGCCCGGCTGCTAAAGGATCCGAGCGACTCGGTACGCTTGGTCGCCGCCATCCAGATCATGGAACTTTATCCCGAGGAAGCCGAGGCACTCGACGTCTACAAGAAGTTCCCACAGTTGTTGCCGCTACGACCCCAAACGGCACCGCCTTGAATTTTATCTCCGGCCCGCCGAATTTTCTTTTCGCCGGCCGCCGGCCCCATAGATTGGGGCCATGCCCACCGTCGCCGGCAAAGTCCAAGGCTGGCTCAACCACGGCCTGGCCCTGCTCTATCCGGAGGTCTGCCAAGTCTGCCGGGCCGAGCCAGCCACGCCGGACGAGGGCTTCGTGGGTGCTCGCTGCTGGTCCCAGGTCCGGTTCATCCGGCCACCCTTCTGCGAGCGTTGCGGTTTGCCGTTCCCCGGCGACCTGACCGCCCCGTTTGTTTGCGCCAATTGCCAGGGATTGAAGTTTCATTTCTCGTCGGCGCGCTCGGCCGTGGTGGCCAAGGGCGTCGTGCTGGAGACCATTCACCGGTTCAAGTATTCGCAAAACTTGTGGTTTGAAAATTTTCTCGGATGTCTGCTCGTGCGCGAAGCCGGGCCCGCACTGCGCGGCCAGCCCTGGGACCTGGTCGTGCCGGTGCCCCTCCACCCGCTCAAGGAACGGGAACGGGGATTCAACCAATCCGCCCTGCTCGCCCGGCATCTCAGCCGGGCGTTGGGCATTCCGTGCGACGAAACGATCCTCCGGCGGACCAAACCCACCGAGACCCAAACCCACCTGAACCGCGGCCAGCGGGCCGCGAACATGAAAAGCGCCTTCGTGATACGCCCGGGGCTCTGCCTGGACGGCAGCCGGATTATTCTGGTGGACGACGTCTTCACGACGGGCGCCACCACCAGTGATTGCGCCCGGGCCCTTGGCCAGGCCGGCGCGGCCGAAGTCCGTGTCTGGACGGTTGCGCGCGGGTTGTAAATTGGGTATCCTTTGGACAATGGATACCACTTCCTTCATCAAGAAGACGATTGGCGGCGTTACGCATGTTGAACCTGCGTTGACGCCTCCTCCGATCCAGTTGACGCCGACGCAGTTTCCCGTGAAACCCAAGCAGCTCACCACCAAGCCGCGGACGAAGAAACGGGATATTCCCGAGGGTCTCTGGATGAAATGTCCCACGTGCGGGACGATGATTTTCGACAAGGAATTGGACGAAAACTTGAAGGTGTGCCCGAAGTGCCAGCATCATTTTCCCATCGGTTCCCGGGAACGCATCCATTCGCTGGTGGAGACCTGCAGTTTCGAGGAAATGGATGCCGAAATGTCCAGCGTGGACATACTGCGGTTTGCCGGCTATCGGGGCAAGCTGGAGCGCGATCGCAAAAACACCATGCTCACGGACGCCGTGGTGACGGGCATTGGCAAGATCGGTTCCCATCGCCTGGCCTTGGGCGTAATGGATTTTGGTTTCATGGGCGGCTCCATGGGTTCGGTGGTGGGCGAGAAACTCACCCGGTTGATCGAGCGTGCCACCGAAGGCGGTTTGCCGGTGGTGATCATCGCCACCAGCGGCGGTGCGCGCATGCAGGAAGGCGTCTTCAGCCTCATGCAAATGGCCAAGACTTCCGGCGCCCTGGCTTATCACGCCCAGCAGCGCCTCCCCTTCATCAGCGTGCTCACCAACAACAGCTATGGTGGCGTGATGGCCAGCTTTGCGGCCCTCGGCGACCTCATCCTCGCCGAACCTGCCGCCTTGATCGGTTTCGCCGGGCCGCGCGTGATCAAGGACACCACCCACGCCGAACTGCCACCCGGTTTCCAGACCGCGGAATTCCTACTGGAACGCGGACTCATTGACGCCACCGTGCCGCGCAAGGAAATGAAGGAACAGCTCATGCGGTACCTGGACTATTTCGCCGCCGGCAAAAAACACGCGTAGTGCCGGTTTATGAACGCATCACGGCTGCGGTTCCAAATGCTTGAACGTTTCTCCGCATGGTGTCTTCCAGCGCTGCTTGTGATGGCCTCCACCCTTTGCGTCCCCGCGATCCCGGCTGAGTTGGGGTCCCTGAACCTGGAAACCTACCGCTACACGCAGGACGACTTGGGCTCCGTTTACCACCCCCAAGCCACCACCCTCAAACTCTGGGCGCCAGTCGCCATATCAGTCAACGTTCTGCTCTTCGACGGGCCGGCCACCGAGACCTTTTCCAGCGTTCCTCTGACCCGATCCGAGGAGGGCGTCTGGTCCGTCACCCTCCAAGGCGATCGCAATGGTCAGTATTATCAGTACGAAATCACCTCGCAACCCGCCGCCAATGGCCCGGCCAAGGTGGTCCGCGTCAATGATCCCTACGCCCATGCCAGTTCCGCCAATTCCGGGCGCACGCTCATTTATGATCCGGCCCGGACCAATCCCAACGGCTGGGATCAGGACCGCGGCGTCACCCTCGCCAACAACGTCGATGCCGTGCTGTATGAAGCGCACGTGCGGGACTTCACCATCAACGCCAATTCCGGTGTGCCAGCGTCCTTACGGGGCAAATACCTCGGCCTGGTCGAGCCCGGGACCAAGACGCCCGCCGGCCGGGCCAGCGGGCTTGATCACTTGAAAGAACTGGGCGTCACCCACGTCCACCTGCTGCCCACTTACGATTATGCCAACGGTGATGAGCGGCAAAAGGCGGACGAGTACACTTGGTACAGTTGGGGGTATGATCCCCTGCTTTATAATTCGCCCGAAGGCTCTTATGCCTCCAATCCGGACGGCACCGCCCGACAAAAAGAATTCAAGCAAATGGTCCAGGCCTTTCACCGGAATCACATTGGCGTGGTCTTGGATATGGTCTTCAACCACACCGCCGCCACCGGCGATCAGCCGGCCTCGATCTTTGACAAGGTCTTCCCCGGCTATTACTACCGGGTGGACCGCTCGGGCCATTATGCCGACGCCACCGGCTGCGGCAACGAATTGGCCTCCGAAAAACCCATGGTGCGCAAGTTCATCGTGGATTCCGTGAAGTATTGGCTCACGGAGTACCACGTGGATGGCTGCCGCTTCGACCTCATGGGCATTCTGGATCGCGACACGATGACCGAGGTGTATCGCGAAGCCAAAAAGATCAACCCCAATGCCATCATCTATGGCGAAGGCTGGCAAATGGAGGGCGTGTTGCCGGCCGATAAAATGATGACGCAGACCTACGTGCAGGGCACCGGCATTGCTGCCTTCAACGACGGCATCCGCGACAACATCAAAGGCGACAATGCGCCCAGCGCGCTCGGCTTCGTCCAAGGCGTCGCCCCACCGTTTGGCGGCCGGGAACGATTTGAATTGAACCTCAAGGGCCAAAGCACCGGCAAGGACAGCCGGAGCATCGAGGTTTCCTCTCCCAACGAAACCCTGAATTATGATTCCGTCCACGACGATCTTTGCCTTTGGGACAAGCTGTCGCTCTCAGCTCCCGAGGCCCCCGAAAGCTCACGAGCGGACATGGACAAGCTGGCCGCCGGAATCCTGCTCACAGCGCAAGGCGTGCCACTCCTGCACGCCGGCGATGAGTTTCTGCGGTCCAAGAACCGCAACGCCAACACCTACAACGACAACAACCCCCGGGTGAATCCGATCGACTGGTCGCTGAAGGATCAACATGCGGACGTCTTCGGGTTTTATCGCGGCCTGATCGCCCTGCGCAAGGCGCACCCGGCCTTTCGCATGACCGACCGCCAGCGGGTGGACCAATCACTCAAGTTCCTTCCCGCCACCTCAGTCAACGTCGTGGCTTACACCATCTCCGACCATGCCAACGGTGATTCGTGGCGAAACATCCTCGTCATCTATAACGGCGCCCGCCAGGCACAAGAGGTATCCGTCCCCGGCCACTGGACCATGGTGGTCAACGCCAAACACGCCGGCACCGCCGCGTTGGAGTCCGTCTCCGACCAGATCACCCTCGCCCCCTGCTCACTCGTGGTCGCCTACAATGATGAAGCCATGAAATGATGGTTCCGTTGCCTGACACTCTCAAACACCCAGCGGGCCGGCGCCTGCTTTTGCTCTGCCTTTCCGTCGCGTGTCGCGCTGCCGCGTTCCGCCGTCGCGTTCGCGACGGCAACCTTCAACGTTGGGCGGTGAGAGTTGAATGTTTTGTTCCCATCCTCACCGTTCCCCCACCGCCAGCTTGTATCCCACCCCGTGAACAGTCACCAAATGGCGCGGTTCGGCGCCGTTATCGCCCAGTTTTTTCCGGAGTTGCACCACCACCTGATCCAGCGTGCGCGTGGTCCCGTAATAATTGTAGCCCCAGACCTCGTTGAGCAACTTGTCACGCGACAGCACCTCGCCGGCGTGCGCATGGAAAACCTGCAACAGCCGCACTTCCTTGGCCGTTAATTCCGTCACCGCCCTGCCCCGGCGAAGCTGAAAAGTCTTGGGATCAATCGTGGCGGTGCCGATCTCAAACGCCGCGTCCGCCGACGGCTGACCGGCCCCGTTGCCGCCGCTCCGGCGCAACAGCGCCTGGATGCGCGCCAGCAGCTCCCTTACGCCAAACGGTTTGGTCACGTAATCATCCGCCCCCAGGTCAAGGCCGATCACCTTGTCGATCTCCTGGCCCTTGGCCGTGAGCATGAGAATCGGCAGGAGCGCCTGCCTGGCCCGCAGTCCCTTGCAAACCTCGTAGCCGCTCAGGCCCGGCAACATGATGTCCAACACCATGAGCGCGGGTTGAAACTTCGCGCAGACGTCGAGGGCCTCGTCGCCCCGGCTGCAGGTGGCGGTCTCATAGCCTTCACTTTTCAAAAGTTCCTCCAGCCCCAGCAGAATATGCGGGTCATCTTCCACAATCAGGATCTTGGTTTTCATGGCTCAAGCCGGGATTCCAATTTTAATGCCGTTTTCGGATTCATCGGGCTTCATTCCTGCGGTCAGCTCGCACGGGCAAACGCAAACAAAAACAGCTTCCTCCGCCCTCGCGCGGCTCGTACACCACGTCGCCGCCGTGGGCACGCGCAATCTGGCGCGCAATCGTGAGCCCCAAGCCCGAGCCCTGAATCCCGCTGCTCAACGAATCGTGGGCGCGATAAAATTTCTCAAATATCTTTTCTTCGCACCCGCGCGGCACCCCCGGACCGCGATCCAGCACCCGCACCTCGGCATACGGCAACGGCGTTTGCTTTTCATTCAGCTCCACTAAGATTTCCCTGGCCGGTCCCCCGCCCGCCGGGCTGGGAGCCGCCCCGCCCGGGGCGACGGCGTCGGGTGGATTCGATGCCCGTCGCTCCCCCAGACCGGAATACTTTTCCGCATTCGAAAGCAGGTTCACAATCACTTGCGAGAGGGCATCCCCATCCGCCCGCACGGCGATCCCGCCGGCCGGCAAGACGCACACAAACCGGACCCCGGCGGATTCCAGATGCGGACGATAAGCCTCCGCCGTGGTCCGCACGATTTCCGTCAAATCGCAGCCCTGGAAATTATACTTCTTTTCGCCCCGCTCCATCCGCGAGAAATCCAGCACGTTATTGATCAGCCGCGTCAGCCGCGCCGCCTCGGCGGTAATGATTTGGAGATAGGACCGGCGCCGGTCCGGGTCCGTCACCCGGTCCTCGGCCAGCAACTCGGAAAACATGCGGATGGAGGTCAGCGGCGTCTTCAGTTCATGCGATACGTTGCTCACAAAATCCGTCTTCTGCCGCGCCAGTTTCAATTCCGCATTCAGGCTGCGCACGACCAACAGGCTGCCGATGCCGATCGCCACCACCAGCACCGCAATGAGCAAACCGAGTGTCAGCCGGGCCGTATGCGCGGCCTGGGTGAGCTGCGCCGGATCGATCAAATACGCCGCCACTTCCCAATGCGGCAAGGCATCGCCGACCTCCGTGGCCACGAAGGGCCGCTTCCAATTCGCCTGAAATCGCGCATGCGATAGCACCACCGGTCGGGCGTTGTCGTCCAGCACCGCCAGGCAGATGTCATTGCCCCAGGACGGCTCGCTTTGCACCAGGCCTTGCAAGCCCTCCACCACCCGTCCCAAATTCAATTGCGCTCCAAAAATCAGATCCGGCTCCGCTTTCAGTCGATGCCAGCACATCAGCTTGAGCTTGTTTTGCAGAAAACGCGCCAGCATGCCGTCAGCCTGGTCGCCGATCAGCTCCTGAAAATCCGCCTCCGCCGCCACGACCCGGGAGAGATTGTTCCCCTCGGCCGCCTTGCCCTCGTCCATTTTCGATGCCACCACTGGCTGGTAGCCCTGGCTCTGGGGATTCACCTTGCGCGGTTCCGCCGCTTTGAAAACGTGCGTGTTTGGATTGGGCGGCTCCGCGGCCGCCGCCTTGCCCGCACTCGTTGGGCTGACTTGCCGGATCGCGGACGGCCTGGCTGCTGACCCAGCATTGTCTAGCCTCAAGGTTTCCGCACGGCCGGCACTCGAAACGGCGTTCTCCCCTTTCCCCGCAGCCGCGCTTCCCGACGGAACAAAAAAACCATTGCGACCGCTGTCCCTGAATTGGATTGACTGACTGCCTTGGGGATTTCCGGCCGCAGCCCCCTCGACCGCGAAGGCCTGTTCCCCGACCGGACTGCGGGGGGCCACCAGCTCATGAGCAGGCGCATCGGCCGCGGCCGCGTTTGCCTGTCCCGGAGCAATGGAATTCTGGAGCGAATCTTTCGGCATGACGGAAGCTAGAAGGTCTTGGTTGCGGCCGGAATTCAACGAGCTGTCAACGCCGGCATTCGACCAACCGGGAGCACGATTGTTATTGGCCGCCAGATAGACTTCCACGGGTTCGCGGTTGCCAAGGAAGCCGCTGTTGTCCAACCGGAACATCTGCGCGGCCGGCCGGCCGTTGGGCGGCGGCGAAAGGAGCTTGCCCGCAGCCGTCACGCAAAACCCCACCTCCGCCAGCGGCCAACGCTGGCGGAGTTGGTCGTCGAAATGGGCGGCGAAAGCTTCCGGGTCCTGCCCGGCCGCCAGGCTTTCCACTTGCGCGCCGAAATCCTGCTGCTGCCGTGCCAGATAATCCGCAATGTTCTGCGCCGCCGTATCGGTGAGGCGCTGGTCCAGGAGGGATTGCTGCCGTTCCAAGAGGAATTGCTGGTCTCGCAGCGAGTGCACCGCCAGCCAGGCCAGCACCAGGCTTGGCGCCAGCACCGCGATCACAAAGAGCAGCGCGACTTTTTTCATGGCTGTCGGTCCTGCAATATCCCAATTCCATGGTGGTATCCAAGTTCAATCTACTTTGCATTCCGCGTGTTGTACGACTGTGCCTGCATCGTCTTGCGCGCCGCCCCGTCATAATTGCCCGCCTCCAGTTGATCGCTGAAGTTCTGCAAATACTGGGTTTCCGTGTGAATCTGGCTCTGCATGCCGGCGGGCGCAGCGGCGCCGGCCGCATTGAGCGTCGCATTTTGCCGGGCCAGTATCTTGCCCGCCGCCGCGTAATTCCCGGCATCCGCCTGCGCCATCGCCTCGTCCTTGGCCACCGCCGTGAGCAACAACTCCTTTTCCGCGTAAACCGCGCGGTTCACGGACAGGTCGGACACCGCCTGGTCAGCGGTAAACCCAATCCGCGCCGTGCCGCTGGTCACCTGGGCGCTGCCGCCGTCGAGTTCATCGGTGTAATGCACCGTCACCTTGGCCACGTCCCGCTGGTCACCCTTCACGCGGCACCGCAAGAACAAATAGCGGTTCTGGCCCGGCACAAACTGGCTCAATTTCACCACCGCCTTTCCGTCTTCAAACGGTTCGCTCCGGCCAATAAAGCCAAGCGGCGCCACTCCCTCCGGACACGTGATCTCAATCCGCACGTCCCGCACGACCACGGTCTGCAACTCGCCCAGCTCCTTGGCGAATATCTCAGGGAGCTTTTCCGTATCCTGCACATAATAGTAGTTGGCGTCGCTGGCTTCGGCGAGGCCGGCCATCAAGTCCTCGTTGTAATCATCGCCCACGCCGATGGTGGTCACGGAAATTCCCCGCCCGGCCAGCCGGCTGCCCAGCCGCCGCAGGTCCCGCGGTGTGCTGAGCCCCACGTTGGCCAGCCCGTCAGAAAGCAAAATGACCCGGTTGATGCGGCGGCTGGAAATAAACTCATCCAACTGCTCCGCCCCCGTCTCCACCCCGGCATAGAGCGCCGTGCTGCCCTCGGCCCGCACGCCCTCGATCTTGTCCTTGAGCGCGTCCTTGTCCTCCACGTGCTGCGCTGGCACCACCACCTTGGCTTCGTCGCTGAAGATCACCAAGGAAAAGACGTCGTCCGGACGCAGATGATCGACCAATTGCATGGCCGCCTGCTTGGCCCGCTCGATTTTCGCGCCGGTCATGGAGCCGGAACGGTCCAGCACCACGGCCAGGTTCAGGGGCGTGCGGTGCATCTTTTTCCGTTCGCCGACGGCGGCGAGATCGATTTTCACCACCACCTCGTCGGAGGAATCGCGCACATAACTGTCGCGTTCCGGCACCAGTTTGAGATTCAATGTTTCTCCGGCCAACAGGTTCGCACCGAAAACCGTTGCCAGACCAAGCGCCAGCCAATGTGTTTTCATGCGCCCATTCTGTCGCCGGCGCCCCGCGAAGTTGTCACCGCGCGGTCAAAGGATTGTAAAAGAATTGTGAGGCAGCCGTGGACCTAGTGCGGATGCAGGTGATGCAGGATGTGCGGCTTTTCCAGGCCATGCGCGAGCATCAGGGGCTCATCCGCCAGCAAGGTGGACGTTTTCCCGTCCGCCACCACGAGGCCGCGGTCCAGGATGATGGCGCGGGCGCACAACTCCACGGCCAGCTCCAAATCGTGCGTGGCTATGAGCTTGGTGGCCGGAATTTCCCGCAGCAGAGCCTTGAACTCGCGCCGCCCGCGCGGATCCAGATCACTGGTCGGCTCGTCCAGCACCAGGATTTTGGGCTCGCAGGCCAGCACGCCCGCCAGACAGGCCCGGCGCTTTTCGCCATGGCTCAAATGATGCGTCGCCCGCTGTTCAAAGCCACTCAAGCCGACCTGAGTCAGCGCCCGGTTCACGCGCCAGGCCACCTCGTCCGCCGCGAAACCCAGTTGCCGCGGACCAAACGCCACGTCCTCCCCCACCGTCGGGCAAAACAACTGGTCGTCCGGATCTTGAAACACCAGCCCCACCGCGCGGCGGACCGCAGCCAGATTCCGCGGCGAAATGAACTCGCCGCTGATTTTGATGGCGCCGGCGGCCGGGATCTTCTCCGGCAGAATGCCGTTTAGATGGAGCAGCAGGGTGGATTTGCCCGAGCCGTTCGGCCCCAGCAACGCCACGCACTCGCCCGGCGCCAGCGCAAAGCTGATGCCGCGCAACGCCTCCGTGCCATCCCGGTAGCGGTACCTTAAATCACGAAGTTCAACGGCGTTCATTTCCACCCCCGCGCACACATGGCGTCGTAGATGCGTTCCGCGCGCTCGGATGCGCGCACAAACAATTGTCCCGCCACCGACGACAGTGTTTGCCATTGAAACTGGCGGTCGGTGCGAAACGACCGGCAGGCGCGCGCCCGGCGCATCCGTTCACTTTCGTCGGCGAGCACAAACAAGTAGCGGTCCATCAGGGTGAGCGTGGTCACAAACAGCCAGGGCACATGCAGGCGCTGCAATACCCGCAGCAAATCCGAAAACCCGGTGGTATGGGAAAGCAACAGGGTGGCCAGCAGGCAGAGGTTGGTCTTGCCGAGCGCCAGCGCGAACTTGGCGCCGCCGTGCGGTTGCAGCAGCATGAGCCCGGCCAGCCCCAGGACCAGCGGCTCCAGCCAAAGGAGGCGACGCAAAAGCCGGCGCCACGAAAGTCGGCTGGCCACGGCCAGCAGCAGAAGCAGGACCGCCCCGGCCGCCAACCAGCGCCATTGGGCCGCCGGCAGCCACACGACGGCCAGCACGAACCCCAGCGCCGCCGCCAACTTGGCTCCCGCCGGCAGGCCCGGCCGGGTATGGATGGCCGGCGCGCTCATGCGCCGCCGGATGTTACCATTTTATTTGACCGTAATATCCTGTGTATTACCATACAGTTAATTCGTAACACTTAATGCAACCGGGCGGACAGGGCAAGAATTTATGCACATTCCTGACGGCTTTCTGGATGCCAAGACCTGCCTGACCGCCGGCGCGCTCTCCGTCGGCGGGCTGGCTGTGGCTGTCCGCCACGTGAACCGCACCCTGCCCCGCAATAAAATCCCACTGATGGGCTTGAGCGCGGCCTTTGTGTTTGCCGCACAAATGCTGAACTTTCCCGTGGCGGGGGGCACCTCGGGCCATTTGCTCGGCGGCGTGCTCGCGAGCGTGCTGCTGGGTCCGGGGGCGGCCGCCATTGTCATCGCCTGCGTGCTCATCGTGCAGGCCCTGCTGTTCAACGACGGCGGGTTGGTGGCGCTGGGCGCCAATATCTTCAACATGGCGCTGGTCGGCGCCGTCGGGGGCTGGGCGATTTACGCGGGCGTGAGGCATTTTTTGAACGGCTTGCGCGGCCGGGTCACCGCGATCTTCTTTGCCGCCTGGTGCTCCACGGTACTGGCCGCACTGGTCTGCGCCGGCGAACTGACCTTTTCCGGCACGCTGCCCGCGCACATCGTCTTTCCCACCATGGCGGGTGTCCACGCCTTGATTGGCCTCGGCGAAGGTCTGATCACCGCACTGGTCATCCTGGCCATCGCGCGCGTGCGGCCCGATTTGCTCGAAAGCGAGGCTGACCCGACCGCCGGGCGCGCGGGCTGGGAGTTCATCGTGCTGGGCCTGATCGTGGTCGCGGGTCTCGCCATTTTTGTCTCTCCCTACGCCTGTGCCTGGCCGGATGGCTTGGACCGGGTGGCGGAACGGTTTGGATTTGCGGGCCGCGCCGCGGTCACCGTGAAAGCGTGGTTTCCCGACTACAAGCTTCCCGGGTTCAGTTCGGCGGCCCTGGCCACCGGGTTGGCCGGCCTCCTCGGCGCCCTGCTGATGTTTGCGCTGGCGTGCGTGGTGGGCCGGGTGCTGGTAAAAAAACCGGCAGTCCCCGTACCCACGGCGGCCCAGACGACGCCCTCGGTCGCCGCGCCCAAGGAATGACCCGTCCAGGGCTTCCCGCGCCATACCGCGACTCGAACACCGCCGGTCCGTTGCAAGAAGATTGTCTTTCAAGCGGGCCGGATTAAGCTACCGCCAATGAAAAAAGAGACCGCCACCCGCTTCAGCGTTTCCCTCCCGCCCGTGCTCCTGAAGCAGCTCGACGCCATGAGCGCGGAGAAAGGATACGATAACCGCTCGCTGGCCATTGCCGACATGATTCGCGCCCAGCTCGTGGAACATCAGCAGCGGTCGGACACCGGCGAAATGGCCGGCACCATCACGCTGGTCTATGACCATCACAAACCGAATTTGCAGGCCACCCTTACCGACATCCAGCACGACCATCACGACGCGATTCTCTCCACGGTGCATGTGCATCTGGACCATCACAATTGCCTGGAAGTGCTGATTGTACGCGGCAAGGCGAGCATTATCCGCAAAATCGCGGATGAACTCATCACGGCCAAGGGCGTCAAGCACGGCAAGCTGACGGTCACCACCACCGGCAAGGACCTGCCGTCCTGAACCGTAGCGGACGGCTCAGGACTCCGGGACCGTCGGCAAATCGGTGATACCCAGGATTTCGTTGATCTTGGCCGCCAGCAGTTTGGGCGTGCACAGTGATTTCAGGAAAACAAAGTCTGGATTTTGCGCCAGCACCGGACTACCGGCGTCCGCGATGCTGGCGTTGGAGAGGACAATCACCTTGATATGCTTCAGTTCCGGGCGGGACCGTATGAATTTCAACACATACGTCCCGTCCACTTTCGGCATCATCACGTCCAGCACTACCAGGTCCGGAACGCTCTGCAAGATGGTTTTCATCGCCACCAAGCCATCCTCGGCCACGGTCACCGCAAACCCCTGCCTTTCCAAAGGCCCGCGATAGACCTGCACGATGACCGGGTCATCTTCTACGATCATTATTGTTTTCATGTTACCTTCTCTGATTGCGCCCTGGCGGCGCTTCTGAACGATCAGTCCGGATAGCCGTCGGGATGCTTCCGGTGCCAGGCCCAGGCCGTCTGCACAATATCCTCGAGTTTGGGATATTGCGGTTTCCAACCCAGTTCACTAAAAGCCTTGTGCGCGGCCGCTACCAGCTTGGGCGGGTCGCCCGGCCGGCGCGGCTTGGAGACCGCCGGGATTTTCTTGCCGGTAACCCGCTCGCACATTTGGATGACCTCTTTGACCGAATAGCCGTCGCCGTTGCCGAGGTTAAAGAAGCCGCTCCGCCCCGGCGCCAGACCCAAAATATGCGCCTGCGCCAGATCCTTGATGTGAATGTAATCGCGAACGCACGTACCGTCCGGCGTCGGATAATCGGTGCCAAAAATGTCCACCTGCGGCTTCTTGCCCAAGGCCACAAACAGCACGTTCGGAATCAAGTGCGACTCAATCCGGTGATGCTCGCCGAATTTGTCGCTGGCCCCGGCCGCGTTGAAATAACGGAACGCAATGAAATCGAGTTTGTAAATTTCCCGGTACCACAGCAGCGCCTTTTCAAACATCAGTTTTGATTCGCCGTAGGGATTGATCGGACGCTGCGGCAAGTCCTCGGTCATCGGCACGCGGTCCGGTGGTCCGTACGTGGCGCAGGTGGAACTGAAGACAAACTTCTTGACGCCGCATTCCACGGCGGCATCCGCCAGTTTCAGGGCGTTGACGAAGTTATTGTGAAAATACTTCCTGGGGTTGGTCATGGACTCGCCCACGAGGGCAAAAGCCGCGAAATGCAGGATGGCCTCCGGCTGCGCCGCCTTGACGGCCGCCAGGATGTTGCCCTCCTCCTCCGGCCGCCCCAAAATAAACTTCGCGCGCGGATCCACGGCCGAGCGATGACCCTCGGAAAGATTGTCGTAGACCGTGACCTGATGGCCGGCATTCAAGAGTTCCTCGGTGCAAACCGAGCCGATGTAACCGGCGCCGCCGGTGACCAAAACGTTCATGCCGCCAGTATAATTTTTTTGCCGGCCTGCAAAAGTTCAAAATGAGCCGGCCGCGACAAACGCAAACCTCAGACCCCCAATTTCCTTGAGAACTCGGCGATCTTCAACCAATAGAGAATCCAGCAAATCAGATAACCGAGCCCGCAGAGTCCCCCCAGCAGCGGGATGAACCCGCAACACGCCAGAATGCACATGATCAACCCCAGTTTCTTGCCGGGTTCGGGGTCTTCCGCCTGGCCGCGCTTTTGAAATTCCGCTCCCAGCGTCTTCGCCATGTTGAGGACCACAAAAAAATGCCAGATGAGATTGAAGCAAGGCACCAGCATCAGCCAAGCCATGGCCGGCTGCATCGCTTGGTTCTCCGGCGCACATTTGTTGATCGCCTTCTGCAGCGTCAGAATATAGAAGATCATTGGCACCAGCATGACTACGAACACGACGAGAGCGGCGATGACGACGAAAAGGCCTACGCCGTGAGAGAATAAGGGTGAATTACCGAGGCTATTCATGTGGTGATCTTTCAGGTTTTCGTGGTTGTCTGAGGCCGTACGCCCCAATTTAGTTTGGGAATGGAATAATACCTACCCTCTTCGGGTGACCCCCGTCAACCCACAAATTGACGTCCGTCAGCGCCCGCTGGGCAGGAATTGCGGGTGCCGCCGCAACGCCTGCACCGTTTCGGCCCTGGCGGGCCCACCCGCGTAAACGCCGGCTCGCAATGGCTCGGCGCTGCCCGAACGCCCGGCCCGCTCCAGCCAGCGCGCGTCCAAGGGCTCTGCGATCAGGTTCAACTGGTTGGCCGCCATGGTGGTTTCCTCCTTCAAACCGGTGGCATGCCCCACCCCCACATAAAAACCGGCCAACAACAGCGTGGCGCGCACCAGGGTGCTGCGCGAATACGTGGTGAGCGCGCATGGCCGGCCCGGCGCCAGCGCCTGAAATAAGTCCGTAAAGACCGGTAGCGTCCACATCGCCGGATTCTTGGCCGGCGAAAAGGCATCGTAGAAAATGGCGTGCGGAGCGTCCTTTGACAGCCCGGCGGAATTTCCCCCCGACTCTGTGCCGGCCCCGGAGCGCGACCGCCGTTCCAGCCAGGCAGGAAAATCGCCCAGCCGAAACTCCCAGACCACCTCCGTCTTACCGTTGGTGAATTGCACGAAATGGTCGCCCAACAACGCGGCAATCGGCCGCTCGTACCCGGCCAGATAACCCAGCGCGGTCGCATGCTCCAAGGCAAAGGCCAGCGGTTCCATCGTGTTGTCGAAGCTGACCACGTGCAACCGGCCGGCAATGTCCCGGGTGGCCCGCAAGAGGGCAAGGGCGTTGGCGGACGCTCCCAACCCCACGTCCCACACCGTAAACTCACCCTTTTGGGCCTGCATCCGTTCGCAAATTTTAAGCTGACGCACATAAAGCACGTCCGCCTCCGCCGCGGGTCC
>CAYTJG010000114.1:0-16622 GCA_964437865.1 uncultured Bifidobacteriaceae bacterium | reverse complement strand
TATTCAGCAGATTGCACTGGAAGCCGTCGCCGCTTTGAAACGGGACGACCCGCTCGGTCTGACCGGCCCGAACCGGCGATGGTTGCGCTTGCGCATTCATGGCCGGGCCGCGTCATTCCCGGTACCGGGAACAAGGCGCAATTCCACTGTTGGTGAAATGATCGCTAACACGATGCTTGGATTTTGGCGTTCAAATTGGCTCTTTGACGGGGAATTTCCGCCGAGGCCGCCTGCGTCATTGCGTTCCAGGGAGCCGGGTTACCCGAAATCAAGGTCTGCAATTGCCGGACCAGCGGGTTCACCAGCACCTCCGAAACATGGGGCGCCGCGGGCGCCTGGGCGTCGCTGGCCGCCTCGTTGTAAAGGCGCACGGAGGCCGTGTTCAAATCCTCGTCCACCAGCACAACCGCCCCGCCTTGAAGTGGGGCCGGCGTCATCGAGTCCACCACCCAGCCACCGTCATTGAACACTTTCACCCCACTGGCGTAACCGGCGTATGGCCGGGCTGCTTCAAAAGGCTTGTGCGTGTGGCCGAAGATAAACGTAATGTCGCCGGGGATCGCTCCAGCGTTGTCGGTCTGAATTTGCTTCAACAGATATTGTTGCAGAAAGTCGCGCAGACCGGACTCCGCATCCGCACTCAGGCAGGTGTCCGTTTGCTTGACCTCCCGGCAGGCCACGCTGTCCAGCATCACGTTGAGCACCTCGGTGAGAATCATGTGTTCGACCGTTTGCGGAACCCACGGCAGACTGTGTTGTTTCGTGATTCCAGCGGCCAGGTTGGAAATCAGCTTCTTCACTTGGGCGTCCGTCTGCAGCTTGTCGTAGATCAATTCCACATCCTTCCCCACGTCGCCCGAGCGGCCCATCGTTGACCAGAAGAAATCCACCCAGGCAAAATTCTCCGCCTCCAGATTCCAGATCAATTCCGGTTCCGTGCGGTCGGGAAACAGCATCGAACGGATGGTGGTCATCAGCCGATAAATGGACTCGACGTAATGGCCGTGGCTGAAGATAACGCACCTCAGTTTATCCGCACTGCGCACCCCGAAATTGGGATACACCACCAGGAATTGCGGCTGTTGGCCCTCGTCATATTTCGGTTCGAATCTGGCCAGCAACCGGTTCAACAGATAACAAGGCACCGGATCATACTCGCCCAGGAACATATTGGTTGTGTGCCACGGCGCCGCGAGCGGGTCGCTCCATTTCGTGCCAGCCAGATATTTCTCGACATATTGCGTCTCGCGCGCCGTCTCCCAAAGATGATGATCGTGGTTGCCCGGATTGTAATAGATGGTTTGGTCGAACAGTTCCGCGCCCGGTGCCATCGTCAGTTCCATGAACCTTTCGAACACCATGGCCGCCGTGTTGACGTCCGCCAAGGCCAACTCCAGGATGTCGCCGTTCAAGATGAGCGTGGGTTTTTGCGTCCCTCGATTTTGTGACAGCAGGAGCTTTAAACAATCGGCCAGGCGAACCATTACCTCGTTGGCAGCCGAGGGATCAGCCACCAGCATCCCAGGGACGTCCGGGGACGGGACGAGTCGTGTGAGCAAGCTGTTTTCGGCCCCCAAATGAAGGTCCGACAAACAGACATAACGAATGTCTTTCATGGTTTTTCGCTTCTGCCGGCGGGCTATAACCACGCGTCTCAAGCGCCAACAATCGCCCCTCTAATGGTTGCCATTAGAACTGCAACCATGTGGATTTGTCAAGGTTATTATGCCGCCGCCCGCCAGAAAACGGTAGCAACGCGGCCCTGCTTCCAAGTAGCGGCGCCGAAGCGGGCCTATTGCGGGGACGCATCCAGCAAGCGAAGGGTGTCGGCAGCGGTTTCCACCGCCAACTTGCGGCCATCCGGCGAGAAACGCAGCCAGAGACCGGCCTGTGGGGCTTCCTCGAAAACCACCTGCCGCAGGGTCGGCACGTGCCAGAGTTTTAAGGATTCGTTCTTTCCCAGCGAAGCCAGCGTCTTTCCGTCCGGTGAAAAAGCCACATCGGTGGTTTCGCCCAGGTTGGCAGGTAGCGACGCCTGGCACTTTCCGCTGACGGTCGCCCAAAGACGAATGCTGCCGTCCATGCTGCCAGTGGCGAGGGTTTCGCCATCCGGCGAAAACGCCAGACCACTCACGAAATCCTCGTGGCCGGCCAATTCCCGTTCCCGGCCGGAGCCGCAATCATAAAGTCGCACTACATTTTCGCGCTCCAGACTCAAGGCGAGATACCGGCCGCCGGGCGAAATCACCACATTCCGGATGGGCGGCGGTGGCCCTGCTATGCGGCCCAGTAAACGACCCGTGTCCGGATTCCAGATGCGAATACATCCCTTCCCATCCACCGCAAAGAACCGGTCTTGCGCGGGAGACAGGCCGCTAAACAGGCATGGCGCCGTGGCCGGCGTAAGGCCTTCCAACGGGAGCTTCCGTTGCGGGTTGGTCCCGTGTGGCGGCCAGAATTCCAAATTCGTGAAGCTCCCGTCGAGCACCACCACACATTTACCATCGCTGGAAAAACCACGAACAAAACTGCCTTCCGCCAACCGCGAATCAACCACTTGCCGGCGGTCCACATCCCATAAAACGCCGCTCCCGGTAGCTGGATCGACGGTGACCAGCCACTTGCCATCGGCTGAAAATAACGGGCGAAAATCGCCATCGTGGGGCAACTCATCGGGCGTGGGGCCGGTCCCCGCCCGCCACAGTAAAACATTCTTGTCGGTGCCGCCGGTGGCCAGCAACTTGCCATCCGGACTGAAAGCGGCGCACCAGATTTCACCAAAGTGCCCGCGCCAAACCGCTTTCGGCTCGCGCGTCACCGCGTCCCAAACATGCACGCCCCGGTCGTTGCCCGAGGTGACCAGGAGTTTGCCATCGCCGGAAAACACCGCGTTCCAACAATTCAATTTATCGCCGGCGATACTTTGCGGCACCCCGCGGCCGTCCAATGGCCGGACCAAAACGTCCCGGGCCCAGCCTGCCACCAGCAGGTTTCGTCCATCCGGCGAAAAACTCAGCGACCAAACAGGATGCGGCACCGCCCACGACTGCAATTCCTTCCCGGTGGCAGTGTCCCAGATGGAGATGCTCGCATTGGTGCCGGCCAGGGCCAAGCAGCCGCCATCCGGCGACAAGGCCAGGGCGCGGCCGGGCGCGGCAATTTCGTGAAGCAATTCTTTCGTTCGCCAGTTCCACAACCTCACCCGGCCGGCCGGCTCATAAAAAAACGGGTTCGATGCTGCCGTGGCCAGAACTTCACCGCTTTTGGCGAGCACCGCCGTTTCTCCGGGTAACTCAGAGTTCACCTCCCATGAATCCGTATTCCACAGCTCAACTTTTTCGGTGCAGCCCGTCACCAGCCACCGTCCATCCGGGGTGAACCCCACGCTCCAGACCTGGTTGCTCGTCACGGTTAAGATCCGGATGGTTTTGTAGGTGGCCAGTTCCCAGACCCGCACCGTGCCATCCAAGCTGCCGCTGGCCAGCAGCCGTCCGTCCGGAGAAAACGCGGTGGCGGTGACGTTCTTTTCGTGGCCTGGCAAGCTGGCCAGTTGGTCGCCGCGACAGAGATTCCAGAGGTATCGCCACTCAAAGCCACGCAGGTCGGTTTCGCCGGCCTTGGGAACCAGCGACGCCAGGGTGCGCCACGCGCGGCCCAGGTCTCCATTCTGCAAGGCTTGCGAGGCCACGGCCACGTCCGCAGCGTAGAGATTCAAGCGTGTTTCAGCCGCGTCGTGCACAGCCAACTCGCGTTGCTCCATCTCCCCCCGCGCGTGCCGTTCCGCCTGGCGCCATTCAAAGAGGATGCCTCCCAACCCCGAGGTGAGCGCCAGCACCAAACCGGCGGCCAGAGCGGACAGCAACGGGCGCCGCCGGCAGGCCAGCCAGCCCCGTTCCAACAGTGGCACTGGCCGGGCGTGAATGGGTTTGCCCTCCAGAAAACGGCCGAGGTCATCAGCCAGCGCCTGGGCGGAGGCATACCGGCAGGCGGGATCCTTTTGCAGGCACTTGAGGCAGATCGTTTGCAGATCCGCCGGGATGCCGGGATTCAGGCGGCTGGGCGGCACCGGTTCCGCCGTTTGCACCTGGGCGAGAATGGCTGTGAGAGTTTCCCCCTGAAACGGCGGACGGCCCGTGAGCAATTCATATGCAATGGCTCCAAGCGAATAGATATCAGACGCAGGGGTGCTCCCGGAAAATTTTCCGGCCGCGTGCTCCGGCGGCATGTAATTGGGAGAACCCAGGACTTGGCCGGTCACGGTCAAATCGCCGTCGTCCCCCACCAGCTTGGCCAGACCAAAATCCGTGACGCGCGGCTGGTCGAACGCATCGAGCAGGATGTTGGAGGGTTTCAGGTCGCGGTGCAACACGCCGCGCTGATGCGCGTGTTCCAGCGCTTCGGCAATCGTCTTGAGGTAACCGGCCGCCTGTCGGCTGGGCAACGGCCGCTCGCGAACCAGCTCCGCAAAGTTCCGGCCCTCAATGAATTCCAAAGAAAGAAAATGATTTCCGCCGTCTTCACCCACCTCGTAAATGGTCACGATGTTCGGATGCCGCAAGGCCGCCACCACCCGGGCCTCATGCCGGAATCGACGCACAAAATCCGGGCTGGAAAACAGGCCGTGCAATACCACCTTCAGCGCCACGATCCGGTTCAGGCTCAACTGCCGGGCCCGATAAACCACGCCCATGCCTCCGCGCGCAATTTCGGCCAGCAATTCGTAATCCCCCAGCCGCAGCAAACCGTCGGCCTGCCCCTGGCCGGGCTCCGGAGAAAATCCCAGCCGCCCCAGGCATTTCAAACACAGGCCATCGACGGCATCGGCAGTGATTTCCGCGCCGCAATTGGGGCATTGTTTTGGCATGCTCATCTGGGTGTTACCGCCCTACTCCGTTTCAAAAGCAAACGGGCGGGGCGATTTCAGAAAATATGCGGCAATAAAACCGTCTCACTGGTTGAGCAGTTCGAACAAATGCCGCATTTCTTCGTCCAACTCCACCGGCGTCGTGACCGTCTGGGCCACTTCCTCCCGGACCAATTCCCGGTAACGTTGTCGTAGCCGGTGCACCCGCACGGATATCGAGGCCGCCTCCACGCCCAGCTTGGCCGCCGCCGCCGCGTAATCGGTGGCCGCGGCATTGACGGTCAAAAAGGGTTTCAGCGTTTCAAATTGGACGGATTTGTCCGCGGCCAGCATTTCGCGTTTCAAATGCTGAAACGCCGCCTCCAGGATGTTTTTCGCCCAGCGCAAGTCGAAAACCTTGCCCGGCGCCAGCGTTTCCAGCGGTGGCAAATCACCGATTCCCTCGGCGGAAATTTCATCAAATGAGATGATTTCCCGGCCGCCGCCGCGCTTGAGCGCGTTGACCCGGTCATGTTCATTCGCTAGGAAATGCGTGAACGCCGTCAGCAGGAAGGTGCGGAACTTGCCTTTGCGGGCATCCAGCCCCTGGAAGGCGTTATGCGTCAGAAGGTGGACGAAAAACTGCTGAGTCAGATCCTTGGCATCTTCCTCGCTCCAGCCCTTGCGCCGCGCAAACAGGCAGACCGGCTGCCAATAAGCCAGGCACAGTTTTTCCAAGGCCTGCAAGCTGTCTGGTGTCGCCGCCTGTCCGGCAAGCAGCACCAGACTCCAGCGCGTGGTCATGAATTGACCGCCAGAATTTGCATACTCGCTCATCACCATAGCCGCCTCATCATTAACTGCGGCATGAATACCGAAAAACACCGCGGTTTGGCGATTCAAATCGGCGCCCCCCGCTTTCCCACGGGAGTGCCCTGCCCAAGGCTTTTCGGCCCATAGTGACGCGTCTTTTGCACCACCACCGCTCTCGGGGGCTGGCGTAGGGAGTCCGGAGGGATTTTCCAGCTCTAATCAGGATTATGGAACAAGACTTCCTTGGGTATCTGCGTCCTCGAAAAATCCGGTCCGGACCATTCGACCGACAACGACATGTTTTCCGTGCACTTGTAGGTCTTGAGCGTAAACTGGTGGAATCCTTTGCGCAGGGCGATGACGGATTGTTGCGGCAAAGCGGCATCCTTGCGGCCATCGCTTTCGAATTGTTCCTCGCCATCGATCAATAGCTGGCCTCCGTCCTTGGCCGCCACGTAGAAGGTGTATTCACCATCCTTGGGAATGTTAATCAGGCCGGTAAACGCAGTGGCCACCCAATTGGTGCGCTGGCACACCGAGATGGTGGGAATCTCCACCACGCCCGTCGCCACCGGACGGTCTTTGGCAAAATCGTAAACCGACCGGTAGATGCCTTCGTAGTAGGCATAACCAAGCCCCGGCACCGGCGGGGTGGGTAGCGTCAAGGCCTCGGAGCGCGTCAGGGTGCGGGTGGCCACAATGCTCGGCGCCGAGCCGGGTGCAAAACTTCGCATCTTGAGGACGGCAGTATTGGTAAGGTCAAAAGGCGCCGCGAACTTCGCCGAATTCGGATTCGGCTGGGAGCCATCCAGGGTGTAGTGGATCTCCGCTTGCGGATCGTCGCATTTCATTTCCACGCGGCAGGCATCCAGGAATTTATCGGAGACGCGCGTCAGGTACGGAATTGCCGACACCGGGGTCTGCATTTTGAACCCCGCGGGATCAGTGGTCGCCCAAGTTTCCTGTGGCTGACTGCCCATGGAAAACTCAAGTTCTCCCCCCTTCATGATGGCGAAATGGTTCAGCAGATATTCATTCCAAGGCTGGCCATTGAGCTGCGCGCTCTGGATATAGACATTTTGTGGACCATTGTTCCGGGCCGTGATCGCAAACGTTTTGCCGTGGCTGAGCCGCAAGGTGGCTTTGTCAAAAAGCGGGCTGCCGATCACATACTCGGGCTGGCCGGGACACACGGCATAAAATCCCAGCGCGCTGATCACATACCAGGCGGAGATTTGGCCACAATCGTCGTTGCCATTCAGCCCCCCGGGCGTGTCGCTGTATTGCTCCTTCAAGATGCGACGGACCATCGCCTGCGTCTTCCAAGGTTCGCCGGCAAAACAATAAAAATAGGCCAAATGATGACTGGGTTCGTTCCCGTGCGCATATTGGCCAATCAACCCGGAAATATCGTCGTCATCCAGTTGAACCGTCACGGGTTTGGTGAAGAGCGTATCGAGATATGCCGCGAGCTGTTTTTTGCCGCCGAGCAATTGAATGAGTCCGGGCACGTCCTGGGGCACATAAAGGCTGTATTGATAGGCGTTGCCCTCCGTGTAGTTCAGGCCGGGGACCTGCGGGTCAAAAGGCTGCGACCAGGCGCGCGCATCATCCTTGCCGCGCATGAATCCGACCGACGGATCGTAGATGTTCCGGTAAAACTGCGATCGCGCCGTGAAATAAGCACAGTCTTCCTGTTTGCCGAGCGCCTGGGCGATTTGCGCGATGCACCAATCGTCATAGGCGTATTCGAGCGTCTTGGACACAGCCTGGCTGCCCTTGTTGGCGGGCACGAAGCCGAGGGTGCGATAGTCCTTCAACCCGCGCTTGTCCAACATAGCGGTGCGTTTCATCTGGGCAAACGCCTCCCCAACATCGAGATTGGTGATGCCCTTGGCATACGCATCGGCAATCACCGAAACGCCATGGTATCCGATCATGCACCGCGTGTCGTTGGCCGCCAGCTCCCACATGGGAATCTCGCCATACAACTTCCCCATGTTCACCAGCGTCTTGGCAAAGTCCGCCTCGCGGTCCGGGTCGAGAATGGTCAGCAACGGATGCAGGGCGCGAAAGGTATCCCACAGCGAGAAAACCGTGTAGTTGGTGAAATCAACCGCGGTATGAACCAGTCCGTCCATGCCGCGATACTTCCGATCCACATCCTGATACAAATTGGGGGCCAGGAGCGAGTGATAAAGCGCCGTGTAGAAAACGCGCTTTTCCTCCGCGGTTCCGCCCTCGACCTGTACTTTGCCAAGGTAGTCATTCCAAGCTTTCGCGGCAGCCGCGCGCGCCCGATCGAAATTCACATCCGTCGCCTCGGCTTCCAAATTCTTCCAGGCGCCTTCCGCGCTCACCGCGGAGGTGGCCACTTTCACCTCGATCTTTTCATCCGGCCCCGCGTCAAACGTCAAAACCGACTGCAGCGCCGTGCCATCCGTACGGGTTGCCTTCACTTCCGCACCATGCTCGTACAGCTTGTGCCCTATAAATGGCTTGGAGAATTCCATCGCGAAGTAGTGATATTGGTCGCCCGCCCAAAATTTGGAACGCCGCAAGCCTTCGATCCGCCGGTCCCCCACAATATGGAGGAAGCCTGCGGTAACCGGATCGCGATGAATCAAGTCCACCAAAAAGGAAACCGGGCCGGCCTGCTTAAACGAATACCGATGAAAGCCGACACGATCGGAAGCGGTCAATTCCGCCTGGACCTGGTAGTCGTCCAGGAAAACAGCGTAGTAACCAGGCTCGATCTTTTCGGTTTCATGGCGAAAAGCCGATCGATAGCCGCTCCGTGGAACCTGTGGATCGCCGGGATTCAACCTCACCGGTGATGGGCAGGAGTAGGATATCGCCATAGTCCGGCACCCCCACACCGGAAAGATGCGTGTGACTGAACCCGAGGAGAGAGGTGTCAGAGAGGTGGTAGCCGGCGCAACTGTCCCAGGAGTTGTCGTTCCGCGTGTCGGGCCCCGGCTGGATCATGCCGAAAGGCATGGTCGGACCGGGAAAGGTGTGCCCGTGACCGCCGGTGCCCACCACCACGTCCACAAATCGGGTGTAGTCGTCGGCAGCAGAAAGACTGGCTTGCAGCGCGCATGCGAAACTCAGCATCAGGGCCAAAACCGTTGATTTCATAGTCAAATGATTCATTTATAGGATTTATCCGGATACGGCGGATGCGGCGGCGGGTTCGAAACTGGATGGAGTTCCAGTTCCTTTTGCAAATAGTCGATGCCGGCTTTGAGTTGCGCGTCCTGCCCCTCAAACGTGGCATGCGGCAGGTTGTCCACCACGAGGTCCGGATCCACGCCGTGCCCCTCGATGAGCCATTCCTTGCCCTCCGGCCCGTAGACGCCCATTTCTGCCGCGGAGGCGATGCCCTTGTCCACGAGCCAATTGTCCATGGAAAGCCAGATTTCACCGCCCCAGGTGCGGGTGCCGATCACTTTGCCGAGCCCCAGGCGTTTGAAGCCTTCCGAAAATGCTTCGCCATCGGAGGCCGTGTGTTCGTCGCACAACACCACCACATGGCCACGGAAGGCATATTGCATGTTCCACGTGGGATTCCCGACGCGGCCTTGCCAGTAGAACCAAGCCTTGCGCAGCAGTTTTTCGAGAATCCAACTGTCGATGTCGCCGCCGCGATTGTGGCGCACGTCCACGATCAGCGCCGCGCGATTGAACACCGGATAAAACTGCCGCGTCCAGGCGGCGATATCGGCTTCCTCCATTGAGCGCAAATGCACGTAGCCAATCTTGCCGTGGCCGAGCTTGTCCACTTCCAGCCGCCGGCTGTATTCCCAATCGCCATACCGCAGATCATCCTCTTCGGAGAGGCTGATGGGTTTGACAATCAGGTCGCGAGGTTTGGCGCCGCCCGGTGATTTGGCCGTGAGCAGCACCTGCTTGCCGGCTTGATTGCGGAGCAACTCCGAGGGATGCCCCGTCTTGGCCAGCAACACTCCGTTGATCGCCACAATGACCTCGCCGTTCGTCAATTCCACCCCCGGCTGGGCCAGCGGTGACAACTTCGCCGGATAATCCGGGTCCCCTTGGTAAATATGGTTAATGCGATAGCCGCCAGCCGCGTCATCGCGCACCAACCACGCGCCCAGACCGGCCGGCTTGATCTGCTCCGGACCTTGGCGCAGGTCGCCGCCGCGGACAAAGATGTGCAGCGCGGACAATTCGCCTACCATTTCACCAATCAGGTCGCTCAATTCCGCCCGGTCCGTCACCCGGGCCACCAGCGGGAGATACTTGTCCCGTATCGCCGGCCAGTCCACGCCATTCATGTGCTGGTCGTAGAAATAATCCCGCATCAACCGCCACGATTCCAAGAACATCTCCCGCCATTCATCGCGCGGCTTCAAGGAAAACGTCCACCCGGCCAAATCCACGCTCTGATCCAGCTTGGCCGGCGCACCGGCATCGGCGTCCACGACGTAAAATCCGTCGTCTTTGTGTACCATGATTTTCTTCCGGTCCAGGGACAATTCATAATCGCCGGCATCCGCAGCAAAGACATCAGGCTTTTCCTCCTGGTTGGTAATGGTCAGCGTCAGCAAGTTCGTCTTGGCGTCAGAACCGATGCCATTCGCCAGCCAGAACAGTTGTTTCTCGCCCACCGCCAGGCTTGAGTAATTCCCCGGCGGCACTGGCACCTGCTGAATGCGGCTCTGCAGGCCATCCAAGTCGATCACCACGCCAGCCACCTCGTTGGTCGCCTTGGATTTTTTGGATTTCGCCGCCTTTTTCAACCTATCTCTGGCGGCCACCTTCTTTTCGGCGTCCGGTACCGGGTCGGTTTCCGATTTGCCGGCATGCAGTTCATCCGCCGGCGCAAAGGGCGACCGGCCGCCCTTGACCAGCGAAGCCAGATAAATCTGCCCCGGTTCATTGAAGAATGGCTCCGGCTCATAGGCTCCCCAAGGACTGGTAACCGCGGACTCGAAGTGGCGTTCGGACAGGAAATAAATCCACTTTCCATCGGCGCTCCAAGCCGGGCTGTAACTGTTCACCCGGTCACTGGTCAGGGCAACGTTGGTTTTGCCCGCGACCTGATAAAGCCAGATTTGCGTGTAAAGATTGTCCGCCGTGGCCACGTATGCCAGCCATTGACTGTCTGGTGACCAATTGAGACCGCCAAACACGTCATTCTGCGACACGGTGATTTGTCGGCTCTCATGGCTCTTGAGGTCCAGCAGCCACAGCGCCTGGTTCTTGTCCTGGTACGCCGCCCATCGGCCATCCGGCGAGGGGGTGGGGTCCGACCGGAACACCTGGCCATCAGTGGTCAACGGCTTGCTATCGCCGACCCCGTTGGCGGGAAGCTGGTCGAACTCCAATTCCCCGGTGGCGTCCGAAAGCGCAAGCAATGATTGGCCGTCTGGCAGGAACACGGCCTGGCGATAGCGGATCCCTTCGTCGTGGGACGCCTGTACGAAGCGGCCTGGTTCGGCGGGAGCCACAAACACCTGCCCGCGTGCCGTCAACGCAATCCGGCCTCCATCCGGCGAAAGATGCGCCGTGGTCAAATAGTCCATCGGCTTGGCAATCCACTTCTCCCGCTCCTGGTCGAAGTCCGAGGCGAGGGTGATGGGAATCAGTGAATCCCGCCCCGAGGTAATGTCGTAGAGATACAGGTCGGCCCCGTCCTGATACACAATGTGTCCGTCGGCCAGCGACGCGTTCTTGGCGTCCCAAGCATGGTGCTTGGTCAGTTGCTGCAGCTCGCCGCCGGCCGGATTCATGGACCAAAGATTCATCGTGCCGTCCCGGTCTGAAATGAAATAGAGGTGGCCGTTCCACCACATGGGGTTCTTGCTGGTGCCCGGGAAATTGGTGGACAGGGGCATCGCTTCGGCTCCGTTCATCTCATATTTCCATAAGTTTTGGGCGGTGCCGCCTTGATAACGTTTGGTGTGGCTGCCCTGAAACTGCTGGCGCGTGAAGAACAAGGTTTGGCCATCGGGCGAAAAAACGCCGTCACTGGCCTGGCTCAACGGCAAGGGTGTGGTCACGCCGGTGTTGGGATCGGCTTCCGCGAGTTGCCAATCCGGCAGGGTGGAAAAATGCCGGGTGGTGTAGAGGATCTTTCCATCTGGCGACCAGCCGGCCACGAGCGCGCTCTCACCTTCATAGGTCTGGCGCACGGGCAATCCGCCGCCGACGGGCATCGTGTAAACCTCCTGTGGCCCCTCGTATTCGGCGGAGAAGGCGATCGTCCGGCCATCGGGAGAAATGGCGGCCTGCGACTCCTCGCCCGGATGGCTGGTCAAACGCTGCGCCACGCCGCCTTGAATGCCCACCCGCCACAGGTCACCCTCAGCCGTAAAAACAACCGTATCGCCATGAATGGCGGGGAAGCGATAGTAACCGTGGAACGCCGCGTTCGTATCAGCCCGCGCCTCCAACGCCAGCAGAAAGCCGCCCAGGAACACCAAGCGCAGAACGTGGGAACCTCGGCGGAAGCAGGTCTGCAACGAAATGGACTGTTCGAGCCGATGCCGGGCGCGATGTCTATTGGAGGTGGAACTCATCCTTGCCCCAAGACAACCACTCGCCGGAAAACAATCAAGCAAAATCCATAATCGCACGTGTGCTTGGCCAGCCGGTATGGGCAATTGACAATGCGTTGCCAGCCGTGCGACCTTGAAGGGGGTGTTTCGACCTTGCGTCTCAACTTATTATGTCAACGCAGAAGGAAACCATTCAGTTCATTCTGGAGAAACTGGGCCATCCGCCGCGCTTCACCGCCCGGTCGATGTTTGGTGAATACGCCCTGTACGCCGATGAGAAGGTGGTGGCGCTGGTCTGCGACAACCTGCTGTTTGTAAAAATTGTACCGGCCAGCCAGGACCTCGAACCCGTGTGCGAGAAGGGGCATCCTTTTCCGGGCGCCAAGGAGCATTATATTATCGAGGAAGTGCAGCTATCAACGCTGCCAAATCTGCCGGGAATTCTATTTGCGGTGGCCGAAGGGATTAAAACCAAGAAACGTAAACGCGGCAAGAGTTCGAAATAAGTTAGGACGAAGCCGACGCTGAGTGCCATAGTGCATTCAAGCATCTCTGGCACCCTTGCGTAGGATTTTCCCGGAGCAGCGACCAAGGCATCCTTAAAGCCGCAAGAAGATTCCGCGCTTATACAGGAACCGGCAGATCAAGAAACTGATGCCCAGCGACACCAGCGCGACCACCAGCGTGCCACCCCGGCCAAAGCAGATTTCGTTGAGCTGGCCGCCCGCGAAACGGTCGGCAATCTTCTCTACATCCACGAGGCAATGAATCATGTAGATGGTGATCGAGTTCATGCCGATCCAGATAAACGGCTGCGCCCAGCGACGCCATTGCCAGATTTCAATGACCGCATAGAACGCGGAGAGCAACAGGCAACTGTAGCCGCCCGCCACCAGCACAAAGGAAGAAGTCCAGAGTTTCTTGATGACCGGGAACTGCAGACTCCACAACCAACCAGTGCTGGCGAGCACCACGCCGGCCGCCGCCAGGCCGCCCACCTTGTACCAATCGCTCCGCTTCGCCGTGCGCAGGAACTGGCCGGCGAACACGCCCAACAAGCAACTGCCAATGGCCGGCAGCGTGCTCAGCAGGCCCTCCGGGTCATGATCCCCGTCCCATTTCCGGAAGGGCAGATATTGTTTATCGATCCAGTTCGTCAGGTTCGCCCCTTCGTTGAAATTACCGGCCGTGCCGCCGGGCACCGGAATAAACGTCAAGGCCAGCCAATAACCAATCAAAATGCCGGCGCACCAGACAATCTGCGCCCGTTGCCGGAAATAGCAGAAGATCAATCCGGCGAACGTATAGGACAGCGCAATGCGCTGCAACACGCCGAGGAGGCGGATGTGCTCGAAGGTGTCGTTGAAGCCGCCATAATAGAAAACACCCAGCAGATACATCAGAAGTCCCCGGCGGAGAATGCGCAGCACCGCCGCCGTCCGGCCTTCCTTTTCGATCATCCGCGTGACCGAGAAGTTCAGCGAGACCCCGGCCATGAAAACGAACAAGGGGAATATCAAGTCCTCGAAATGGAAGCCGGCCCATTCCGCATGGTCTAATTGCCGGGCCACGCCCTGCAGCAGCGGGCCGTTGCTCAATTGGCGGAGGCCCTCCAACAGGCCGTCGGCGCCAATGATCCAGAACATGTCAAAGCCGCGCAAGGCATCCAGCGACATCAGCCGGGTGGATTTTGCAGCAGCGCTCCCGGGAGCAGGTGTTTGAGTATCGGATGATTTCATGGTGTGGTTGTGTCTATGGGCAACGGCAAAATCTCCCCAGGCCGACACCCCGATCCATCGGCCGGGCATTGCTATCAGGAAAGCGCGCGGTTTACAATTTGTTTTTGACCTGGAAATTTTGTTCGCCAACGCTGGAGCACATGGCACACTGGCCAAAATTCAATTCACCCCCCAAAGATGGAAATCCGCAAAGCAGTCATTACCGCCGCCGGGCCCAGCCAGCGCACCCTGCCCTTGCAAACCCTGATTGACCGCGATGGCAAGTCCAAGACCGGGCTGGCCATCATCGTCGAAGAAGCCCTGAATTCCGGGGCCCAGGAGATTTGCATCGTGGTGCATCCGGGCGACGCAGCCAGCTACCAAGCGGCGGCCGGACCGCACGGCAAGCGGCTTGTTTTTGTGGAGCAGACCCAGCCGCAAGGCTACGGCCACGCGGTCTGGTGCGCGCGATCATTCACCGGCACGGAGCCGTTTCTGCTGCTGGTGGGCGACCATCTTTATCTCAGCCGCGAACCGCGGAGCTGCGCGCGGCAACTCGTGGAAGTGGCCGCCGCGGAGGCTTGCGCCGTTTCCGCCGTGCAGGCCACCTACGAAAACAAGCTGCCGTACTACGGCGCGGCCGGCGGGCGCCGGGCGGAGAACCAGCCGGGACTCTACCTGGTTTCAGAGGTGCTTGAAAAACCCACGCCCACCGTGGCGGAGCAACGCCTCACCGTTCCCGGCCTGCGTGCCGGCCATTACCTCTGTTTCTTCGGCATGCACGTGCTCACGCCGCTCGTCATGGATTTGCTCGGTGCCGAGGTAGCCGCCGGACGCCCCGTCAACCTCAGCCAAACCCTCTCCCGGCTCGCCGGTCGCGAACGCTACCTGGCGTATGAATTGCATGGGCGACGTTTTGATATCGGCCTGAAGTACGGCCTGCTCAACGCTCAACTGGCCCTCGCCCTCAGCAGCCCGGCCCGGTCCGAAGTGCTGGCCGGCTTGGTTGAGCTTCTGGCCCAGGAAAGCCAATAGAGACGTTTTCCCCCTGCCCCACCCCTATCCGGCCATGGCCAGCCCGCTCATCCAGATCATCACCTCGTCGGATCCCAAGATCCGCAATCAATCCCTCGATGTCGTCTGTGCCGCCGCCTCCGCCGGCGAACTGCTGGCCGCGTGCGAGGAATTGGAAGCATTCCGTCGCCGCAGCGAAAACCTCTACGAACGGGTGCGGGCGTTGTTCTTTCTCTACGCCATCCACCGCTTCCATCTGCCGGAGAAGCTGCCGGCTAACGCCAGCGGCATGATCCCGTTCAAGGGCTTTGAGCAATTGCTCCAGCGCCGGTTCGAGGAGGCCCTCGAGCAATTCCTGGCGGTGCAGAAACAAAGTGGCCCCAGCGATGCCGTCTGCAGCGCACTCGCCGCCGTCTATCAGCGCATCGGTTTTCAAACCCTGGCCGACCAGGTGCGCCGCAGCGTGCGCTCGGTGCGCGGCAACCAGTGGATGTTCCGCATGGGGCATCCCATGGACCAACCGCTGCGCCTGCGGCCGGAACTGCTGCAGCGGGCAACGGACGGGACGTATCCCATTCTGCGCGAAACGACCCCGGTGCGCATGGACCTGAGTCATTCCGGCTGGAGCGACATTTTCTTTCTGGGCATGGATTTCCCCGAAGGCGCCCGGGTCTTGAATGTCTCGATTGATTTGGGCGTGCATGGACGCGACCAGGCGGCGCGACCGCCGGTGGAAGCGTACCTGCGCGTGATTGAAGAGCCTGTGTTGCGGCTCACGAGCGTGGACCTCGGCGCCACCGCCGATATCAGCACGCTGGCCGAAGTATTTGATTTTGCACGGGATTACCTGGGCTTGCTGAAGGCGGCGGTCATAGCCGCCGGCGTAGTGCCGCCCGGCATTGAAGGTTCCGGGCAGAGTCTGGCAGACTTGCTGGCCCGCATGGCGGGACCGGGGCGGGGCTTGGAACTGGTCAGCCACGTCAACGACATTCCCAAAGGTTCCCGGCTGGCGGTCTCCACCAACCTGCTGGCGTCGCTGATATCCGTTTGCATGCGGGCCACGGGGCAGGCCGCCTCGCTCGCCGGCAGCCTGGACGAAGCGGAACGGCGGCTCGTGCTGGCGCGGGCTCTGTTGGGTGAATGGCTGGGCGGTTCCGGCGGCGGCTGGCAGGACTCCGGCGGCGTCTGGCCCGGCATCAAACTCATTTGCGGCGTGGAAGCGGCCGCGGGCGACCCGGAAAGCGGGATCAGCCGCGGCCGGCTCATGCCCACCCACCAGATTTTGGGGCAGCCGGAGGTTTCATTGGAAACCCGCGATCGACTCCAGCAAAGCCTCGTGCTGGTCCATGGCGGCATGGCGCAAAACGTGGGACCCATCCTGGAAATGGTCACCGAGAAATACCTGCTGCGTTCCACCGCCGAATGGGCCGGCCGCCAACAGGCCAACGGTTTGCTGGATGAAATCGTGGCCGCCCTGCGCGCCGGCGATGTGCGGCAACTCGGCCGCCTCACCACCCGGAATTTCCAAGAGCCCATCCAGACCATCATCCCCTGGGCCAGTAACGCCTTTACCGAAGCCGTCATCGCGGCGGTGCGCACGGAGTTTGGTGACGATTTTTGGGGTTTCTGGATGCTGGGCGGCATGTCGGGCGGCGGCATGGGGTTCATATTTGAGCCCCGGCGCAAAGCGGAGGCGCAGCAGCGGCT